>JBIOJM010000210.1:0-17608 GCA_044450785.1 Isosphaerales bacterium
CCTCAAGGACCTCCTGGGGCCGGTCGGCGGGCCCGAGGAGGAGATCGCAGAACAGAGCGTGCGGGACCGCTACCTGGTCGGGATGCTCGCGCCCAAGCGGCAGGAGCGTTCCCCGGAGGAATTCGACGAGCTTCCCCAAGGGGGCAGCGGCCCGGTCGAGGACGGCACACCTGAGAGCACGTCCCCGGCGAACAAGACGATGTTCCCGTCTTCGTTCGGGATGACCTTCTGCGTCAGGCTGGACGCGTAGGCCATCCAGATCAACGCCCGCTGGGGCCACTACCACCGGGACCGGAGCGCGACGCTCACCACGCCAGGCGGCGACAAGAAGCTGGTCTGGAAGCGAAGCCAGCGGGAGGCCGTCTCCGAGCCGATCCCGCTGACGGCCGGCCGGCTGAACTGGACGCCGGACGCCGAGTTCCCCCAGGTGCAAGTGCAGGGGCTGGTCCGCAAGCGGGAGCACTTCTGGAGCGTCACCCTGTTCCTCGTCAACGGGCAGGCTGAGCCGAAGAAGCTGAGGGACGCGGCCTGGCTGTTCCAGCCGGAACTGATCGTCGAATCCCCCGACCATGGGCCGGTCTTCCAGAGCCACGCCCACCAGAAAGAACCCGGCAAGGCCGATCCGGTTGCGTTTGCCGAGGAGCAGGAGATGGCGATGCTCTACCGCCATCAGATCGAGTTCGGCGTGGGGCACGGAGTCAGCGTCCACGCTGATTGCCCCGAGGGGGTCCGCGACCGGGCGCGCCGGCTCTCGACGGTGGTGGTTCCCGCTTACGAGGTGCCCCAGACCACGCCCCCGACCGTTGCCGACTGGCCCAAGCTGGCCGGTCTGGTCGTGGATATGAAGGAGCTGGGCGAGACGCCCACGGCTCAACTCGGGGCGAAATTGCGGCCCTTGCTCGTCGCCTATGGAGCGTGGATCCACGACCGGCAGGCGGAGCTCACCAATCCGGACATGAGCCTCTATCAGGCGCCGGGCAAGAACTCCCTGGGCCGGTGCCGGGAGGCCCTCCGGCGCATCGAGGCGGGCCTGACGCTGCTCGTGGAGGATGAGAAAGCCGCCCAAGCGTTCCGGTTCGCCAACCTGGCCATGTGGCAGCAGCGCGTGCACACGATCATTTCCCTGAAAAGAAGGCGGGAGGAACCGGTGGACGAGCGGTCCGTCGACGTGCCCGCCAACCGGTCGTGGTATCCCTTTCAGTTGGCCTTCTTGCTCCTCAACCTGCCGGGGGTCACCAGGCTCGAGCACAAGGACCGGTCCGACGCCGCCGAGGCGGTGGCCGACCTGCTGTGGTTCCCCACGGGCGGCGGCAAGACCGAGGCATACCTCGGTCTGTCGGCCTACACCATGGGCCTGCGGCGGCTTCAAGGGCCGGTGGGCGGTCGTTCCGGGGAACAGGGCGTTGCGGTTCTGATGAGATACACGCTGCGGCTGCTGACCATCCAGCAGTTCCAGCGAGCCGCCGCGCTGATCTGCGCGTGCGAGGTCATCCGGCGGGGCGACGAGGCGAAGTGGGGCAAGGAGCCGTTCCGCATCGGACTCTGGGTCGGGCAGAAGACCACGCCGAACACGACCGAACAAGCGGCCGAGGCAATCCAGCAGGAGCACGGCGGCAAGTTCAAGGGTCGAGGGGGTGGCTCACCGGCCCAACTGACCAACTGCCCGTGGTGCGGGGCGAAGATCGAGCCTGGCCGGGACATCAAGGTCGAGGGCTACGCCAAGGGCCGCTGCCGCACGGTCTCCTCTTGCGGCGACGTGCTGGGGCGCTGCCCGTTCAGCGCCAAGAACTCGCCGCTCGAGGGCATCCCGGTCCTGGTGGTGGACGAGGAGATCTACCGGCGCCTGCCCACCTTGCTGATCGCCACGGTGGACAAGTTCGCCCAGATGCCGTGGAACGGCAAGGTCCAGATGCTCTTCGGCCAGGTTGACGGCTACTGCTCGCGACACGGATTCCGGTCGCCCGAGGTCGAGGACGCTGACTCGCACCCCAAGAAGGACAAGTACCCCCCGGCCAAGACCACGGCGCATCCACTGCTGCGACCGCCTGATTTGATCATCCAGGACGAGCTGCACCTGATCAGCGGCCCGTTGGGGACGCTCGTGGGGCTGTACGAGACGGCGGTGGACAGGCTCTGCTCGTGGGACGTCAACGGCAAGACCGTCCGTCCCAAGCTGATCGCCTCGACGGCGACGATCCGCAAGGCCAGGGACCAGATCCACGCGACGTTCCTGCGGGATGTCCGGGTGTTCCCCCCGAATGGGCTCGACGTGCGGGACAACTTCTTCGCCCTCCAGCGGCCCCCGAGCGAGGACTTGCCGGGTCGCCGGTACATCGGCATCTGCGCTCCCGGCCGCAGGCTCAAGGTCGCCCTGATCCGGACCTACGTCGCCCTGCTGTCGTCGGCCCAGTCCCTCTACGAGAAGAAGGGCTACGGCAAGGAGGTCGACCCGTGGATGACCCTGATCGGCTACTTCAACTCGATGCGGGAACTGGGTGGGATGCGGCGGCTGGTCGATGACGACGTGCAGACGCGCTTGAAGAAGATGGACCAGCGAGGGCTGACCGTCCGGCTGCTCCACTCGATTGACGAGCTGACCTCGCGCAAGGACTCGACCGACATCCCCGACGTGCTTGACCATCTCGAGGTGGCGTTTGACCCGCAGAGCGAGGCCAAGCGCAAGGAGATGGCCAGGCGGGGGCAGCTCAGGGACATGCCCAAGCGGCCCCTCGACGTTCTGCTGGCGACTAACATGGTCTCGGTCGGCGTGGACGTGCAGCGGCTCGGCTTGATGGTTGTTGGCGGTCAGCCCAAGACGACGGCCGAGTACATCCAGGCGACCAGCCGGGTCGGCCGGAGGTTCCCGGGCCTGGTCTTCACTGCCTACAACTGGACACGGCCCCGTGACCTTTCGCACTACGAGCGGTTCGAGCACTACCACGCGACGTTCTACAACCACGTCGAGGCGCTGTCGGTGACCCCGTTCGCATCGGGGTCCTTGAGCCGGGGCCTGACGGCCCTGCTGGTGTCGTGCATCCGGCTTCAGGGGACCGAGTTCAACGCCAATCAGAGGGCGAGCCGGATCGACCGCAACCATCCCTACGTGAAGGAAGCGCTCAAGACGATTCTGCGGAGGGCCGAGCTGGTGGGGTCGGGCGACGACCAGTTGCTCCCGAACCTGAAGGCCGAGTTGAACGAGCGGCTCGACGAGTGGCTGGCCGAGGCCCAGAGGAACGCGGGGGGGCGGGTCCTCGGCTACGACGAGCAGCGCGACGGGATCACGGTCGGCCTGCTGCACCGGGCCGGCATGGAGCCGTGGGACGACTTCACCTGGGAAGGACAAGAGCCGGTACGTGCACCGGATCTGCAAGAAGCCAGGGAAGCCGCCCACGGTGGTGCCGGCCCGGTTCCTCGTGGCCTGCGAGCAAGGCCATCTGGACGACTTTCCGTGGGTCGAGTTCGTCCACAGGGGCAAGACCGACTGCCGGTACGAGCTGCGGCTCTATGAGCTGGGGGCGTCGGGAGAAGTGGCCGACATTCAGGTGCAATGCGTGAGATGCGACCTCAAGCGCCGCCTCTCCGATGCGTTCAGCGAGGAGGGCCGTGAGGAGCTGGCCGGGTGCCGGGGGCGCTGGCCCCACCTGCGGAAATACGACGAGGAGGCCTGCGAGGGGCGGCAGCGGGCGATCCTGCTCGGGGCCTCGAATTCCTGGTTTCCGATCGTACTATCCGTGCTGTCGATCCCGACGACGACCGACAAGCTGGGCCAACTGGTCGAGTTGAACTGGGCGGAGCTGGAGGAGTGCGTGTCGGCCCGGGAAGTGATGCTCAAACGGAAGCTGCTCAAGGGGGTTGCCGCCTTCAGCGAGGACCAGATCTGGGAAGCGGTCACCAGGCGGATGGAGGCCAGCGGTCAGGAGGAGGACGAGTTCCTCGACTTGCGGGAGCCCGAGTGGGCGGTCTTCTCAAATCCCGACCCGAGCCTTAATAGCCGTGACTTCAAGCTCCGGGTCGTCGATCCGCCCGAGGCGTACCGCAATGCCTTGAAGAAGGTCGTCCTCGCCGAGCGGCTGCGTGAGGTCCGCGCCCTGATCGGGTTTACCCGGATCGAGTCGCCCGGCGATTACACCGAGATTGGTGATTTCCCGAAGGAACAACGGGTTCCGCTGAGCCGGAAGGCCCTGAAGTGGGTGCCCACGTCCGAGATCCGGGGCGAGGGGGTGTTCCTCCATTTCTCGGAGCGGGCCATCGAGGCGTGGGTCAAGAAGACCAGGGAGCGGGAGAACGAGTTCTTCGAGGCCCACAGGCGGTGGCGGCAGGACCGCGGTCTCGAGCCCAACGACGGCTTCCCGACGATGCGCTACGTCCTCCTGCACTCGCTGGCCCACGCCCTGATCCGCCAGTTCGCCGTCGAGTGCGGCTACACGACGGCGAGCATCCGAGAGCGGATCTACTCTCGCGCTCCGGGCGGCGACCACGAGCCGATGGCGGGCATCTTGCTCTACACCGCCGCCCCGGACAGCGAGGGGACGCTTGGAGGTCTAGTCGCCCTGGGCGATCCGAAGACACTCGGGCGGCACCTGGATCAGGCCCTCGAGGCGATGCGGCTCTGCGCCTCGGACCCGCTGTGCGCCGAGCACCACCCGATCAAGGACGGGCTGACGCTCCACGGTGCGGCCTGCCACGCCTGCCTGTTCCTGCCCGAGACCTCGTGTGAGCGAGGCAACAAGTACCTCGACCGCTCGGTGCTGGTCTCGACGGTCGAGTCGGGTGAACTGGCGTTCTTCACCAAGTTCGCCGAGGCCGTCCCCGAGGCGACGATCACGGCCGAGACCGACGAATCGGTGTCCCCTTCAAGCCCGGTGGAGACGGCTCTCAGCGAGACCGACCTACTCGTGGACCTCTGTGACGAGCGGTGTCAGGAGTTCGTTCGGTCGTGGTCGAAGCGAAAGTTGCCTCCGCCCGAGGCCGGCTACGAGCTTCAGGACGGTCACGGCCGGGTCTGCGCCCAGGCCGAGCTGGCTTGGCCCGACCGGAAGGTTGCGGCCGTGCTGCCCGAGGGAGGAGACTACCGGACGTCGTTCGAGGAGTTGGGCTGGACGGTCTTCGACGCCGCCGACCTGGCCAAGCACGAAGCGGAGCTGCGATCGAAGGTGGAGGGCTGAACCGTGCCGCCGACCAAGGAAGAGTTCATGGGCAGCTACCACCTGATCGCGGAGGAAGCGTGCCGGCTGGCGAAGCTATTGCCTTCCTCAGTGGTCGAGGCCGTCGCCGCGCGACTTGAATGGTGTGACCGCTCGGACCTGGGGATGCTGCGGGACCAGATCGCCCAGGCCGTCTCGAGCCCCCACCACCGAGCGTTCGTGGTCGCCTTTCTCGATCGCTGGAGGTCGGAGGCCGGTGACGTCCTACCCCATTCTGTCGTCGCCGCTCTGCTCACGGCGTCAGAGGCCGAGAAGGGCCATCGGGAGACGCAATCCGTTGAGCTAGTCTGGACTGGCCCCGATGCCGGCGTCGTCCCGCTACGGCGAACGGAGCAGGTGATCTTGCAGGTGATCGACTCGGCCAGCCGGCGGATCACCCTGGTAAGCTATGCTGTTTATCGAATCCGCTACGTCTGTGAGGCTCTGGTCCGCGCGGCCAGCCGAGGTGTTCGGATCAATGTCGTCGTTGAAACGCCCGACAGACTTGAAGGCGAGAACGAATACAACACGATCCGGGCGCTGGGTGAGGACGTTGCCGCCAGCTCGACTCTCTATTACTGGCCCAAGGAGCAGCGGGCCAGGGATTCCAGCGGCAAGCTGGGTAGCCTCCACGTCAAATGCGTGGTCGCCGACGGTCGTTGGTTATTCCTGTCGAGCGCCAATTTGACGGACTATGCGTTTACAATCAACATGGAGCTGGGGTTGCTGATCACGGGGGGAGATTTACCCAATCGAATCGAACGTCATTTCGAACGACTCATCGATCTAGGAACACTTGCGAAGGTATGACCTTTTTTTCATCACCCCAGGTCGGGACGTTCCAGCCTACTTGGCATCGTGGTGCTTACCGCGGGGTGACTTGGAGGAACGAGGCGTCTCGTTGGCGGCTTTGGTCGCGGGTTTCTTCTTGGCTGGCCTGGGCGCTCTGGCGTCGGCTCCCTTGCCCTTGGCCGTCTTGATCGCGTCCTTGGTGGTGCGGGCCGGTCCGGCCCGGCCGGCGGTGGCGGAGGAATGGGCTTCGTGCTTGCTTGCCAAGGCGAACGGGCAGATTTTGCGCAGCTCGCAGTGGGGACAGTCCGGCTGGTCCTCCGCGCACGTGTCATTGGCGAGGTCTTCGATCAGGTCGAGAAATTCGGCGCCGCGGTTTTTGGGAATGGCCCGTTCCAGGACGGCTCGCAGAGCCGGGAGCTCGGATTCGGAGATTCCCAACCGCTTCAAGGCGCGGCGTGAGGCCTGATCGATCGGTATCGCATGGCCCCCAAGCGCCTGCTGGATGACGGTGGCCGTGACGTAGTCTGATGAGAAAGCGTCGTAGGTTCGCAGGACCTTGAGGGCATCCTTGAGCGGTTTCTTGGTCAACGCGTCGAGGGTAAAGCCGTAGGTTCGGCTGAAGAGCTGCCGGAGGAACCGGCGGATGCGCTGCGCCTTCAGCTCGGGATCGGGAAGTCCGGCCAGGTTCTCCTGGATCTCGTCGAGACTGCTGACGCGGATCTCATTCCAGTCGAAGAACTCATCGTTGAAGCGAGACAGGGCCTGGTTGGCCTGCTCGCGTGTCGTGTCCTCGTGGCAGATCCCGTAGACGACCGACTTCAACACCGAGAGCCTGGAGGCATTGCGATCGGCCTTGGACTTGTAGCGCCGCTTGAGCAATGTAAAGACGTTGGTCAGCAACTGCGTTTTGCTTTGTGTCGCCATGAGAATGATCGTGGGTTGAAGGCTGAACGAGGCAAGGTCGGGGAAACGGTGGGCTCGTGCTGAGGTAGGGCGCGACCGGTTCGCACTCTCCGGCCCATTCACGAGCTTTCAGGAACGGCGCCGTCGGCAGGATGGCCGCGCGCGGAGCTGTCCGCGGCCGGTTCCACTTCAGCCACGGCGATGGATTCACTCGGGGCTGCCTCCGGCCGCTGGTCCGAAGCAATGGCCTGATCGATCAGACGCGCCAGCTCGACCGATTTCTGGGAGCTGGTGTCGTGCTTGAAACTCAAGACCGGCGTAAATCGGGTTTGCAGCCGCGCGGCCACGCGGGCCTGGAGGAAGCCGGTCGCGTGGTTCAGGCCCTTGAGCGTCCGCTTCTGCTCGGACTCGGGCCCCATGATCGACACGTAGACCGTGGCGTGGCGCAAGTCGCTCGAAACCTCGACCCGGAGCACCGTGACCGAGCGCACGCGGGGATCCGCGACGTCGAAGAGGATCGCCGTGGCGACCACCTCGCGAATCGCTTCGGCCATCCGCAGGCTACGGTGTGTCGGCATCGATGTTCACCTTCGAGAAAAGGATGAAGGATGAAGGATGAAGGATGAAGGATGAGTCGGAAATCGCTCGATCACGAAGGGTTTTATTCATCCTTCATCCTTCATCCTTCCGTCCTTCCGTCCTTCGGTCCTTCCACTGGCAACTGATCACAGCGTGCGCCGGATGATGTCGACCCGGTAGGCCTCGATGACGTCGTCGACCTTGACATCGTCGAAGTTCGCGATCTTGATTCCGCATTCGAAGTTTTGCGGGACCTCTTTGACGTCGTCCTTGAACCGCTTGAGGGCGTCGATCGCGCCCTTGTAGATCTCGCGTCCTTCACGGATCAACCGGACCTTGGCCGCGCGTTCGATCGTACCCTGGGTGACGAAGCAGCCGGCGACGGCACCGACCTTGGAGATTTTGAAGACCAGGCGGACGACGGCACGGCCGAGGTGGACCTCTCTGATCTCGGGGATGAGCATCCCTTCGACGGCCTTTTTGATGTCGTCGGTGACCTGGTAGATGATGTCGTAGCGGCGGATCTCGATGTTCTTTTCCTCGGCGAGGGTGATGGCGCGGTCTTCGGGGGCGACGCGGAAACCGATGACGATGGCCTGGGACGCGTCGGCCAGCACGATGTCGCTCTCGGTGATTCCGCCGACAGCCTTGAAGAGGACGCGGATCGGGACTTCATCGTTCGCGAGTTTTTCGAGTTCCTTGGTCAGGGCTTCGATCGACCCCTGGACATCGGCCTTGATGATCAAGTTGAGGCTCTTGAGCTTCTGCTCGGCCATCTTGCTGTAGAGGTTTTCCAGGGTAACGGCCTGTCGATCGGCGTGGGCGGCGT
This sequence comes from Isosphaerales bacterium, assembly GCA_044450785.1. GTDB lineage: Bacteria > Planctomycetota > Planctomycetia > Isosphaerales > Isosphaeraceae > JBIOJM01. The sequence goes on from JBIOJM010000210.1 coordinate 8,287, forward strand.
CGCGGGCGCGGAGCCGGCGGGCCTCCGCGACGGCGCGGGCGCGGGGGATGTCGTCGATGACGCCGAAGTTTTCGCCGGCGGAGGGGACAACGTCGAGGCCCGAAACCTCGACGGGGGTGGACGGGCCTGCCTGGTCGATGGGGAGTCCCTTGTCGTTGAACAGCGAGCGGACGCGGCCGAAGCCGTCGCCGCAGACGATCACGTCGCCGACGCGGAGGGTCCCGTCCTGGACCAGAACGGAGGCCAGTACGCCCCGGCCTTCGGACAGCGACGCCTCCAGGCAGGTGCCGGTCGCCGGACGGGCCGGGTCGGCCTTGAGCTCGTGGAGCTCGGCAATCGTCTCGAGTGTGGCCAGCAAGTCGGGGATGCCCAGGCCAGTCACCGCTGAGGTCTTGACGATCTCGGTATCGCCACCCCATTCGACGGGGTTCAGCTCCTGCTGTGAGAGCTCGCCGTAGATCTTGTTGAGGTTGGCCGGCGAATCGACGTTGGGCAAGTCGATCTTGTTGAGCGCCACCACGATTGGCACGCCGGCGGCCTTGGCGTGGGCAATGGCCTCGACGGTCTGAGGCATCACGCCGTCGTCGGCGGCGACGACCAGGACCACGATGTCGGTGACGTTGGCGCCTCGGGCGCGCATCGAGGTGAAGGCCTCGTGGCCGGGCGTGTCGACGAAGGTGATGGCGCGGCCGTTGGACTCGACCTGATAAGCGCCGATGTGCTGAGTGATCCCTCCGCTCTCGGACTCGACGACTTTGGACTTGCGAATGCGGTCGAGCAGGGACGTCTTGCCGTGGTCGACGTGACCCAGGATCGTGATGACCGGCGGCCTGGGCATCAGGTTCTCCGAACTTGCGGCGGAAGCAAAGGCGTCGAGCAGATCATCTTCGGCCGTACGGAGGTGGACGACTTCGAGCTCGATGCCGAACTCCAGGGCCAGCATGACCGCCGTCTCGTCGTCCAAGGAGGCGTTGATGGTGGCGAGCTGGTTCATTGCCATCAGCTTGCGAATCAGGTCATTGGCCTTGACTCCGATCGCCTCCGAGAGGCTGCGGATATTGATCGGCGGTTCAAGCTCGACGTGCGACTTCCGCGCGGCCGGGACGGCGGCGCGATGGCCGCCGCGGGCTTTTCTGGTGCCGGAGCGGGACCGTCGGACGTCATCCTCGTCGACGAGCAGTGTGGCGGCGGAGACCGGTGAGGTGACGCGGCGTTCGCCGGCACGCTCGCTCCGCCGCGCGCGGCGGCCGGCCCGATCGGCGACCGAGCCCAGGCGCCCGGTCTTTCCCTTGCGCTCGTCTTCCTCCTCCTGGGGTGTGAGTGGCGTTGGCGGCGCTTGCAAACCGGGCCCAGGCGGAGGACCACCACGTCGCGGTGGGGGACCGCCATGAGGCACGGGGCCGCCGGCACGCGGCGACCCGGTCGCGGGCCCACCGCCGCGCTGCGGTAGACCGGGGCGGGGTCCACCGCCGGGCCCGGCGGCTCCGCCGCCCGGAGTTTGCAAAGCGGTCAGTTGACCCGACCGCATCAGGTCCAGCATGTCTGCCTTGTTGATCGACTTTTCCGGGCGCTGGGTCCTGAGCACGGGGCCCGGCGCAGCCGGACGGGGCGGGCCGCCGGGACGGGCCGGCGCAGCGGGGGTTGCGGCCACGGTGGGCAAGGGCCTGCCCGGCCCCCCGCGGGACTCACGCCGTCCGCCGTCGGCCCCGGTCTCGGCGCCGGGACGGCGCGGCCCGGTCGAGGAGGGGGGCGAGGTGCCGGCGCGCGGGCTCGCGGAGCGGATTCCCGCCGAAGACATGTAGTCGCCCGGCTTCAGGGGTTGAAAGCCCGCCGGTCCCTCCGTCGTCGATGGATACGTCGGGGAGGAGAGCTGACCACCTCTGGGCTCCAGGCGCGGGCCAGTGCCGCGATGCGGCGTGTGCGCCGACAGCGGGCCACTGCCCGGCCGGTTCCCCGAAAAACCGCCCGACGGGCGCGCCAGCGGGGGCGAAGGGGCCGACGGCGTCCGCGGCCCAGTCGAGGACGACGGCGTCCCCGAGGGGGAAATCGACCCCAGGGGCCGCGCCGATCCGGACGGGGACGAGCCGGGGATCAATCGTTGAGGAGCCGGAGAAGCCGGCGCGGGTGTATCGGCGGGCGGCACGGCCGCACCCGCCCCGGGGCCCGGCGCAACCGGTCCGGGACGAGCCGGAGACGGGCCCGAGGTCGCGGTGACCGGTCCAGCCGGCCTGGGAGCAGACGGTGGTTCCGGCCCGGTCGCGCGCGGGGAAGGCCCGGTGGGCACCGCCCTGGGCGCGGCAGCCGACCTGGGCGCGGCAGCCAGGCTTTCGCCGCCGGTCGCCGGCTGATTCACCAACTCCCTGATCCGTTCCACCATCGGCGGATCGAGACTGGCCAAGGCGTTGGCCTTGACGTCAAGACCCCACTTCTGAATGTGCTCCAGCAACTCTTGACTCTTCAAGCCCAACTCTTTGGCTAGTTCGTGAACGCGCGTCGACAAAGGCAGCTCCTCCCGGATGTGACTCCGGTTTCCCAGGCCGGCCGCGACCCGGGTGCGTACTCGATGGTTCGGGTTGATTCCTGCTGTTCCGATCCCGGCCTGGCATGCCGTCGTGATTGTCGATCCGAGACCCAAGGATCACCGGTGCGGCGTCAGGCCGCCCGGGAACGGGGGTGCGAGCCGGATCAGACCAAGGGGTTGACCGATCGATGCAAAGGATTGACAAGGGGGCCGGAACGCGCCGGCGGCAGTCCAATGCGGGGTCGCACTGGCCAAGCTGTGGCTAGGATCCGTCGGTGGCGCGGTCCGCAACGTCATCCGAACGTCGCTTCGAGCGTGAGGTTGCGGACGGCGCGCCGGCAGGACGAGGAGGCGGGGACGGCTCGGGCATCGAAGCCGGCGGCCCCGCCGCCGGACGTGCGGGCCCGCTCTGCTCAATTGCTTCGGTAACGATCCGAATGGTCTCGCCCTGATCGTCTTCGCTGGGCGAGGAGGTCACCTCATGACCGTGGGGCGAATAATTCGATGTCTCGGCCGCCAGGGCCACGTCGTGGATCTCGTCGTCGCTGGCCTCGTCACGCTCCGAATCCGTGCTGTCGTCTGGAGATAATTCGCCCGCGACCGTGCCACCCGGTTCGGTAGGCAAGGCCGAACTGAGCTCCGCGGTCGCGGCATCGGGGATGGCTGGGAATTGGTCTGGGTTTGCGTCTGGGTCGGGGTACTCGTCGTCACCGGGTAAGCCGGTCGCCGACGGGTCCGCGGCTGATTCGCTCTCTCCCTCCTCGAGGGTCTCCACGACGACGCTCGGCTCGACGGCCGCGGCCCGCCCCTTGCGGCGAGGGAGCTCCTCGGTTTGCGCCTCGGCCAAGACCTCCGCCTTGGCGACGATCTCGACTGCCTGTTCTTCGGTCAATCCTTCAATTGTGTTCACCAAATCCGCGATTTCCATCACGGATAAGTCGTCGTAGCTCAATATGCCCTGCTCGACCAGCCGTTCGGCGAGCTCGGTGTCGACGACTTCGATCTTTTCGAACGCCTTGACGGCCTTGTCGATCACCTCGTCGAGCTCTTCGGCGGTCATGATCTCGATGTCCCAGCCGACGAGCTTGGAGGCAAGCCGCACATTCTGCCCGCGGCGGCCGATGGCCAGCGAGAGCTGATCGTCGCGGACCAGCACGATCCCCCGGCCCAACAGGTGGCAGAGCATGACCTCGTCGATCTCGGCCGGCTGGAGCGCATTGGGAATCAACACCTGAAGCGACTCGTTCCACCGCACGATGTCGATGCGTTCGCCGCCCAGCTCATCGACGATGTTCTTGATCCGGGTGCCGCGCACGCCCACGCAGGCGCCGACGGCGTCGACCTTGGTGTCGATCGAGGTGACCGCCACCTTCGAGCGATAGCCGGCCTCCCGAGCCAGTGCCCGGATCGTGATGATTTGATCGGCGATTTCAGGGATTTCGAGCTCGAAGAGGCGACGGACGAAGTCGGGGTGCGTGCGGCTCAGGATGATCTTGACTCGCTGGCCGACCTTGCGGACATCGAGGATGATCGTGCGGATCCGCTCGTTGGGATGATAGCTCTCGCCGGGGATCTGCTCGCTTCGGGGCAAGATGGCGTCGGTCTTGCCGAGGTTGACAATGACCGCCCCCCCCTCGAACCGCTGCACCGTCCCGGTGACCAAGTCGCCCCGCTGGTCCTGGAATTCGTCGAACAGACTGTCCCGTTCGGCCTCGCGGATCTTCTGGATGATGACCTGCTTGGCTGTCTGCGCGGCGATCCGCCCGAACTCGGTCGGGTCCAGCTTGACCCCATCCTTGGTTGCTTCGATGGCGCCCGAATCGGGATCGATTCGAACCTCGATCTCGGCGGCGTCCGGATAATGTTTGCGGGCCGCGGTGGTGAGTGCCGATTGGATCCCCTCGAACAAAATATCCTTGGCGATATTCTTGTCGCGGTGGATGCTATCGACGATGCGGACCAAATCGACGCTCATTCATTTCCTCCGAGGCGTGCTCAAAACGATCCACCGCCGGCCAGCGAAGCGAGACGCCGGGCCGAAGCGGAAGAGGCGGCTACCGCTGGAACGCCGTGCCCGCTACGTCGGGGCTTGGAGTTCCAATCAAGCGGTGCGCCAAAATGAGCAACACCTCCTTGGGAGCGCTCGACGGCCCAGGCCGCACGGCACACCCTGGGCGCAGGGAGCGAACCAAGCCCCTGGCGGGCCGAGCCCGACGAACAACCTCAGCAGCCCCGGCCCACGGGTGCAATCTAACACGAGGTTGACAGGGCTGTCAAGCGGCCGAACAATGGAAAGGCACTTGCCTTGAAGGAATTGCGGCCGGGCTCGGGCGCCAGATCGGCGACATCCCGGTGGTCTCGGCGATGTCGCTCTACCGTGAGCGAGAGAGCGTCACGAGCGATGGAAACCATGCCGTTCGATCATCAAACGCTCCGCATGATCTTCGAGAATACCGGTCTGCGCTGTACTCCGCAACGGCTTGCGGTCTACGACCATCTCAGCCAGGCGGTGCGTCATCCCACCGCCGAGGACGTCTATCAGTCGGTCCGTGCGGCGATTCCCAGGATCAGCCTCGCGACGGTCTACAAGGCGCTCGAAGCCTTGGTCGCCATCGGCGCGGCGACCAAGCTCCCCGGGGGGAACGGTGGCACCCGCTCGCGGTACGATGCCCGCCGCGACCTGCATTACCACTTCCGCTGCCTGCGGACCGGAACGGTTCACGACCTACCCACCCGGTTCGACCCCGATTTGATCGCCAAGCTTGACCCGCGTCTGCCTGACTATCTGAGCCGTCGAGGATTCCAGGTGACGGGCTATCGCCTCGAGCTGCTCGGCTATCAGGACGTGCCGGCCGCCACGGAATCATACCCAGGCCGGGAGGACCGCCCGGCGGCTTCCAGCCCAAGGGCGACTGACGCCATTGCCCCAGGCGCGGCCAACTCATGAGCCCTCCGGCCCCACAGTCCGCTCCGCTGGTTGACACCCATGCCCACCTGGTTGACGAGCGGCTGCGTGAGGACCTCGACGGTGTGCTGAACCGGGCACTCGCCGCCGACGTGACGCAGATCATCGCCATCGGCACGACGGCCGCCACCAGCGCGGGAGTGATCGGACTTGCTCAGGCCCATCCCGGCGTCTTCGCCGCCGTGGGAATCCATCCCAATGACGCGGCCGAAGCCGACCAACAGGACTGGCCCCTCATCATCGACCTGATTGCCCAGCCCGGCGTGGTCGCGATCGGCGAGACGGGGTTGGACCGCTACTGGAAGCGCACTCCGTTCGATCAGCAGCAAGACTGGTTCGACCGCCATCTGACCCTGGCCCAGGAGAATGACCTGCCGGTCGTGATCCACTGCCGCGATTGCCAGCGCGACATCATCGAGCAACTGACGAGGCTCCGTCGTCCGGTCCAAGGGGTCATGCATGCTTTTACGGGAACCTGGGACGACGCTCAGGCTTGCCTGGACCTGGGCTTGCACCTCTCGTTCGCGGGCATGGTGACGTTCACCAACAAGGGGCTCGACTCCCTGCGGGATGTGGCCGCCCGCGTGCCTCTCGACCGGCTGCTGGTCGAAACGGACAGCCCTTATCTGAGCCCTCATCCCTTCCGCGGTCAAACCAACGAGCCGGCTCGGGTCAACCTGACCGCCCTTCGGCTGGCCGAGATCCGCAGCCTCTCACCCGCCGAATTTGCACGGATCTCTACCGGCAATGCGCGCACGCTGTTTCGGCTCCCCGACGACAGGACCCTCTGACCTACCATCGTCTCCCCGGAACAAGGCGACCCGCAGAATCCGCTCAACCGTCATAATCTCACTCAAACAAGCCTGAGATTCTACAAAATTCGATGTTTTTCACCTCGACGCAGTTCTTGAGCTAGTTTGTAATCAAAGAAAGCAGAATCGGCAAGCTGTTCGCTCGGCCCGTTGAGTCTTGAATTTCCGCGAGCCGAGGACGCTTCGAGCCGATCTCAGTTCGGCATTGCGTTGTCACGTCCGGGAGACAGGTCAATCATGGGTCCGGGCAGTCTTCTCAAAGAGAGTTGGGAGATCGTGCCGATCCTGGTGCTTCTGCTGGTCGGCGGCCTGATCGTACTTCAGAGCGGGGTGCACCGGCCGGCTTCGGGCCGCGCTCTCCGGCAATTCGTCGGCAACCTGACACAAATGCTGCTCCGGGTGATGGGTTACGTGGGCGCGCTCCTGGCGCTGCAGTACTTGATCGGCTTGCGGCCCGCACTGGGATGGTGAAGAAAAAAAAGGATGAAGGATGAAGGATGAAGGATGAATAAGACAAAAGGCTTACGGTCTCATCCAGCGTCTTCTCCGACTCATCCTTCATCCTTCATCCTTCATCCTTTTTTTTCAGACGCCCCGGGCACTGGGGTCCCAGAGGATCTTGTGCTGCTGGAGCTGGAGCCGGACCGGTAGGCGGGAATCGAGGATCCACCCAGCCAGCTCGGTGGGATCGACCTGGCCGAAGGCGGCGCTGAACAGGACCGGGGAGCGCTCGGCCAACCGGTACGCGAGCACGATGCCGGCGGCCCAGTCGAAATCGGCTCGATCGCAGACGACGACCTTGACCTCGTCGGTCGGCTTGAGCCGGCCGAGGTTGCTCCAGACGTTGGCCTCGACCTCGCCCGAGCCGGGGGTCTTGATGTCGAGGATGACCCGCACGCGGGGATCGACCGCGCCGATGTCGATCGCCCCGCTGGTCTCGAGCAAGACCGTCTTGCCCGCGTTGGCAAGCTGCGTCATGAGAGGGTACACCTCGGGCTGCAACAGCGGCTCGCCGCCGGTGATCTCGACCAAGGCGTCGCCGAGCTCCAGCGCCCGCGCCACGACCTCGTCGAGAGCGAGAACATCGCCGTGTGCGAAGGCATGCGGCGTGTCGCAGTAGACGCATCGCAGGTGGCAGGCCGTCAGCCGGATGAACACGCACGGAAGCCCCGCAAACGTGCTCTCTCCCTGCAAGCTGCGGTAGATCTCGTGGACGAGCAGGGTACCGGCCGGCTTGCCTTCCAGCGGCTTGAGGCGGTGATTGTGCCGTGAAGGGACGGACACCACCGGCAGCCGCGGAACGCCCGAGGCGGCAGTCGTGGTCAGCGAACCGTTACCACGATCCTGAAGCAATGATCCGGAAGACATGGCCGTTCTCGTCGAGAGTCATCCGCTTTTGTCTCGATTCATCTTACGAGGTCGAGGCTAGCTCGCCCAGAGCAGGGTCTGGGCCAGCGCTGATGGCGACCGCGCTGGATTCCTATGCTTTCAACCGGCGCGCCAGCTCACGGCGGGCCCATTCCCTCAATCGAAGCTCCCAAGCCACTTCGTCGTTGGAATCCTCCTCGGCCACCCACCGGAAGACCTCGTCGGCCCGGACCGGCAGGAACCGGCTCGACTCCGCCGGGACGTACTTGCCGTCAGGCCCGAGTTGCTCAATCGCCAGGGACTCGCCGTCGAACCGCCAAAGCTCGGCGACCCGCAGCGCCGCGTAGATGCCGGGGCGGTCGATCTGAGACGGCGAGATGTCGATCTCGATCGCCAGGTCGGGGTTGGGATAATCGGCAATCGACTTGGCCTTACGGGCTCGAGATTGGGCATCGGCCGCCCGCTTGTCGGGATCGAAATAGTAGCACAGGTCGGCTTCCAGGCCGCGAGCGATCTCGGGCCGTTTCCACGTGGTCTCGCCGGCGCCTCGGCAAGGGACCCTCAGCTCGAACGTAACCGCGTTGACGAACCGGCCAAAGAACTCTCTGAAGTCCTCATGCGCGCGTCCCTTGGTCATGATCTCCAAGTCCTTCCCGTCATAGGCCAGGAAAACATGCTGCTTTTCGTCGATTGCATTGGAAAGACGGTCGTAAAGATCCCAGTCCAAACCCCGGATCACAATCCGCTGTTCGGCCGTGACGGCAGTGGGTTCGCGGGGATGGGACAGCGATGGAGCAGGGGCGCGGGTGGGTTGCGTGATCGTGCTCATGATCGAGGCTCCGTTCAACGCTTCAGGGGATGGATTGAATCCGGTAATTGTCGCAAGGACGTTTCGATCGTCGTCAATCTTCACAATACAGGAGAATCCTCTTTCGCTTCTCCAGCCCGCAAGGACTCAGGAACGCGAGCGACGTCGTAAGGAGATGCGTCGAAGCCGGAGTAGCCATGCTCGATGACCCATACCAAGGCGTCGCAGGCCACGGGATCTGCGGGATATTCCTTGGCCAGCTCCAGGAAACGCGGCCCGTATTCCTCGATCCTGGGGTATCTTGCCAGTGCTTTCTGCCCCTCCTCGGCCGTCTTTGCCTCTCGGCGAGCCGCGAGGGCCCCTTCCTCAGCGACCTTGTATTCCTGGACAAACTCGTCGTACCGTTTCTTGGGCGTCTGATGCTTAGCCGGCTCATCGGCGCGGAGTGAGGAGACGAGGAGGAGCAGACCGATCAGCATGGCTCGCATGGAGTTCATCCTCGGGTTAGTCAGCGGAGAAGTCGAAGATAATACGAGTAATGTTGTAAGTAATGTACGAATATTCTTATTAGGGTCTTCCACCAATTTCGTGTTTTCGTACCTTCGTGCTTTCGCGATTGATTTTAGCTGATCCCAGCACGATTCGCTACACGACAAGCACCGCCCATCCGACCCAACGGTTTCAAATAAGCCGGCAAGAACGGGCCCGCTATTGAGCGTCAGGTTAATGACTTCACAGGGATCCCCCCCGCGTGCCGGAAGCCAAACACCGGCGGCTAGCGCCGTGCCGCTCAGATATCATGCGGCCTCCGATTCCGCCAACCCTCGCACATCGATCTTGCCGGTGAC
>JBIOJM010000211.1:0-17524 GCA_044450785.1 Isosphaerales bacterium
GACGATCGCCGGGCGACCCAGCCGGCACAGGGCCATGGCCAGGCCGATAGCCGTCACCGTCTTTCCCTCGCCCAGCGGGGTAGGGCTGACCGCACTGACGCCGACGTACCGGACACCCGTCCGCGGGGCCAGTCGCTGTTCCAGGCCCAGCGCCAGCTTGCCCTTGTGCCGGCCGAACGGTTCCAAGTCGTCGGACCCAAGGCCAAGCCCGGCGGCAACGGTGTCAATCGACAGGGGAGCGGTCCCTGAGTACCCTTCGCCACCTGTGTCCATCCGTAACCTCTCCCTACAACCGAGCGGCAATTCGCAACTAACCATAAATTTTGTTAATGGTTATGACAAAAAAACAGCCGAAAAACCCCTGCGCGGCGCAAGACGGATTAGAATAATACCGGCGGCGGTGGTGGATCTCACGCTGGTTCACACGACAGGGAGGACGCGAGGATGGAGCCAATCGCGGAACTTCGACACTCAAAAAGGCGCCCGGCGGCGTGGGCCGTCGGGCTCGCTCTGTTTGTCTTCGGATCGATCTACGCGGGGGTTTCGCTATTCACCGCCGATCGCTTGACGCGGCCCACCAACCATCCCTCACGGTTCGATCCCCGCGAGTGGAACGCGGGCGCGCAACCGTGGTCGACGCGCACGTCGGACCGGATCACGCTCCGTGGTTGGTACTTACCGACACACGCCCGCCGCCACCTGATCGTCCTGGTGCACGGCATGTGGAGTTCGTGGCTCGAGATGGCGGCATTGGGGCGGGATTTACACGAACGCGGTTTTGACGTGCTCCTCTTCGATCTGCGAGGGCACGGGGAGAGTGACCCCTCGCGGCTCTCGCTGGGCCGCCGGGAGCGGGCCGACATTCGAGCCGTCATGACGTGGGCTCAAACCGAGGGATTCACCTACGACCGGGTCGGTTGGCTGGGATACTCGATGGGAGGTTCGACGGTCTTGATGGAGGCCGCCCGGAATCCGCGCATCCAGGCGGCCGTCCTGGACAGCCCTTACGGCGATCTGCCGAAACTTCTCGAGATCCAGCTCAGCAAGCACAGTGGACTGCCGGGCTGGTTCAATCCGGGCATTCTGTTGGCAGCTCGCTGGGTCTACGGCGTGCGGACCGACGACCTGGTCCCGACTCGATTCGCGCGGGCGTGGGGCGAGCGGCCGCTTCTGGTGATCCACGGCGAATCCGATACAATCGTTCCGGTCAGCCAGGCCCGCGAGCTGGCGATCGCCGCCGGCGCTTCCTGTTTCACAATGACCTTGCCAGGCGTCGATCACGTCAAGGGTTACGAGAGCAATCCCCAAGGATACGTGCGATTGGTCGGCACGTTCTTCGACGATCATCTCACTCCATGATTCAATCCTCAACCTTGTCCACAATCTGTGTTGCTTTGGCCATGCTCGGCCCGGTGAGCGAGATTCGAGCGGCCGAGCCGAAAAGCCCGGTACGGGGTATTCTTGTCAGGCCGGAGCGGGTCAAGCCCGAATTACTCGCGGCGTGGAAGGCAAGAGGAGCAACGGCGGTCGTCGTGCCGCTCGACGACGCGACGAAGCCGCGGTGGCAGACGATCGCCAGGGCCGTCGCGACGGAGGGAATGACGCTCTGGCCTTGGGTCGAGGTTGCACGGAACCCGGCGCTGGCGGGCGCCCATCCCGAGTGGATGGCCGCGATCGGCGGGCACCACGACGACTGGCGCAGACGCTTTCCGAAGGCACCCGCGGCGAAGCCGGGTGAGGTGATCAAGGCTTGGCCCTGGGTCCCGATCGGCTACGCCCCGGCCTTCGACGCTCATCGCGAGCGCCTGAAAACGTTGCTCGATGACCTCCCCGGCACGTGGCCGGGTGTGTTCTTGAACGACCTCCAGGCGGGTCCGTCGTCGTGCGGTTGCGGCAACGATCAATGTCGATGGGCACTTGATTACGGCTCGCCTCCGACAGCAACCAGGACACCGGGAGACGACGCCGCGGCAAGAGTCGTCGCCGAGCTCATCGCATGTTACCCCGGCAAGGCCGTCGTCCCTGTCTGGGTGACCGAATGCGAGTCGGTCGACCTGCCCGATGCCAAAGGGGGGACCGGCCTCTGTGGCGGCGTCTCTTGTGCCAAGAACGATTGCTGGCCTCGCTACGCCCGCAACTGGAACCCGCTCCTCAAGGCGACAGACGGCTTGATCGCGCTGGGACTCTGGCCGGAGACCTTTCGCCGCGACCCCGCGCGCTGGATCGAGACGGACCTCACCCTGTTCGAATCCCCGCCGCGCGGGGGCACTCCGCTGGCGCCGGAAAGGACCATCGCCGTCATCCAGGCTTGGGAACAGTCAGAAGCAAACGTGAGTGCCCTGCTCGACCGGGTCAAGCGCTCGACGGCGAGCTGGGTCGTCGTGCTCGACCGGATCGATCAATCGTGGGAACCGCGAACGGTGCCCGTCCGCGGACCGCGGCGGTAGGAACGATGGACAAACGCCTGAATCCTTGCAAGGCGAGGGAACCACCGCATCTCGGCACATTCGTCAAGGCTGCCGAGCTTGGAAGCTGCACCGCATCCGTTGTTCTCGCCCTGTGAATCGAGGAGCGTGATTTGGTAATCTTCCTTCGTGAACGGTATAATGTCTACAGGCAGCGGACGGGCATGCTCGTTCCGAGAATGCGAAAGCCGCGGCAACCTTCGCCTCCTTGACGCCGAAACGCGTTGATACATCGGAGTTCACCACGAATGCTTGCCATGAGCCTGCTCCTCGCGGTCCTCGGTTCCGAGCCCGGCGATGGCAACGACCCCAAGGTCGCCTTCCGGCCCGCGATGTTCGAGACGCTCGTCAATCCGAACTGCTCCCACTGCGTTGACGAGGGCCGCCGTCAGGCGGGTGCCCTTCGCGACGACGACCGGGCCCTCGCCTGGATCCGCGGCAAGTATGACGGCGGGGCCATCCCTTACCGCTGGTTCCTCGTGCCCTACCGCGTGATCAGCGATACGTACGGCGTGTTCGTTTACGACGCCGACGCCGATTTCGTCCGCGGCTGGCCCGCTTCGTTGGATTATCGATTCCACGGCTGGCGGAACGGCGTCATGGTGATGCGGCACAAAGACGGGACACTCTTCGATTGTCTGACCGGCCTGGCATTCGACGGACCTCGCAAAGGGGAGCAACTGACGCCCCTCCCGACCATCGAGACCGACTGGGGCCCGTGGCTGAAGGCTCAACCTGGCACGGTGGCCTATGCGATGGTCTCGAAGTTCCAGCCGCAAGCGATCCCGAGGTCCCTCCTCGCCGAGTCACGAACGACCCGCCCTCTTCCGGACTCGCGGCTTGATGCGGACGAGCGGGTCTTCGGCCTGGCCCAAGGCGGGGCAAGCTGGGCCTGGCCGCTGAAGTCCTTCGGCGAGCGGCCGGAGCTGCGCAAGCTGAGCCTTCACGGTCAAGAAGCTGTCATCCTCTGGGATGGCCGGACGCGGACGGCGGCGGCCTACGCAGCCGAGACGGGCGGCAAGGCGGCCGAGCCGTTGACGCTCGTCGTGGACACGAGCGCCCTGGAGTCTCCCTGGGTGGACAAGGAGACGGGTTCGCGCTGGTCGGTGGTCGGCCGCGCTGTCGCCGGCCCTCGGAAGGGGCAGACCCTTCGCTGGCTGCCGGGCGTGATGGTCAAGTGGTATGCCTGGGCAGCGGAGTATCCGAAGACCTCTCTGGAGAATTTCGGGGATCACGCGGACAGCCCGTCGAAATAACGCGGCGAGGAGAGCGGAACCAAGCTCGAAGGGCCGGTGAGCGACCGGTGATACCGACCGGGAATTCAGCGCCGATTTCGATCGTCAGGCGAGCGACACCAACAGCGTCTCCTTCCTTGGTCTCTCCCCAGCTCGCGCCGTCCCGAGTTCAACTCGCCCTCGCGGAAGGCCAACGCGGCCATCACGGCTGACTGGCTCAGATCATCAAGATCGCGGAGGAAGAACGACACTTATGAATTGATTGGTTGTTTTTGGATGATACTGCGAATCGCCTCGCCGAGTCGCCTCGTCTCGATCGGCTTGATGAGGTGCATCTCGAAGCCCGCCTCCAGGCACATCCTCCGGTCTTCCTCGGACCCGTAACCGGTGAGGGCGATCGCCGGGACCGAACGCCCCGGGCCCAGCGAACGCAACAGATCCACGCCGGTCCCGTCGCCCAATTCAAGGTCGCTGACGATCAGATCATATCTTTCATTTTCGGCGGCGGCCAAGGCCGTCCGGAGGCTGTTCGCGGGGCGGACCTCGTAGCCGAGCAGGGACAACGACATCGCGAGGGCGCGCAGGGAATCCGAATTGTCCTCGACGAGTAGGATCGTCGTGGGTCTGCGGGACTTGCGGGCTCCCTCGGGCTCCTCGGCGACGGGCTCCTCGACGGTCGCGCCGCTCGCCCTCGGTCGATCGACCGTCGCGACCTCGGTAAGGTCCGCGGTGCGGAGGACGACTCGGAAAGTGGTCCCTCTCCCAGGACCCGGACTCTCCGCGACGAGGGTCCCCCCGTGGGCTTCGACGATCGACCGGCCGATCGACAGGCCGAGGCCCAGGCCCGGACCTCGTCCGGCATCCTCGGCTGTAACTTGGATGAAGGGTTTGAAGATCTCCTCCAACTGCGACGCCTCGAGGCCGCGACCTTCGTCCCGGAATTCGATCGCGAGGGCGCCTGCCGCGATGTTCCGCGTACGGATCGTGAGGTGACTGCGAGCGGGCGAGTTCCTCGCGGCGTTGATGATGAGGTTCCGGAAGACTTGCTGGAGCCGGCCCGGATCGGCAGCGATCCGGCTGTTCGTCGCGGAGAGATCGAGGCGGGCGATCAGGTCGGTATCCCGGATGAATTCGGCGCAATCCTCCAAGCTCTGGTGCAGGAGCCCGTGCGCATCGACGAGTTCCGTCCGCAAGCGCAGCTTCCCCAGCGATATCAAGCTCTGTTCGAGCAGGTCGTCGATCAAACGCGCCTCGTGGTGGACATTCCTCTGCACGATCTCGAGGGAGGATCGCAATCCCGGGGGGATCGAGAGTTGATCGAGTGCCGCAGAGGTGATCGCGAGCACGGGCGTGAGCGGGGTCCGCAGCTCGTGGCTCAACTTGGCGAGGAATGCGTCCTTGGCCCGATTGCTCTGCTCGGCCGCGATCCGGGCCGTCCGCTCCACCTCCGCCCGCGATTGGGCGGAGATGTCGCGGATGATGACCAGCCATCCCGGTTCGCGGCCGTGCGGGAAGCGAGAGACTCGGACATCGTAGGTGGACTCAGGATCCTGCGAGTCCGCACCGAGGCGATATGACAGCTCCGAGCCTCCTTCCAGCCTCGAGAGGTGCTCGGGGATCCGCAGCCATCCCGGGATCACGTTGCTGGGGAGGCCGATGATGTCCTTATTGAGGCGCCCCATGAGGCGAAGGGCAGCCCGGTTCACGCCCGCGATCCGCTCCCAGGCGTCGAGCACGATGATCGCGTCGAGCATCTCTTGCACGACCAGGGAATAGCTGACCGGAGCGACGTTGATGAGGTGGAACCGCCGCAACAGCACCAGGCCGAGCACGCCCGTCACCACGAAAGTGGCGGCCGTAAGGTCGTATTCTCTAAAGGGTTGAGGGATGATCCTCAGCAGGTCCGCCACGTTGATTGCCAAGGGTATGAGTAGGCACGCGGACAAGAACAGCATCTGCTTCCTCAAGACCCCGCCCAGCGTCAGGGCCGAGCGGGCGAGCAGCCATGCGGACAGGCACAAGAGGGCATAGCAGTAGCTGGTGTGGATCCAGAATGCAGGGCCGTACCTGGGACTCAGCAATCGGTAGCCCCCGATCTCGACCTGTTCCATGCCCGTGAGGAACAGCCGGTGTTCCGCTGAGGTTGCGATCAGGCTGATGGAGATCGCCGGCACCGCGAGGATCAGCACCTTGAAGCGCGGGGGCGCGGCCCCCGGTCGGCTCGTGTACTCGAGGACGAAGAACAGGAGTGAAGGCGGCACGAGGGCCACGGATGAGAGCTTCAGGCGGTACATCACGGCCTGTGCGGACGGGTCGAGCAGGATCGCTTCGATCGCCTCGCACAGGGCCCAGAGCCCTTCGAACAGGACCAGCGAGATGAGGGGAGGGGCCGAAGGCTCGTGGCGACGCCCCCAGGCGAGCACGACCAACCAGGCCGACAGGGCCGCGGCCAGGAAGAACGGCAGCGAAGCCGGGTTCAACTGCACGGGAAGCCCGGACTGGGAGACGAGCCGATCCATCTTCAGCTAACCTCCCGGCATCGGTCCGATCCTCTCGCGTGGGATCGGCGAGCGGCGATCTTGGTCATCGTGGTAATCGACCAGGGTTAGAGCGAGGGCCAAGGTGATGACGAGGAGCATCAGGGTGCCGATGCGGAATCGCCAGCGGGGACGGTCGTGTCCCATGAAGGAGGCATCGACGCCGTTTACGTGGATCCTCTCATCCCTATTCCACCTCCAACAGCCTACCATCGATGTAAGCCCGTACGCCACGTCCTGGATTCCGCCGACGCGTCGGGCACATCGCCCACTTCTACGCAGCGTCGGCGAATCGCCGCCGGCAGCAAGGGCACTCTTCGTCGAATCCCTTGACGAGCGACATGAAGGCCGACGGTTGCGGAAGCGTCATGATCGCCTTGAACGCCAGCGGTGCGCGGTGCGCGTAGTGCCGGTAGGTGATGCCACCAACCGATTGCCCAGCCACCCCCACCGCGACTGCTCCTTGACCTCCCGGTCCGGAGACTGCCGGCCCCACGACACGTGCCGCCAGAGGATCGGCTCGTGGATCGGGGCCGATTTCCAGACGGTGCCCGTGTCCACGCCGTAGTTGACGAACACGACAAGCGCGCTGCGCCAGTACCGCCCCAGAGGCATTGTTCCACTCCAGCCTCGCGGCCTCTCCATCATGTGCGTCGCAAAATCGAGGGCATTGATCTCTGTCTTGGCTACGGCAGCCTTGAGAGTTGTTGGCATTTGTTGATGAGCTCCAGCGCCGCCGGTTCTTGCTCCAATGCCTGATCCTCTCAGCCGGTCGCATCGCTCTGCGCGTCGTGCTTGGTTTCGCGTCCGGTCCGCGGAGCGAGAAGAGAATTGGGACGCGTGCGCGTTGGCGTCACGGCCGAACCGAGGATAATCTGCCTGGATCACGCAGTACATGTCGCGGGTTGAGTCACGGTCGTCCCTGCGGTCGTCTTTGCACCCGTGGAATTCCGCCGGCAACGATGCCGACATGGCGCCTCGTTCGCCGCTCGGGGGTCTCGGCGTAGGGCTTGGGTTTGCTTTCTTTGGGAAAAATCCCGATTGGAGCGGCATCTCCCTCGTGCTTGCCTGTGTCGTGGTACCGGCTCCAACCTTTCGCGGGTCAACGATGACCCGGAAACGCTCTCGCTGACCCGCTTCGAGGTGTTCTTTGGCGAGGCGCAGGCGGGCGGCCGGCTGCTGTTCGCGCCGGCCCCGCTGCGTTCGCAGGTCAATTCTTTCCGTGCCGCCAGGCCAAGCATCGGTCCGCTGGCTATCCTGCAAGCGGGCCGGCCTGGCGTTGTTTTCTGCTCGTGTGCGATCCGAGCCCCGATATCATGGGCCGGAACCGCCATGGGTTCGGAACGGCGTCATGTGTGAGGGCTGGTCGAGCAGCCAGAACCGTTCCCACTCATCGCCCGCCTGGCGGAGGTTTTCAGAGTCGACGAGCAGCTCCTCGACTCGCCTGGGCTTGTAGGCTGCATAGTGCGGCAAGGGGATTGGGGCGCATCCCTCGAAGATAGCAAGAGATGCGACCGTGATCGCCAAGGCCGCGAACAGTTTCCGCATGTCGGGCTCCTCCCGTCTTGGTGACCGCTCGGATCAGTCCCTCCGTGCATTCCTTGCACGGGTCTGATCCGGGGGACTCGCGGCCTGGGTCGCGCACCCCGTTGCCCCGAGCCAGATTCCGTTCGCCACCGTCCGCGAACCGCTGACCGACCGGCGCCCGAGGCGCCGTCACCAGGCCGAATGACGTAACTTCACAGTCCGCCGATCTTTTGACTCGGAGCCGGGGCCTGACGAAGTCCGTACGGATCTCCCGGGATTTGTCAGTCGGCGGCGGATTTGGCCTGCGGTTCAGAGACCGGCTCGACGGGTCCGTTGTTTTCTAAATCGGCATCCGAGCGCTCTTCCAATAGAGGAAGTTTTGACGGATCTATCTTTCGAACCAATTCTTCCATTTCTTTGCCCGGCTTGAACGTCACGACATTCTTGGACGGGACATAAACCTTGTCTCCGGTCCGAGGGTTTCGCGCCTTGCGCGGCGCACGCTGTTTGACCTCAAAAACACCAAAATTCCGCAACTCGATCCGGCCCTCAGCCACCAGGGTCTGGATGATGGCGTCGAGGGTCCGCTGGACGATGTCCTTGGTCTTGAGCTGCGTGAGATTGATGTCCTCTGAAATCTTTTTGACAATCTCTTTTTTGGTCACGATGGCAATCTCCACGGATACGTGGGTGGCCCGGCGGGCCACGAGTGGCTCAAGTGTATTGGTGGCTTAGAGTAGTGTCAAGAAGGTAGCATCCGCTGGTTCTCGATTCCCTGAATCGAGAGTTGCGGGAACGATCCGAAGAGGGCCGGAGTCGGTCAGATCCGCGCTCCGGAGGCTCACCGGTCATGGATCGAGATTGGAAGACGCCTCCCTTCTGTGCCCTGACCGTGGCTGGCGCGATGCCTCCGGATCATTCCGCGCCAGCTCGATCAAGAACCGTCCGCGGGCACGTTCCTCTTCGAGATGGTGATGCAGGGGGGCGTAGTTCCAGGGCAGACCGTGAGTCTCGGTCGTTTGTTTGAGCCGGGCGATGAACCGTTCCGACAGTTCATGGCCGGAATTCTGATACGAGGGGTCGCAGTAGTAAACACGGCACCCGAGCGGGCGCGCATCACGTGCCGTGCAGCGCCCCTGGTCGTCTTGCCAGGGGCAAGTCTCTCCCCGATCGAGCGGGCGGTGTGGCCCGGGTGCCGTGCTCATCAGGAACTGGACTTCGGGGGCCGAAACGAAGAGCGTGTGACCGTACTCCAGGAACCGGCAGCAGCGGCCGCTCAATTCACAGATCGGACCAAGACGAGCCACCTCCGCATCGAGCTCTTCGTACAGAGCACGGATTTCAACGCGCCATGCAGGCTCGACGCGCGGTGTGGCCGGATCAGTCGGGCTGAGAAGATCGGTCATTTCGGGGTCTTTGAAATCGACGATAAGATCTCATCCACGGAATAGAGGCGGCCTCTTCCCGAGCCGGGGCAGACCTCCCGTATGTGATCCCAGTCCTCGTGCGTCTCCACATTCTCGGGCCAGAAAGGCCAGGTCCGGCACTGAACCGGACGGGCGGGATACACCGTGCAGCCGGCGCTTTGATCCCAGAAAATACAATCGCCGCCCGGCTTCTCGATCAGGCTGTAGCGATCACCCACCCGCCGCACGAACCGGGCGGCGAACTGCTCGACCGTCTCGCCGCGGAATTCCGCGATCAGCTCAATCTCTTCGGGTGAAACCCAGACGTAGCCCGGAGCGCCCGTGCAGCAGGCTCCGCACCGCGTGCAGGCGAACGCCAACCCGTCCTGGTACCAAGGTGAAGTTGATTTGCTCACGCTCATGCTAGATCCCGACCTACAGGAGGTCTCTCTCGACCCGAAGTCGACTTACTCTAGCGGCAGAGGCCGGCTTAGGCAACCCTTTTCCGTTCCAAGCTGCTGTAAACTCAGGATTTGTGAAGCAGGTGATGTGGATCTTTCAGCCGCCGATCGAATGCATCAGCCGCTCGGGCTGAATGAATCGAGCGGTGTTGATCTCGTGCCCTTCCCACTTCGAGGCCACGCTGTTGCGGACCGCTTCGACGATCTCGGCATCGGGCGATCCGCCCCGCAGCAACGCGCGGATGTCGGTTTCCTCGAGCGAAAACAAGCAATTGCGCAGCTTGCCGTCGGAAGTCAGGCGGATCCGATTGCAGCTCATGCAGAATGGCCGGCTGATCGAGGCGATGAAGCCGACGAGGCCGCCTCCGTCCGCGTACTGGTAATCCAGAGCGGGAGCGCGGGGGTCCTGATCGGCCGAAGGCACCAGCGGCCCGATCCCCTCGGTGAGCAGCCGAATGATGTCGGCCGCGAACAAGACTTTCTCTCGTTCCCAAAGGTGGCCCGCGTCGAGGGGCATGTATTCGATGAATCGCAGCTCGAGCCCGTTCTGCCGGGCGAACCGGGCCAGCGGGACGACGTCGTCCTCGGTCTCGCCTCGCATGGCGACGGCATTGATCTTCACTGGATGGAAACCGGCCTCCTTTGCCGCCAAGATGCCGTCGATCACCTGTTCGAAGCCGGGGCGTCGAGTGAGCCTCTCGAATCTGGTCGCGTCCATCGTGTCGAGGCTGATGTTGATCCGTTTCAATCCGGCGTCCCGCAGCGCCCGAGCGGCCGGGGCCAGCAGGATCCCGTTGGTGGTCAGGCCGATGTCCACGAGGCCCGAAATGGCGGCCAGCTTTTCCACCAGCGTCGGGAGGTTGCGCCGGACCAGCGGCTCCCCGCCGGTCAATCGGACCTTGTCGATCCCCCAGGGGCAGGGTGATCCGGACAAATCGCTCGATCTCCTCAAAACTCAAGAGCTGAGCGCGCGGCATGAACTGGACCTGCTCCGGCATGCAGTAAACGCACCGGATGTTGCAGCGGTCCGTGACACTGATCCGCAGGTTATTGTGGGTTCGTCCCCACGAATCGACGAGTCGGTCTGGTTGTGATGTCATCAATTTCGCCGCGGAGATTGCCCGAGCCGGTCGTAACGGCTTCATTATAGCAGGCCGGCCGCGACGGCGCCTCGTCCGCGAGCCGCACGGTGGTCAAGCCGGGCCCGTCCCCGGGTGGACCCACTCCTGTTTCCCGTCTTCCCAGGTTTCCTGCTTCCAGATCGGGACGACCTCTTTGAGCGTATCGATGAGCCAGCGGCAGGCGTCGAACGCCTGGCCGCGGTGGGGGCAGCTCACGGCGACGACCACGCTCACTTCGCCCAGGTCGAGATCCCCCACCCGGTGGACCAACGCCAGCTCGATGACCGGCCAGCGGCGTCGTGCCTCGTCTTCGAGCTCCGTCATTTTCTTCATGGCCATCTCGGGGTAGGCTTCGTAGCGAAGCGCCACCGTTCGACGATCATCGGTCAGATCGCGCACGGTGCCCAGAAACGTGCAGACGGCCCCCGCGTGCGGCGAGCGGACCCGTTCCGTCACGGCCGCCGCGTCGATCGGCGAAGAGCTGATCTCGATCATCGGCGTCACGATCCCTTGCTGCTTTGATCCTCACACCATGGGACACGCGAGTCGTAGCCCCCTGGAAGCCGTCGCTCTTGTCCTCCTCTATCTTGACCTTCTCTCGGTCGAACCGCCATCCTCCCCCGATCCGCCGCTGACGGGAGGGATCACGGCGACGCGCGAGCCCGGCGGGATCGGTGCGTCATCATGGGCGTATTCCTCATTGATCGCAATCAGCACGGTCGGCAACAAGGGCGCGAGCGCGGGCAATCGCTCGCCGAGCGCGGCCCTAAGGTCGGCGACCCGGCATGCGGGAGCCAGCTCGAGATCGATCTCGGACCGTCCGGCCCGCTCCTTGGCCAGCGCGAAGAGACGAACCGTCACGTGCAGTCTCTCGGGAGATTGAGGCGGGCTGGCTTCACCGGGGGGACCGGAAACTTCTACCAATCGGTTGTCTGCTCGTCGCCGTTGGCTCCAGTGGCGCAGGTCGTCCGGCGTATCCATGTCGGCGATCAGATCCGGGTTCGGTACCGCCAGCTCGACCAGGCGATCCGGATGGCGGCCCGCGAGCGCGTTGACGCCGAGGCCGGCCGGTAGTGTGGGGACCAGGGAGGCGATGTCCCAGGGCAAGACGACTGGATGACCGCGGCGCTGTTCGCAGCACGGAACGACGATGCTCTCGGGTGATCGGGCTGCACATTCCAGGAGCCGGGCGACCAGGTCCGGCGTGATGCCGGGAGTATCACCGGGCGAGATGAGCACGCGCTCGACCGGTGCGCCGCGCGCCAGCAACGCCAGTGCCAGCTCGATCGAATCACGCATTGCGGCGGGACGTACTCGCGGGACGATGACTAGGGCGCCGGCGCGTACCGACTCGGCGGCGATCTCTGACCCCTCGGCGGAATCGGCCGGAGGTACGACCACGATCACTCGCTCAGCGCCTCCTTCCCGGAGTGCGATCACCACTCGAGCAATCACGGTCTCGCCATCCAGCCTCACGAGCAGCTTGGGCCGGCCCATCCGCTCGCTCCGGCCGGCGGCGGGCACAACGGCGGCGATCATGCCGGCGCCGCGACGCCGGCATCGGCACGGGCGCCGGTGGTCGCGCTCCCCGGAAGCTCGCAATGCGAACGGTGGGTCATGCCCCGTGGGCCCAGATTGCGGCGTGCGATCAGCTCGGCGACGATGCTGATCGCGATCTCGAGCACTGACTGCGAGCCGATATCCAGGCCGACCGGCGCGGCCACGCGCTCCAGGTCTGCCTCCTTGATCCCGGCTGCGCGCAGGTTCTCATAGATGAGCCGGATCTTGCGCCGGCTTCCAATCAGCCCGACGTAAGAAGCCGCGGTCGGCGCCAGGTGGAAGAGGGCTTCCTGGTCATGGCCGTGGCCGCGCGTCACGATCAGTGCATAGGTTTGAGGCGTGATCTTTAGCGAGGGGAGCACGTCCTCGATCGGACCGACCAGGATCCGCTGCGCCGCGGGGAACCGCGTTCGATTGGCGTATTGATGGCGATCGTCGACGACCCAGACGTCGAAGTCGGCTTGGGCCGCCAGGTTGGCCACCGCCTGCCCGACGTGCCCGGCTCCCACGACGAGCAGCCGGATGCGTGGCCAGCTCGGCAAGAGCGCGAACCCGCCGCGCACCGATGGTCTCGGCCGATCGGCGGGCCGAACCAGGAGCGAGGGCAGTCCGTCGGGGACCAGGCCGGCCGGCCATCCGGTCCGCGGTCGACCCTCGCCGTCGAACAGGAAACGGCTGCCGACCGAGAGGGAGCCGGCTTGCGCGCCGTCGACGACAATCGCCTCAGTGAACCCCTGGCTCTCCTCGATCATTTGGTCCATCGCGCGGAAATAAGACAGGGGTCCTGGTCCGCGCACCGGCTGTGTGAGGATCACCATCCGACCGCCACAGATCAAGCCGTCGGCCCAGGCGTAGTCGTGGTCCAGAATGAACGAGTGGACGGCCGCAGCCGTCCCGCCGATTTGCCGGATGGCTTTTGACTTGACCTCGTTTTCGACGCACCCGCCGCCCAAGGTCCCCCCCTGGCCGCCGTCCGGATCGATCACCATGATCGATCCTGCCTTCTGCGGCGTCGATCCGCGCGTTTCGACCACCTGGCAGACGATCGACTCACGATCCTGCTCGAGGGCCTCGATCAAGTGCCGTAGGACGTCGCGCATACGTCAGAAGGTCCAGCTCGACGGTTGGGGATTCGGGGTTCACGTATCTTGCCAGGCTATCTCATCCCGCGGCGCGCAGCAATCCTGGTCCCAGCCGCCGCGGGACTGACGCGGTTGTTTGATCAGGCAGGACCAAACGCAGCTCCCGTCGACTGGTCGAACCACACCGCGCGCGACAGATCCAGAAACACCTCGACGCGTTGCCGATCCTGGATCGAATGGGTTGCCGGCAGCCGCGCGATCAGCCGGTGCGGTCCCAGCGCCAGGGTGGCCAGCAGCTCGGGCCCGTTGAACTCCAACCCGCGGACCTGCGCGCCCACCCTCGCCGATAATGGGGGCGATTCGGACGAGCCGCCGGGCTCGCGGACCGAGATCGCTTCGGGTCTTAATCCGAGGTCGAATAGCCGGGTCGTTTCTGCCCAGCCCCGTGGCAACGACTCGCTGCCGGCCGGCCAGCGCAGGGCCCGGTCGGTTTCGATCGGCTGGATCCGAATCGTCTCACCCTCGCGTTCGATCTGGCAGGGCAGGATATTCATCGGAGGACTGCCGACGAAGGTGGCGACGAACCGGTGGGCCGGGTGATCGTACACCGCACGCGGGGTGCCGCACTGAAGGAGCTGGCCGCGGTCGAGGACGACGATCCGATCGCCCATGAGCAGTGCCTCGGCTTGATCGTGGGTGACGTGGATCAGGGTCGTCCCGTACCGGCGATGAAGGTCGACCACTTGCTCGCGCAGCGCCGCCCGCAGCGGGACGTCGAGATTCGAGAACGGCTCGTCGAACAGGATCATTCGCGGCCGCCGCACGAGTGCCCGGCCGATCGCCACCCGCTGCCGCTCCCCTCCGGAAAGAGCGCTCGGGCGTCGCGCCAGGACGCGGTCGAGCCCGAGCATGCCGGCGAGCGTGTTCACCTGAGCCCGCGCCTGGCTTCGAGAGACGCCGTGTGCTCGCAGCCCGAAGGCCAGGTTGTCGAAGACCGACAGGTGCGGGTACAACGCCGGGTTCTGAAAGACCATGGCCACGTCCCGACGATGAGGGGGCACCCGGCTCACGTCCTGCCCGTCGATCCAGACGCTTCCCGAGCTGGGCTGCTCCAGGCCGGCGATGAGCCGCATCAAAGTCGTTTTCCCCGAACCCGAGGGCCCGAGAACGACCAGCAGCTCGCCCGGTCCGACGGTCAGATCGATCGGCTTGAGCGCGTCGATGCCACCCGGAAAAGCCTTGGCCAGTCGCCGCAGCTCGATCTGTGCCAAGGTTCCTCCCTTCCGCCGCTCGGGCCCGCACCATTTTCATTGTTATCTCCCCGGCGCAGCTAATTCGATACGACCCACAAGGCATGAACGATTCCCGGGAAGAACAACAACAAACAAAGCAGGATATTGATGAGAAGATCCTTGCCGAGGCCCCGTTTCAGAGCGACGGCGACCGGCGGCAGGAAAATGGCGATCAGGATCATGACGAGCTTGTTCATGATTTTTGAACTCCGCGCAAAGGGGACGCGACTGCTCACGGGGCTCCGCCCAGCCCCATAAGCTCAACAGAGCGGGTCGCGGAGAACAAGCCCCGACCGATCCGAAACCGCCGAGCGGACGCGCCTCATGTCGACTCCGGGCTCGGTCGGGTTTGCGACCGCCTGACGCTTGCGGCGTTCGCTCGACGGCCCCGCATGGGGGCGATCGATGGCAGACCTCCGGCCGCCTGGCGTGGGGTGTCGATCCGGTGGAGGGGCCGGTAGAATCGCCCGTCGTGTTCGGGGAATATCCCGCCCGCCCTGCCATGGAGTTTTCCGATGAAAGACCGCCTCGTCACCGTCGCGCTTTCGGTCGCCGCCACCTACGGGTTGATGAGAGCAGAGCCGGAACGCCCGAAGGTGCTCGACGTCGACCGGCTGATCGTGCGGAAGGAGTTGATCGTTTCGGACACCGGGATGCCCTGGGAGAAGGGCTACGAGGCCCATCAGGTCCCGCGCGGCGTCTACGCGCGCTCGCTCGGGGATGGGCCCGGGGGCCTCTGGGTTCGCAGCCGGCTCATCAAGGGGGAAATCGACGACCCGTTCGACGACCGGTTCCACGCCATCGAGCGAGACGGCAGCCTGCGCCGCGCCCCCGGGCACATCTCGTGGAACGTGTGGCTCGACGGCGCTTGGCGGCAGATGGCGATCATCCAGGGCGAGGGGCTCGAGTTCTCGGAAGTGTCGCGCGATCGGTGGGACGGTCAGACCCATCCCGGACGGCTGCGGTTCCAGACGTTCCGGCCGGGCCACGGCGAGCCGCTGACCGATGTGCTCATCGGCCAGGGCATGATGTCGGTCGGGGGCGGAGGCTACGGAGGGGGCGGTCTGCCCTATCCGGCCGAGGTGTTGCAGTTGTGGGGAGGCGGGATGCTTCAGGCGGCGATCCCCGCCCCGGCGGCGCCGACCGTGATCAAGGACGACGGCTCGGGCGAGCACCGGTATGCGCTCATCGCCGTCGGCCCACAGGGCCGGCGCACGTCCGCCTCCCGCCCCGTCCGGGCCGGTGGGTTAGCCACGCTCCGCTGGGACAGCAGTCCGGGCGCTGACTCGTACCTCGTCGTCCGCGACGGGAAAGCACTTGCGGGCCCGCTCCGCCTGGAGGGGGCTCGCAAGGAGTGGACCGACAAGGGCGGACCGTGAGCCGCGCGATATCCCCGAGCCCGGAGATCAAGAGAAAAACAGGTACGCAGCTAGTATTGACGTCAGCCTCGGTGTTCGAAGAGAAGAACAGGGACGCAGCTAGTATTGACGTCAGCCTAGGTGTTCGGGATCATGTCGCCTTGGGCCGAGACCAGCGCGAGTGGTTCCTGGGAGAACCGTTAGTTGCGTACCTGTCTCCGCCCGCACTTGAAACACACCATTCGTCAGGAGGGCTGGCTGGAACCGGGGCAAACCCATGTCCCAGAAGAACAACTAGACGCGTTCGTGTTTCCTTCTGTCCTTCGGTAGCGACTTGCAGTGAGGATTCGATTGCTTCCAGGCGTTGGCGGATAGCACCTTCTGATGCTTCTCGAATCCTCGGGCCAACCGACTGTGCGTTCTTCTGGATCGCGCCGGCAAATTCCCGGATTCTACCATCCAGATGAATCAGCAACGCATCCGCCAGCAGCTTGCAAACTTCGCCGCAAAACCGCGCAACCTCATCCGCCTGTCTGACGGTGGTGCCTCTTCCGAAAACATCGGAAACCTTGCTGCGGGCTTGATCCAGCCTTCCCTGAACCTCCTCCGTCACAAAGTCGTCGAGCTTTGAAACGATTCCGTCCCGCTCCTGCTCCCTAAGAGTCTGGAACTCCCGGCGAAGATCCTCAAAGAGCGGCGTTTGTGCTGCGGCGAGAGCGATTGGCTCCAAACCAGCTAGTCTGTGCTCCGCTTCGAGGACACCCAGCTCCGACTGCAACTGAGCGAGTTGCCTCTCGGCTTGACCCATAAAGACCTCAAGGTGGTTGCGCAAGTGATTTAATACGGCTTCGACCTTAGGAAATACCCGGTCCGCGACTTTAGCCTGCAGATCGGAAAGGGTTCCCCAATACCCCCAGCGTCGTGACTTCCAATGCTTGATGAGATCGGCCTTTTCAAGCTCGCCAAGCACCTCCTTGGCCTGCATGGCAATCACGTCGAGATGGACGGGAAGAACCTTAAAAAGGGCCTCCTGGTCATTGGCCAAGAGGCCGATAGCTTCCCCCGAGCGTTCTCCGAAGGAGTCCAGCTTCTGCGACAGGGCTGAGCGGATGGACTCGATCTCTTCCCGGACATTGCGGGGTCGAACTCTCGTTCCAAGGTGTTCAGCCGCTCGCCGTAGGCCCCCCGTAGCCGCTCCAAGACCGTTCCCAAACGGTCGCTCAGTATGGACCGAGCCTGCTCGAACCGGTTGCTGGCGGAAAGAACCTTGTAAAGCCCGTCGCGGACTGCGTCTATGCCGCCTTTCTCAATCTCTCCGTCATCATGGTACTTGGTCGAGACTAAGAGTGCGTCCGGAAACCTCTTTTTCAATCTCTTGCCCTCCGAAAGCAGATGATCGCGTTGGCCAGATGGACAAAGGCTAGATAGTTGCGGGCATAAACTTCAAAGCGAATCTTCAAACGACGGAAGAGGTTATGCC
>JBIOJM010000212.1:0-17470 GCA_044450785.1 Isosphaerales bacterium
CGTGTAACAGTGCGGCCAGTGGTCGCGTCCGCCGGGCCCGACGTTCATCGTCGTCGGCGCGCCGATTTGCGGAGACCGGCCGAACTCCCCGACCGCCACCACCAGCGTCTCATCGAGCAAGCCCCGCGCGGCCAGATCGGCCAGCAGCGCCGCGATGGATCGGTCGAACACCGGGCAGCGGTGATCGCGGAGCATCGGGAAGTTGTTGCGGTGCGTGTCCCACGATCCATCCGGACCGGGCGCTGGCTCGTCATCCGAGCGGGCCGGCCAGGTCACCTGGACGAACCGCACCCCGGCCTCGACCAGGCGCCGGGCCAGCAGACAGCTCTGACCGAACCGCGTGGGTCCGTATTCCACTCGGGTCGCGGCCGGCTCCTGCTCCAGGCGAAACGCCCGCGCCGCCCGGTCCGATTCGATCAACGAGAATGCCTTGCCGTAAAAAGTGTTGAAGTCCCCGGGGCCGAGGTCATCCCTGGCCCGCGCGGCCGCGCGGAGATCGAGCCGGGCTCGCAGTCGACCCAGGGTCACGTCCGGCGGCAGCGTGAACTCGGCCGCCCGCGGCGGCGCGGCGGGGTCGTCGTACATCGTGTACGGGTCGTAGGCGTTCCCCAGCAGACCGGCGGACTGGGCGACTCCGATGAATACATTCTCCTTCACCGCTCCGCACAGCGCGACGTAGCTCAGGGCGCCGGCCTGGGCGGGGCGATATTTCGCCACCGTCGATCCGACTGAAGGAAGATCGTCACGCGACGGCGGCACGGCCAGGCCAGTCGGTGTGAAGTTAGTCGGGTCATGGCCGGTCAACAGCGTGTAGATCGCCGCGCCGTGGTTGGTCAGACCCTTGGGGTTGAAGCTGAGCGAGCGGACCAGTGCGAACTTGTCGCCATGTCGGGCCAGCCGCGGCAGAGTCTCACTGAGGAATACCCCGGGCACGCCGGTTGCAATCGGGCGAAACTCGCCGCGAATCCCCGACGGGGCGTCGGGCTTGGGGTCCCAGAGGTCGATGTGGGAGGGTGCACCCTGAAGGTACAGGAGGATGACCGACCGCGCGCGGCCGAAGCCGCGGGCCCTTCGCGCGTCACGGCCGGACTCTCGCGCGGCCGCATTCTGCGCCAGGGCCTGCCTCTTCAAGAGCTGCGGCAAGCCGAGCCCGAAGAGGCCGAGGGTGCCGATCTGAAGCAGCTCGCGGCGCGACGACCCGTCGCACAGACGACCCGGGCGACCCAGGATTGAGAGCATGACGGCCTATCCATCGAGCGACACATCGCGGCGGAATCGATCTCCACAGAATGGATCATTCCCGTCTTCCAGGTCTTGTGTCAAGGATTGCCACGCGCGCCGTGAATGTGGGACGGCCGGCTTGGATGAATCCTCGCACGGACCGGAAGACCTCCGGGCTGTCCACCAGCGCCGGCTCGCCGAGCGCAACGGATCGCTGGAGCGCTGGACAAAGCTCGACCGGAGAGTCACGGCCGGCCGGCTCGCCTTGTTCTGCGTTTGTCTCGTGGTTGCAGCTCTTTCGGCGACGGCCCAGTGACACTATGATGTGGCAATGGGCAAGCTCTTTGAGCGGATTCGCTCGGCGGTGGCGAACGATTGGTTTTTCGATGAAGGAACGGCGGGAAAAGCGTAAGCGCTGGGTGCGTCGCGGTAGATATGCCGTTGAGGTTGAGGTCGAAGTGGTTTATCCCGCCGGAGATCCATCCGAACCGTGTCTGGAGCCGGCCACGGTGCGGTGGCTCGACGAGGTCGCACGCCGCGCCGAGAAAGGGGATCTCGCCTACCTCAAGTCCGTCGGCGAGGTATTTCGGGCCGTTCCTACGTGAACAGAGGGACGGTCGCGAGATTCTGTGGACACCCGCTTTGCTCCTCGGCTAGCGTGGTACCGGTCGGTATGTCGAAGGGGGTGAGCTCGACGTGATGGCGGAAAGAAGGGACGAATCCTCGTACGGACTGGAGGACCTTCGGGCTGTCCACGAGCGCCGGCTCGCCGAGCGCAACGAGGCGCTGGAGCGCTGGACGAAGCTTGACCGGAGAGTCGCGGACGGCCGGCTCGCCGTCGTCTGCGCCGGGATCGTGCTGGCCGTGCTGGTCTACCGCGGGTGGGGCGCGAGCGCGTGGTGGTTGACTCTGCCGGGCGCGGTCTTCGTCGCTCTCGTGTTCTCGCACGAGCCGATCCGGCGGGCGGGCGATCGGGCGCGGCGGGCCGTCCAGTTCTATTCCCGCGGATTGGCCCGGCTCGATGGCCGGTGGGCCGGTATGGGCGTGACCGGTCTCGACTACCTCGACCTCGAACACCCTTATGCGGCCGACCTCGACATCTTCGGCGTGGGGTCGCTCTTTGAGCGCCTGTGCACCGCCCGGACGCGTGCCGGCGAGGAGACGCTCGCGAAGTGGCTGCTGGCCCCCGCCAGCCCGGTAGCGATCCACGAGCGGCACACCGCGATCTCCGAGCTGCGTCCCCGGCTCGACCTGCGCGAGGACCTCGAGCTCCTGGGCGTCGAAGTCCGGGCGGGGATCGACCCGGCCGCCCTTGCCGCCTGGGGAACCGGGCAGCGCGTCTTTCCGGGTCCGGCCGTCCCCGTCGCCGCGACGATCCTGGGAGCGCTCGGCACGGCTGCCCTGGTCGGCTGGTTCTTTTTCGACACGGGGCTCTTACCCTTGCTGCTCGTCTTGACGGTCGAGGGGACGTTCGCCCGGGCATTTTCGGCACGAGTCCGGAATGTCCTCACGGCCGTCGATCGGCGGACGCACGACCTCGTCCTCCTTTCCGAGCTGCTCCGCCGTCTGGAAGGCGAGCGGTTCGAGGCGCCTCTCTTGTCGAGGCTGGTCGCGTCGCTGGAGACCGACGGCCTTGCCGCCTCGGTGCAGATCAGGCGCCTGGCGCGACTCCTCCATCTACTGGATTACAAGAGGAACCAGCTCTTCATGCCGCTGGCCGCCGTGTGGCTCTGGACGACCCAGCTCGCGGTGCGGATCGACGCCTGGCGGAGCGGATCCGGTCAACGGATCGCCGGCTGGTTAAGCGCGATCGGTGAATTCGAGACACTCTGCGCACTCGCGGCTTACGCCGCGGAAAACCCGGCCGACCCGTTCGCCGAGCTGGTGATCGGGCCGGCTTGCTACGAGGCGGAATCGGTGGGACACCCACTGATCCAGGCTGAGAATTGCGTCCGAAACGATGTCGTCCTTGGAGGCGAGACTCGCGTCTTGATCGTGAGTGGATCGAACATGTCAGGCAAGAGTACGTTGTTGCGGACCGTCGGGATCAGCGCGGTCCTCGCCCTGGCGGGGGCTCCGGTGCGCGCCCGCCGGCTCCGGATCACCCCGCTTGCGGTGGGGGCGACCCTCCGAATCCAGGATTCGCTCCAGGCGGGCCGATCGCGGTTCTACGCCGAGATCACCCGCGTCCGCCAGATGGTCGACCTGGCCCGCGCACCGCTGCCGCTCCTCTTTCTCTTTGACGAGCTCTTTCATGGGACCAACTCGCACGATCGATGCGTCGGTGCCGGCTCGGTTGTCCGTGGCTTGATCGAGCAGGGCGCGATCGGACTCGTCACGACCCACGACCTGGCTCTGGCCCAGATCGCTGATAACCTGGCGCCCAAGGCCACGAACGTCCACTTCGAGGACAGGCTCGTGGATGGGAAAATGACGTTCGATTATCGCATGCGCCCCGGGGTCGTCCAGCACAGCAACGCACTGGCCTTGATGCGCGCGATCGGGCTTGAGGTCTAGAAATCGAGCTCCCCACCTGCCAGCTCTTCTTCCCATTGATCCATGAGCGGCCAGTCGACGGCACAGGTACCGAAATCGGCCATGTGGGTGTACGACTCGAGTCGGGAGATGGTCGCCTGGATCAACTTGTCGTTCTTCCGGAAGATCGGTCCGTGGGAGGGGAGCAGGTATTCCACGTCCGAGCTGAGGATCCGCGTCAGGCTGGCGATGAACTCGACCAGGTTCGAACCGTGATGCGCGTCGATGACGCCCACACAGCCGTCCCGGAAGATGTTGTCGCCGGAAAAGAGCAGGCTTCCCATTCGAAGCGAGAGTTGACCGGCTGTATGCCCGGGCGTGCTCCAGACCTCCAGGGTCTTGTCGCCGATCTGGAGGATGTCGCCCTCATCGATCACCCGGTCCACCTTGCAACGCGGCATGGGGATGTGAATCCCCTGGGCGTCGATCCGGGCGTAAGTGAAGATTTCGTCGCCCTCCTCGATCGCGGCGACGCTCTTGGGGTGCGCGGCGATCAAGCACTTGAGGACCTCACGAGCCCGATAGAGCCCCTGGGTATGATCGACGTCGGCGTGGGTCGCGACGATCATCTTGCACGCGGACAGGCTGAAATCCAGCTTCCGGATCAGCTCCAGCACGTCGGGGAGCTCGTCGAGGAAGCCCACATCGATGAGGGCGAATTCCGTGCCGCCGTCAATCAGGTAGATATTGACGCCCATCCGGCGCTGTGCCTGGTAGTTCAACTCGAGAACGCCCGGGAACACGTAACGCCGATCGATCATTCCAACGTAAGCTCCTTGAGCTGAAGGCGACCGCGGCCCTCGGATCGGCCCCCATTCTACGATCTCCGGATCTCGGGCTCAACGACGCCGAAGACGAAACGATCGAATTGGGAACAAAACCGGTGGTGGGTGCGTCAAAAGATCGAGGCCGGATCGCGCCGCAGTCGGGGCCTCCGCTCCTCTGCGGGGGCCGTTCATGATAGCGGCTCGACCTGGTTCCAATGAGTTTGCTCCGAGCTCGTAAATGATCTTGGGCCAAGCTCATCGCGTTGTCCGCCCCACACGGGGCGGTGGAGGGGCTCGTTGACTTGACAGGGCGGGAAACGCGGGTTAACTTGGACTGTGGCCATATTGATGGAAGTGTAAAGATCATCGTAAGATGAGTTGATACAGCAACCCGTTGCTTCCCGCTGGGTCAATGGACTCGGCCCCATTGCAAGCACCTCGCTATCGGTCCACTTTCACGAGGTTTCGCGACATGCTCAATCTGCTTTTCCCGAGGCGGAGATGGGGATCCCCACGGGTATGGCATGTGATCTTCTGGTGTCTGAGCCTTGCGCTCTTTCTACCGGTGCCGGTCCGAGCCCAGCCGAAGTCGTCCTCCAAAACGGGCTCGCCGTCGAAATCGAGCGCTTCCGGCGCACAAGACTCGGATCCGGCCAAATCCGGGAGCGCGACCGGCGAGGCCAAATCGGATGCCGGCCAGGCGGCCACGGCGCCCGACGCCGCACCACCGGCGGCAGTGGCGGTCGACCCGAGCCAGACTCGCAAGATCGTCGCGAACGAGATCTTCAGGGACCCGAAGGTGGAGAAGCAGAAGCTACTCGACATCAACAGATTTCAGCATCTCGTCAAGCAGCCGGTCCCGCGCGCCGACATCCTTGACTTGAACGCCATGGCCGGCGGTGCCAACACGAACATCGACAAGGGTCTGATCGACCGAGTGATCGATGCGATGGCTTCCAAGCTGACCGACCACGCGAATATCCAGTCGTTGATCGATCCACCTCTGACTCAGAGCCCGAGCGCCCCAGCGGCACGGGCCATCCATGAAGCGACCACCGTCCTGCTCGAGCCGATTTTCCTGGCCAGGAGTGCCAAGAACCAATCATTCCTGGCCATGTACAATCGCGCCTTGCTCCAGAAGATGACGCCGCTGCTCAAGAACCATCTCATTCCGCGCATCCAGGCGATGATCGTGTTGGGCGAGAGCGGAAGTCTAGATATGCTGGGTACTTACGAATCGCAAATCAGGGACCCGAATCAGACGATCTGGGTGAAGCTGTGGGCTTTGGAAGGGATCGTGAACATCTCCGAGGCAGGAGGGCGCTTGATCCCCGCTGCTGAAATCGAGGCCGCCAAGATCGTTGCTGACTTCCTGGAAAAGGAAGACGACATTCCCTGGCCAGCCCAGCTTCGCGCCCTGGAAGCGCTCTCCGCCCTGCGGCAAGGCTTCGTGCCCAATCGATCAAGGTACGCGGACATGGCCAACGCGGCGATGCATCTGCTCGCTGATGCCGACTCGAAGCTGGAGGTCCGGGCGGAGGCGGCGAAGGCCTTGGGCCTGATGCAGATCAATGCGGGCGTTCCGAAGTACAACTACGATCTGATCGCCCAGACGGCCGGACTGCTCGCCGCGGATCTCGGAGCCGAGATCGGCACCCTCTGGCCGAACAGTCCCGTCAGGGCCGCCGCGCCAAACCCATCGGGCAAGGCCACGGCGGCGAAAAAGAATACCGCCAAGACGTCTGTGCCGAGCACTCCGGCCAAGCCGGCCGTCGCGACCAATCCAGCCAAGGCGAAATACTTGACGGCCCTGCTGGTCGGTCCGGTTTATCAGGCATTTGACGGCGTCACGGGGCTCCGCGAGTCAGGCCTGCTCCATGCCGGTGCAGGTTTTTCCCCCGCTTACACCGAGAAAGTGTTCGCGCTGGTCAAGGCGGTGGCCAAGGCGTCAGTCGACTTGATCTATTCGGGCTCGAGGCAGTATGACGTCAGGAAGAAGGACCTGACGGCCCAGGTTGGGGCGCTTCGGGACTTCCTGGGGAAGAACGCCCCAGCCGACCGGCACTTGGTTCCTGACGGGGTCGCCTATCCTCTTCCGGAGGCTCAGGCGGCTCAGCTTCCAGCCCCGCAGGCTCAGGCGGCTAAGCCGCGCTAGAGCGGTTCACTCATGGGATGATCGACAACCGCCGGTTGGTTTTCTGGCTACGTCCCTTCACGCTCGCATCGCTCGCTCTCGCGATGTGCGGCTGCGCGGAGGTCCTCGGCCCGGAGCGAATGCCCGTGTCCCGGGTCAAGGGCAGGGTCACCGAGGGTGGGCGCCCCGTCCACGGAGGCTGGATCGAGTTTTTTCCGGTCGATGGGACGGTCGGCAATCTCCGCTCCGCTCGTCTCCACCCTGACGGCTCATTCGAGGCCGACCGTGTGGCGGTGGGTCTCAACGTGATTCGCCTGGTCAACACCTCCATCGAGGCCCCCGGCGTGGCACGGATCTTTGGAGAGTACACGTCGCCGATTCGGCGCGCGATACCCGAGCAGCCCGGTGACTCGCTGACGATCGACGTGGTCGATGAGGCGATCCGTTATCAAGACTCACGTCTCCAGCGCGCGAGTCCCGAATCGCAGCGGCCGGGAGGACCGCGATGAGCCGGCTGCCCGACTCTCCTTCGCTGGGTAGCGTTCCTCCGTCCGGCGAGCCGATCATTCACCTCACTTATCGGGACGGAAAGGGCACTTTCCACGCTGACTGGCCCGTCTCCCGCATCGAGGAGTCGATCGAGGACAAGGGGGGAATTGTCTGGTTGGATATTCAGGGACCGGATGAGCCTCTGGACCAAAAGTTGGAGGATTGGCTGTGCGGTGTCTTCCATTTCCACCCCCTGGCCGTCGAGGACGCACTCAAGGAGAGCCATATCCCGAAGGTCGACGAGTGGGGCGACTATCTCTACATCGTGTTTCACGTCGCCAGGATTGAACCCGACTCGGAAAAGCTCGAGCTGGAGGAGCTGGACTTCTTCCTGGGCCGGAATTATCTCGTCACCTACCATACCTCGGCCCTGCCGATCCTCGATCAAGACCGCATCAAAATCGAACACGACCCGCGCGATCGGCTGCGCCATGGCGCCGATCATCTGCTCTACCACTTTCTGGAGCTGGCGATCGACCAGTCGCTGGCCGCGATCGAAAAGCTCGACGAGCAGGTCGACGCCATTCAAAACGCCGTCCTCGAAAATGCGAGCCCGAAAAACCTGAAGACCATCTTTCGAATCAAGCGATCGGCGATCCGGCTCCACAAGACGCTTTCGCCGCAACGTGAGGTGCTCAACCGGCTGGCCCGCGATCCCTATCAACCGGTGCAGGCCAAGCACCGAGTCTACTTTCGTGACCTCTACGATCACGTGGTCCGCATCCACGATATCTCCGAGAGTCTGCGGGATTTGATTTCCGGCGCGGTGGAGACCTATCTGTCGGTCGTCTCGAACCGCACGAACGACATCATGAAGACCTTGACGATCGTCACCGTGATGTTCATGCCGATGACGTTCCTGGTCGGGTTCTTCGGAATGAACTTCTTCGGTGAAGCGATCGCACTGGCGTGGCCCATGCCGAAGGGCTTGCTCTTCTGGGGGATGAACGCGATCATGGCGGTATCACCCTGTTTCATCTGGATTTACGCGCGCCGAAAGAAGTGGTTCTGACGGTAGGTCGGCCGCGATTTCGCGCGGCCGTGGGGCATCGTCGTCGATGAACGAGCACTGGCGCTTGCGACCTCACGATCGAGCTCGCATCGAAAGCTTGAGCCGTGGCGCCCTCATCTCGCCGCTCCTGGCTCAACTGTTGATCAACCGCGGAATCGACGAGCCCGGCAGGGCGGCCGCGTTCCTCGATACCCGGATGCGAAGCTTGCACG
Source organism: Isosphaerales bacterium (assembly GCA_044450785.1). Taxonomy (GTDB): domain Bacteria; phylum Planctomycetota; class Planctomycetia; order Isosphaerales; family Isosphaeraceae; genus JBIOJM01. The sequence goes on from JBIOJM010000212.1 coordinate 8,431, forward strand.
ACCCGGAGCTGTTGCCGGGAGCCGCCCAGGCCGCCGACCGGATCGTGCAGGCGATCCGCGACGATCGCAAGATTGTGATTTACGGTGACTACGACGTCGACGGGGTCTGTGGCACGAGTATTTTGTGGGCGTGCCTCCAGCTCGCCGGGGCCGGGCATGTCGAATACTACATCCCCCATCGAGTCGACGAAGGATACGGAGTCAGCGCCGAAGCCCTCCGCCGGTTGGTGGCGGAGAGCAAGGCCGAGTTGATCGTGACGGTCGACTGTGGCATCTCGGCCGTGCGTGAAGCCGACCTGGCACGCGAGCTGGGCGTCGAGTTCATCGTGACGGACCACCACACGATCGGCTTGACTCTGCCCGCCGCCGACGTGGTCGTCCATCCCCGTTTGCCCGGCGGCAGCTATCCCTGCGGCGACCTGTGCGGCGCGGCGGTGGCATTCAAGGTGGCCTGGCAAGTCTGCAAGTTCTTTGGGGATGGGAAGCGCGCCTCGCCCCACCTCCGCAACTTCCTGGTCGATGCACTGGGTCTGGTCGCGCTGGCGACCATTGCCGATATGGTGCCGCTCTCGGACGAGAATCGAGTCATGGTCCGGCACGGTTTGGCGGGGATCGAGGCCCGCCCCAGCGCCGGCCTCGGTGCCTTGATGGAATTGAGCGCGCCCGGCAACAAGAGACGATTGACGACCGGAATGGTCGGCTTCGGCCTCGCGCCCCGGATCAACGCGGCCGGGCGAATGGAACGCGCCATGATGGCCGTGGAAATGCTCACGACCAATGACGTGGAGCAAGCGCGCACGCTTGCCGCCGAGCTCGATCGCTGCAATACGATTCGGCAGGACGTCGAGCGCAAGATCATGAGCGAAGCCCAGGAGATGCTCAAAGACGAGGGAGGCGTCGGCGACCGCGGCGCGATCATCCTGGGCCGCAAGGGCTGGCACCCCGGTGTCATCGGCATTGTCGCAGGCCGCCTGGCTGACATGTATCACCGGCCGTCGGTCGTCATCTCGCTGGGCAGCGAGATGTCTCAAGGTTCCGCGCGCTCGATTCCCGGCTTCGACCTCTACGAAGCGCTCAAGGAGTGCTCGGAGGGTCTCCTCGCCTTCGGCGGGCACGCCGCCGCGGCCGGGCTGAAGCTCACCGAAGCCCAGCTCCCGGCCTTTGCCCGCCGCTTTGAAGAATTCTGTGGCCGGGCCATCTCCTCGGAACAGCGCCAGCGCGTCCTGACGATCGATGACCAGGTCCTTCTCAGCCAACTGACTCTCGGAACCGTCGCCGAGATCGAGAAGCTCGAACCCTACGGCATCGGCAATCCCCGGCCCCTTCTCCTGGCGGGCGATGTCGTGGTGGCCGAGCAGCCCCGGCCGGTCGGCGAGCAGAAGAATCATCTCCAGCTTCGATTGAGGCAAGGGGACGTCGAGCGAAAGGCCATTGCCTGGAACATGGCCGAAAAAGGACAGGTGCTCACGGCCGGCTCGCGCTGCTCCGTCGTCTTTCACCCGTCGATCAATGAGTGGAAGGAACGGCGGGAGGTCCAACTGGAAATCAGGGATTTCGTACTCGAGAGCGCGGATCAACGAGCGATCATCGGCTCAATGGCGGAAACGCGGTCCGAGCGGCCGTGAGACGGTCGGGACTGGTCCACCCCCCACCCTGGGCCCTCCCGCTGATACCGGCTCGGACGGCGCCTCGCCTACGAAGGCCGGTTGGACTCAGATCGGGCCCAGCCGGCTGCGCCGATGAATCCCGCATCGCCGCCGAGCAGGGCGTACTCGACGCGCGTGCGCGCGGCGGGCACGGGAAAGGCCATCGCGCGGATCCCGCCGCGGATGTCTTCCAGGAAAGAAAGTCCGGCGGCGATCATGCCCCCCCCGAAGACGACGATGTCCGGGTCGATCGTATGCATGACGTTGACGGCCCCAACCGCCAGGTAGTGGGCTGTTTCGCGCATCAGGCGTCGTGCCAGGACGTCGCCGGCCTGTGCCGCCTCCGAGATCGCCCGGCTGCTGAGATTATCCGGCTTGATCGATCGCAGCAGGCTGGGATCGGCGTCGGCCTGGAGGGCTTCGATCGCACGCTGGACCAGTGCCGTGGCCGACGCATAGCCCTCGAGGTGCCCATATCCGCCGCAAGAACACAGGCGGCCATTCTCAGCCTCGATGATGATGTGCCCGCACTCGCCGCCATGGCTGTGCCGCCCCTGGAGGATCGTGCCGCCAATCACGATTCCACCGCCGACCCCCGTACCGAGCGTGAACATGACCAGACTGTGAGTGTTTTTACCTGCGCCGACCCAGTACTCTCCGTAGGCGGCCGCATTGCCGTCGTTCTGAAGGATGACCGGCTTCTCCAGCCGGCCGGAGAGCAGTTGGCGAATCGGAAGGTTGTCCCATCCAGGCAAATTCGGCGGCTCGAGAAGCATCCCTGCCTCGATGTCCATCGTCCCGGGCGAGCCGAGTCCCACGGAGCCGATCCGCTCCCAATCCAGGCCGCTTAGCTCGACAGCCTGGTTCCCCGCCGCGACCAGGTTGTCCAGTCCGACCTCGGGGCCTTTGTCCGCCTCGGTCTTCAGGCTGATCGAAGACAAGACGCGGCCTTCGTCGTCGACCACCCCGCTTTTGATGTTCGTGCCGCCCAGGTCGATCCCGAGGAAGAATGGCGGTGAAATACGAGCGGCGCTCATCAAACGTCACCAGGCGAGGTGGCACAAGACGGGTAAGGAGGACATCCCCCAAGCAAGATAATTTACGAATTCGGAGATTCCTGGTCAATCGATGGATTCGGTTGTGCGAGGCATCTCCTCGACCTTCGCGACGGCTGTCCTAGAGCGGTCGGACACTGACCTCCTTGAAGTAAACGTGTGCACTCCCGGAGTAGTCGTCGTGGTTCTGCAGGCCGATGTAGCCGGCCTCGGGCCGAGGCCCTCGCTCCGGCTCGAAGTCCTTGGTCCGCTTGGGCACGGTCGCGTTCTCCGCGTCGAAGTCGTTGACCTGCACCCCGTTGACGGAGACCAGGACATGCTGCCCTTTCAGCGTGATCTCCAGCGTGTTCCACTCACCATGCGGCTTGACCGGTCGCGAAGTCGATTTCGACAGCGAGTAGACCGAGCCGGTGCCGTGGTACTCGTCCTGCACGTCGCAAATCTGAACTTCGAATCCGTGGTGCACGGCGTACCAGGGATCCTTGGGTTTGTCGGCGATCCGAATGAAGACTCCCGCGTTCGATTTCTTGTTGCCGGTCTTGTAGACGACCCGGATCACGCAATTGCCGAATTTCTCCTTGGTGTACCAGAGCAGGCCCATGCCTCCTTCGGTGCGGATCACGCCGTCCTCGATGACCATCTTGCCGGGTCCGATATGCTCCCAGCCGTCGAGGCTCTTGCCGTCGAACAGAGGACGCCACGACGCCGCTGATGTCGGGGCCGTGCTCGGGCGAGCGGCCGTGGTGGTCAGGACGAGGAGAAACACGAACAAAGCGGCTGCCGACAGAGTCCTCATCGGTCTGGTCCTCGCACGAGTGGTCGAGCAGAAAAACTTCAAGCTGTATTTCAAGTTAACCCGGCATGAGGGTCGAGACAAGCCACCAGCGCTGGCTTGCCGGCGGGCGCGGTTTTCGCGGATGCGGGATTGGTGAGGTTCCATGGCGTAACGCGCGGCGGAGGTGTCCGGCTCGTTCATGGCTCCGTTCTCTTTGGCCCACTCGGGCTCTCGGCCCTTATCTCCCCGAGCGCGGACTCTTCCGGAGGGTGCCTGTCGACCACCAACTCAACTGTGGCCCGGGTGGCGCCGCGTCCGGGCGAACCAAACAATTGCGGCCAGGCAGAGCAGGGTCGCGAACGCAGGCTCGGGGACCGGTATCTCCACCAGCGAGTCGATCGTGCCGCTGTAGAGGGTCTTGGAGCCCGGATTGGTCATTAGGGTTACACTGAGCTGCGCCTGGGAGAAGTCAGCAAGGTTCAGCGTGGTCGGTAGGGTGAGCGAACCAAAGACCGAGCGTGTGGGGTTCGTCAGGCCGAGCGCGACCAGGAGCGGTCCTCCATCGACATTCTCGTTCGAAATGCTGACGCTCGTGTGAGGATTCTGCAGGTTGCCGCTCGTGTCGCGATAGCCGTACTGCCCGGGATACTCGATCTCTGCTACGGACACTTGGACTCCGCCCGGATTCGCCAGGACGGTCTGGCCTCCGATTTGGAGTATCAGCCCGGAGCCGTCGGCGACCGAGTCGGGAAAGTTCGCCGAGCGGCCATAGATGGCCTGGAATGATCCCTCGATCTGGAAGCCGCCGGACAGCTTCGCCGGGTCGTAAGAGAACGTGCCCGAGAAACGAGTGCCGGGCGCGACACCGGTCGACGGGTCGGCCGCGGTGATGACGCCTCCATATTGGTACTGGATCGGCGACGCGTGGGCCGCCACATCCGAGATCGCGATCACGGTGGCCATTAGCCCCAGACAGGGAGCCAGGCGGCGGGGCGTTGATGTCGGTGCCATCGTCTGCTCCATGACTTGCAGTGACATCCTTACCGGCTCGGCATCCTAGCGGGAAATCGGGAGATCAACAACTTCGGTTCCCGTGTCTGGTGAGGCTGATCGACGACAATACCAGTTCCCCTCTCATTTTTTCACTTCGCTCGTCGGAAAACACGAGGATCGATCTCGAGGGGAATCGGGCCCTCGATCAGGAGTTGCGCGAAGTGGCTGTGCGCGGGATTGATCACGAAGTTGTGCTCGTGGGGGATGATTGCGCTTGGTACGCGCAGCAGGCCGGAAGAGCCCCGGCGAACCCAGGCGTCGCCCAGGTGCCGGACCGTGGTCGGTGCCGGATAATCACGCCAGTTGATTGGTAGCATCGCCGGGCCCAAGTCCTCGACCAGTCGCTCGGAGTATTCGACGGTGAAAGTGACGTAGTCGGCGAGTGGAACAGCCGACTGAAGATGGACCAGCACCTCCAAGACCGCCAGTGAAAGGGTTTCGGCCGCGAACACGACCGGATGGCCAGGACTCGTCCAGCGGCTACCGTACAACCGCGAGCCTTCGCCGTCGAAGGCGTGATCGACGAATTTCCGCTTGATGATCCTCCAGGCTCGGGGCATCAGGACGGGATTCCATGTTCAAGTCGACCGATCAAGCTCTCAACTTCCCGCGCCCCAATCTCGGTGGCCGCATAATCCCAGGGGGTCGAGCCGCCGAGCGCCGGCTGCGGAACGGTCAGCCAACGCCGCGCCGCTTGCTCATCTCCCTCGAACAATCCGACCGCCTGCGAAAAGATGCGAGCGGCTCGGACCAGTCGATCCGACTCATCCGGATGCAGCCGGCCTTCCTCTTTGCGCCGTGCGAGCGTCCGCGGCGTAATCTGCACGAAGTCACAAGCCGCGTCCTTGGCGAGACCTGTGCTCTGGAGGAACCGGTCCCAGGAACTGTAGGCTAATCCTGCACGGACCCGTTCGAGTAGACCCGCGGTGTCGAACGCCTGGATGCCGAGGAGCGAGACATAAGAATGGCCCGCGGGACGGCCCGCGCCGTGATCTCGCGCGGCTTGCTTCGAACGCCCGGAGTCACGCCGGGGCGTTGCCACATCGGTCTTGGACATGATCGTTGACCCTCGGAGTTCTTTCATGCCATATGGCATCATTGTATTGGCCATTTGGCGTTCGTCAATGGCTCATCGCCTGCTGGATTGCCGGTTCTTCGATAAAATCGAAAACGAGATCTTCTTCGGGATTTTGAAAGAAGGCCCGAACATGTGGGTAGTATAGGGTGAGCGCCGAGCGGATGAGGAAGGGGGAACATGGCAGCCATCCAGGCGAATTCAACAACGTTCCTGGTCCTGGCCCGCAGGGCCTCTTCGCTCCGGGTGCCCGCACAGTTGGGGCCCTGGCTGCACGGAGTCGCCCGGCGGACGGCGCGGAAGGTGAAGGCGCGGCGGTCTCGGCTCGATCGCCTCATGCGGCGCGCGACAGCCCGGGCTGAGATCGAAGCCAAGCCCGAGACCGATCAGGTCATCAATCGACATGAGGAGGCCGAAGTGTTGCACGACGAGATACAGAAGAGCATGGCGATCAAGAACGTCGCCAGTGTCATCGGGGCCATTCTTGTCTTCGGCCTGATCGCGGCGGGCTCTGCTGCGCTTGCCTTCCAGCCGCCGGCCAAGCGGCCGAAACCGCCCGAGCCGCCTTCATCGACCGAAAAGGCAAGCCCGGCGAAAGACGACGTCAAGTCGATCCTCTCCAACGGCGGGTTCGAGCGCGGCGACGCCAAAGACCCATCGCCCGACGCCTGGGAAACCGGGGCAGAGGTCGCCAGCGTCGAGTACCACTGGGACCGCACCGTCGCCCATCGCGGCCGCGCCAGCCTGCACCTCAAGACGGCCCGGCGCTATTTCCCAATCGCGCAGTGGTCGCAGGGAGTCAAACGCGCCGGCGCCACACCGGGCCTCAAGGTCAGCGCCTTCGTCAAGGCCAAGAAAATGACAAAGGCCATCCTGGACGTCCAGTTCATCGACCGGGATGGCAAGCAGACCCATCAGTGGGCTGTCTACATCGGAGCGAAGGAGAACGGTGCACCCCCGGTCACGCATGATTGGAAAAAGTACGAGGGGGTCGTCAAGATCCCCGACGGGACAGAAACGATCATCGTCGCCGCTCAGATCTATGGGCCCGGCGAGGTGTGGTTCGACGACGTCGTGGCCGACTACAGCGACGCCGCGCCGACGGATCCCATCGGTTTCATCCCGCCCGCCGCCGCACCAGCGAGTCCCGAATCCGACGTCGCCGGCGTCCCCTTGGAGGACCGGAAGGCGGGAGATGACCCTCGGAAACGCTATATCTTGATCGGACCGGCGGCCGTGACGACCGCCGTTCCGGAACAGGGTTACAGGCTCCTGATCCTCCTGCCGGGCGGCAACGGCAGCGCAGATTTCCGTGGGTTCGCGCAGCGGATCGCGAAGAACGCCTTGCCGTCTGGCTACCTGGTCGCCGAGCTCGTGTCCGTCGCCTGGACACCCGAGCAGGCCCGGGACGTCGTCTGGCCGAAGGTAGCGGACAAGTTGGCCAAGGTCGGCTTCCCGACCGAGGAGTTTGTCGATGCCGTGATCACCGACGTCACGCGGACCAGGAAGGTCGACCCGCGCTTTGTGTTCACCCTCGGCTGGTCGTCGGGGGGACCGCCGGTCTATTCGACCTCGCTGCGACGAGGCACCCGCGTCACGGGTTCGTTCGTCGCCATGTCGGTCTTCCGACCGGGCCAGCTTCCACCGCTCGAGAACGCCAGGGGGCACGCCTACTACCTGTACCACTCCCAGGAAGACCAGCTTTGCCCTTTTCGGATGGCGGAAGAGGCGGCCAAGAAGTTACAAGCGAACGGAGCGACGGTGAAACTCGCCACGTACGCCGGCGGCCACGGCTGGACAGGCCGCGTCTACGACGACATCCGTGCGGGAATCGAATGGCTTCAGAAAAGGCAGGCCCGTCCCGAGCCCACAAATGGCGACGTCACGAAGATTCAGTGCGTACAACGCCCCGATGCCTGAAAACAGAACACATCCGACGGCTCTCGGGGAAGAGCCATCGGATGTCTCCTTCTCGCGCGCGGGCGGAATCAAGAGTGCTGGCCGACGCGCTCAGAACTCGACCTTGTACTTGAGCGTCAATTTCTTGCGGATTTCGGCCGTCTTTTCCTCGAGCATGGTGAAGACCGCGATCTGGTTCGACTTGAGCACGGCTGTCTCCTGTTTTCGCATCACCGATGTGGAGAGGGAAAGGGACGTTCCGCCGCCGTAGAAACCCCCGCCGTACCCCTGGCTGCCCGCCATCGATGCCTGGCGGTAGCTGGCGTCGAGGCTCGCGTTCTTCGAGAGATTGCGCATGTTGCGAAAAGTCTCGCTCACGCCGGCGCCATAGGCGATGAGTTCCTCGTCAACGTTGAGCACCGGCAGGCGATCGATCTCCAGCGCCGCCTTGTTGACCATCATCCGCGCGAGCTTTGGCGACCCGGCACCCTTGACTTCGGCACGGAGCGTGTCGATGAGCAGGCTCACGTGCTGGAAGTACTTCTTCGACGTTGTGACCTTCAAGTCCTCCGGCGAGGAGGATTTCACGGACTCACGAGAAGTCCCTGGGGCGTTCGGGCTGGCCGCCTGGAGGGCCAGTGTCTCCGCGGGGATCGGGATCAGGTCCGTGAGCATCCGCAGCCCCTTGGTGGAGAGACGTCCCTCGAGCGTGACGGCCTTGGCCTCGACGCGAACCGCCCAGTTCTTGATTTCGTCGTCGAGCATCATACCGTGGTTCTCGAGTGCCTCGAACAGCAGGGCCTTGGCGACCTGCTTCAGCGGGGCGGGCGACTCGCCGAAATCGACCCGCATCTTTCCGTTCAGTCGGTCGGTCGCAACCACGGTGAGGGTCACGCCCTTCATCGAGGTGAGCACTTTGGTCAGCGCGTCGAGATCGACCTCCTTGCCCGCGAGGCTCTCAGCGTGGTGCAGCTTGTCGCGAACCTGGCGGCTTGTGAACAAGTCTCCGAGGTCGAACGCGACGACCATGTGATCCCTGCCATGCGCGAGCTGGATGGCTTTCTGGAGATACTCCGAGACCTGCGGATCCTCATGACGCTGGATCTTCCGTAGCCACCGTCCCAGGTCCTGCCGGTTGGCCGGGAAGGAGACGCCCAGGATCGTGGGCTTGAACGAGACGAAGAAGGCGTTGCGGGGCGAGAAGGCGACCTGCTGGCCCTCCACGGTATCGAGATAGCCCCCTTCCATCTTGGACAGGTACGGCAGCGACACGTCACTGGTCGTTTCGATCAACGCGACGTCCCAGATATCCTCAAAATCGGCGACGAAGTCGAGCTTCGACGCGAGCATGTAGCGCTCCGCGTTGATCGGGAAGTGGAGCGACTTCCCCTGGGACGAGTTGGCCTTGTCGCGCCACTTCTCCTTCATCGCGATCGGGCTCATGAGCATCCGTTCCACGTCGATCAGGATGAGCGTGTTGGCCGAATCGGGAACTCGCCGGAGCAAGTCCATGTAGTTCGCCGAGGCCATCGCCGTA
>JBIOJM010000213.1:0-17439 GCA_044450785.1 Isosphaerales bacterium
GACGACGAAGGGGGCGTGGCGCATCGCGTCGCGGACCTGTTGGATCGTTGCCATTAGTTGCCCTCCTCTTCCTTTTCGTCCATCCTGACCAGGCTAAGGACGCCGTTGCCGCCGGCCGCAGCCCGAGCGAGCGCGTCCGCCAACTCGGCATCATATTCGGCCCGCAATTCCTTTTCGGGGAAATCGCTTGTGAGGATATCGCTGTAATCGCCCTCCTTCGCGCCGTAGGTCCATGCCTGAGCGAGCCGATCGCCGCGCCACTCCCTATAGCTGGGGAACGCCGCGCGGATGGCGGCTCGCTCCCGTTCTTCGGGAGTCATCACCTTCTTGCTGCACTCTCCACAAGTCCAAGGCTTGTTCCGGGATCTATAACCGCACTGTTGGGTGGTCTTGCAATAAAGACACCGTCGTCGAGACTGTCCCTTTGCCTGTGCCATCAAGGACCGCCTTTCTTGGGAACGACCTGGTCAAGCCGTTGAATGAGCTGGTCGAACCGCGTGTCGAGCTTGGCTTCCAGCCGGTCGATTCGGGCTTCAACCTTTTCGATCCGCTTCTCGACCGCGACTTCCAACCTGTCCATTCGCTTTTCGAACTGAACCGCGTTCGACTTCAACTCGGAGATCAAAGCCCCGCCTTGCCACGCCACGGCGAATGCGCCGCCACCTAAAAGTAGAACGACGCTGCCCAAGAACGCGAGTAAGCCGGCGCCGATCCGCCACGCAAGCCGCAACTCCGTCTTTACGTCTGACAGACCGGACGATAGTCCCCGGATATCGACCGCTAGTTGGCGATCCGATGCCCACAAGCGCTCCACGTCTCCTGCCAAGTGGTCGATTGTGGCTTCTGCCATCAGTCTCTCCCCTCATCGGCCTTAATTCGCTCCAGAACCGCCTGACGAGCATACGACGCCTTGTTGAGCCCGCGCTCCCGTGCGCAACGCTCAAGCCGTTCGTGGTCCGTCTCTGATAGGTCCAGACGGACCGGCCTTCCCGATCTCTCGACTTGCACAGCGTTCACTTTCGTCGCCCTCTTCTTAGTCATTGACGGACTCCATGCAGGACTCGGGGAACCTACCCCAGTCTACCACACATGGACCTTTGGCACCCACATTGTACGCCTGACTATCAGGCGTGGTCAACCACTGGTAGAGAAATCGTGGATCGACTGTTGACACTGGTATGCCGTTGGTATACAATCAGACTGTTGAGCCGAACGACGGCGCGGCGCGAACCCCCAACCGAGGCCCCCGATGACGACCGAGACGACCATGACGACCTGCAAGAAGTGCAACGCGACCCTGACCAACTTCGACGCTCGGTTCTGCCAGGGTTACTGCAAAGCGTGCTATAACGGGACGCCGCTCACCGACGACGAAGACAACGGCATGACGCCGTGCGATGGCTGCGAGGCCGAGATCACAGACGAGTGGTATGAGGCGAACGACGGCCTTTGCCCGGCGTGTCTCGCCGAAACGTTCGTCTGTCGTGGCTGCGAGGGTCGCACGCACCGCACCGGCGCTCACAGCGTGGTGAAGACCCATTGCGAGACGTGCGGTGACGAGCTGCTCGAAGAGCGCCGTCAGGCCCGCCACGACAAGGCGACGGAAGAGGCCCGTGAGCTGCTCGAAGCGATCATCGAGCTTGACGACCTCGACGCCATCTTCAAGGCGGTAAAGGCCCTCAAGAAACTGCAACCACCAACCACCCCCAACCCCGAAGGTGCACCATGATTCGCGTTAGTGTCTGTTACTCAAACAAGTCTGGCCAGGAGTTCGCGTCGTGCGGGCTCTCGGACATCGAGATCGACCACTCGATGCTGGACAACCCCACGGCACTCCGCGACAAGATCGCCGCCACCTATGACCTCTGCGAACAGATGGTCAACGCCCAGCTCGGCGTGACCGCCCCGGTTGTCCCCGCCGTCAACCCGGCGGTCGCCCGCGTCAACCAACCCCCGCCGGCCCCGGCCAATCCAGCGCCACCAGCGTCGACAATGACACCGCCGCCGCCAGTGTCGACACCGCCGGCCGTATCGCCCGCTCCGAACGGACGAACGTACTACGGTGGCCGCGGGCAGGACGGGCCGCCGACGCCATGAAGGACCATGAGAGCAAGCTCGAGGAGTTTCGGGGCCGCCAGATCGTCGCGGAAGCTAGGAGATCGGCGGCGAGGAAGAAGCTTGAGAGCGAGGCCAAGAAAGGTGCCTCCGACGATACCCTGGCCGCCCTAGCACGGGAGGCGCTGGCCTCTGATGATTTGATCGCCCCGACAGCGCATCGATACCTGGTCAACGATGCGACCCTCGAGAAGCTGGGTGAGCTGCTCAAGGAGAACCCCAACGGCCTGACCCAGTTCCGGGATGAGCTGAGCGGGTGGCTCAGGTCGATGGACAGGCAGGGTCACGAGTCGGACAAGGGGTTCTACCTGGAAAGCTGGAACGGGAGCGGAAGCTACACCTGGGACCGGATCGGCCGGGGCACGATCTTCATCCCGAACGTATGCCTGTCTGTCTTCGGCACGATCCAGCCAGGCCCCCTGAGCCGTTATCTCCGCGGGTCGATCAGCGGAGAAGAGGCGGACGGCTTCATTCCTCGTTTCCAGGTTCTGCTCTACCCGGACATAGTTGAGCGGTACGTCCACGTCGACCGATACCCGAGTGTTGAGGCCAAGAGCGAGGCTTACGCCGTCTTCAAAGCCATCAATCAACTGGACCCGGTTTCCCGTGGATGCCAGGTCGACCAGGAGCGGGGCATCCCTTACGTCAACTTCTGCCATGAGGCCCAGGATTACTTTGACGCATGGTGGATCGGCCTCGAGAACCGCGTGCGGTCCGGGACCCTCTCGAACGTGATGGCGTCGCACCTGTCGAAGTACCGGAGCTTACTTCCCTCGATGGCGGAGATCTTCCACCTGATCGACGTCTGCGTCTGGCCAGACCTTCCTCCGGTCAGCCTCCACGCCACAGAGGCGGCGAAGGCATGGTGTGACCTCCTGGAGGCCCACGCCAGGCGGATCTACCAGGCTGGCATGGACGGCGACCCGGAAGACGCCATCAAGCTGGGGGACCGGATCAAGGAGTCGCTCCCCAACCCGTTCACCTATCGCCAGGTGGCCCAGAAGGGATGGACCAACCTGTCTACCGTCGAGGAGGTCAAGCGAGCCGTCGGCATCCTTGAAGACCGAAGTTGGGTCAAGGTTGTCGAGGTCGCCACCACGGATCGCGGTGGTCGCCCCTCCGAGCAAGTCTACATCCACCCTCGACTCATGGCCGAAGACGCGGGTTCGAAAATCTGAGGATTCCTATTACCAGGAGCCTACAAAACCTACAAAACTAAACATCAGTTCATTAAGTGGGGGGGTTTTGTAGGTTTTGTAGGCTCGTCCGAATAGGAATCCTCAGATTTCACGACCCCTTGGCCGGACCACCAGTGCAAGCAAGCAAGTGGGGAGAAAGGCACTATGAAACGCAAACGGCCCGACATGAAGGCAGTCAAAAAGGGAGATGCGGCTCGTCCGGATAAGTCGCGTCGGCGCCTCACGTGGGTAATGCCAGGAATGGTGACCTCGGAACAGGTTGATCCCAAAAAGACCGCCCGCGACCTTGAGCGTCTTTGCGCGCTGGCCAAGAGAGCTTCCAGCGGGTAACGGCCGTCGCCCTGGCCCCCGTCCGCCGACTGCCGACCTGACCACCACCGCCGAAAGGAGTTGCTGACATGGGTAAGAAACGGAATCCTCCAAAGCGCCTGTTCAAACATCGCCCCGTGTCCCCCTTGCTCCTGGCTGGCATCAAGGCGGTCACGGAGGGTGATCCCGGGCTCCGTCCAGCGTTGATCGAGGCGGTTGCTGCGATCGATGACGCGCAGTTCTTGGCGGCCGTCGTCCGGATGCCGGCCTTCACCCGGACGACGCTGCTGCTGGCCTGGCGTGATGCCGTGTACAGCCTCCAGCGCGGCGATCCGTGCGACCTCTGCCGATCGGCCCCGGCGCGGCACATCCGCCTGCTCGGGGTTGGGACCGGTAACTGCGATTGGCTGGTGACCCCGGGGCCCGGTCGGGAGCAACCCTTTATTGGTTTTCCAACGGTTTGCTCCCACTGCTTCCGGCTGCCGGCCGCCGAACTGGTCGGCCGCCTGGTGACAGAGCACGGCGACGCCATTCGGCAGATGGCCACGGCGCCGTTTCGGCGGCCGGCGATCCTCGGGCTTCGGATCGGTGAGGCTGGTGACCTCGGCCGGTGCCCCATGCTCGATTCATGCACGGACTGCAACGAGACCGTGTGGGTCGATGCCGACGAGCGCGAGCGTATGGCCCCGGAGACGCCCATGGTCCTGTGCCGGGTCTGCGGGTTCAACCGTTTCGAGGCTGGCCAGCTCGAAGCCGTCCCGCTCTTCACACTGGGAGGCTTGTCGTAATGGAGGCAGACAGGGCAAAGCAGATAAGGGCGGTTAATCGCGAATTTGCCGAGGCCCTCGCCCGCCGCGGCGATCGGCCGTGGTTCCCCCGTGCCGGCTCGACGGCGCGGGAACCTTGTTCCGTCAGCCCGGACCTCCGCGAACGGCGTAGCCTGGCCTGTAGACGCTTCAGAGAGGCACGCAAGGCCCGCGCCGCCGCCCCTTCCCCGGGGAAGGTCCCGAGGCCTGTGCCGCGGCGGTGATGCAGCCGCCGAGATGAAAACAGCGCCGCGGCCTTTCGCCTTTGTCCTTACCATCATCTTCTGGTGATCAAATTGCGCTACCCCGGCCTTTTCCCGGCTTTTCTCGCCTCGCACCTGGTAAAATCGAGCCAAGCCACCCGCTGAAGTGGGGGGGAGGGATCACGTTTCAACCGCAGGAGCACCGGATGGACACTTTTTTTTCGGATGCCCAGACTTGGGCCATCACGCAATTCGCCACCGCCGATTTTCATGACGCACGCCGTACGAAACGACTTGTTCTCTTGGCAACGCAGATCGCCGCACATCCGTCCGGGAGTTTTCCTCAGCAAACCGAATCCTGGAATGATCTGAGGGCCGCATACAATTTCTTTGATTGTGAGGATGTCACCTTTCAAGCGATCGCCAGTCACCATTGGGAGCTTACCAAGCAGACAGCTGGGGAGCGTCTCCTGATCATCGCAGACACGACCGAAATCGATTACGGGCCGTGCCGGCAGGTCACGGGCCTTTCGCCGGTTGGTTCGGGTATCGGACAAGGCTTTCACCTTCACTCGGGTTTGATGGTTTCCGCCGAAGACGACCGGGTTCACGGCTTGGCCGGACAACTGATCTATCATCGTCAACCCATTCGCAAGGGGGAGACGCGGACCGAGCGGTTGCAGCGTGACGATCGCGAATCACAGATCTGGGGTAATCTTGTCGTCCAAATGGGATCCCCGCCGTTGGGAACTTCTTGGATTCACGTAGTTGATCGTGGCGCCGACGACTTTGAGTTTTTCTATCACTGCCAGCAGACGGAAACCGAATGGGTGGCGCGAGCCAAGAACCTGACCCGGATCATTATCACGCTGGAGGGCGGGAAAACGCCGCTGAAAGTCTACTTAGGAACCCTGCCGCAGGCTGGATCTTACACGCTCAATCTGCGGGCTCGCCCCGAAGCACCGGCCCGGACGGCCAAGCTGGTGATCGCCTTCGGGGCCTTACGGATGCCGACGCCAAAACTCAAAAGCGCATTCCTGAAGCGGGTCAAGCCCCCGACGATCCCCATGTGGGTGGTCTGGGTGCGCGAGGTAGATGTTCCCGACGGAGTGAAGGCGATCGAGTGGGTGCTTTACACTTCTTTGCCGGTGGAGAGTTTTGAAGATGCTATGGCGATCGTGGGGTACTACGAGAAGAGGTGGCTAATTGAGGAGTGGCACAAGGTCCTGAAGACAGGCTTTCAAGTGGAACGTCGCCAACTCAAGACTTGCGATCGTCTCGAGGCCATGATGGGATTGATGTCGGTGGAAGCAGTGCGGTTGTTCCAGTTGAAGGGAATGGCGCGGACAGCTCCCGAGCAGCCTGCGACCGAGGTAGTACCGCTCAAATACGTGATGATGCTGAAGGGGGTGCGCAAACTGGCGCCTGAGACAGTATTGACTGCGGGAGGATTTTTTCGGGAGTTGGCCAAGCTAGGAGGGTTCCTGGGCCGCCGTCACGATGGGGAGCCAGGTTGGATGACGATCTGGCGGGGTTGGGACAAGCTCCAAACCATGATCCGGGGCGCTGACGCGATCATCGGAATATCTACATGAGTATGGTGAAGATGATGGTAAGGACAAGGCCTTTCGCCTCCGGCTAGGGCCGGGCGCATCGACCACGACGGCCGATGGCCCGAGCATGCCGCCGGCCCCCCTGGCTCGGGAGATCGGTCCGTCTCGGCCGCAGCGGTCGTCGCCGAGCCGGCCGCCGCGATCATCGCCCTGGCCGCCGTTCAGGCCCCGTCGCCGCCGGCCGGCATGACTGGGGCGCCTAGTTGATGAGCGTGTAAATGGTCGGTCTGCTTAGTCCCGTCGTTCGGGCAATCGCCGATACACCTTGGCCTTCACGCTTGAGCCGTTTGACGATCGTCTCTTGCTCGGGTGTCACCACGATTCGCTTGCCTTTGCCTTCACCCGGCTTGCGGCCCAGCTTGACGCCCTTGGCCCTTGCGACGTCCAGTCCGGCATGGATGCGCTCTGCCCTCACCTCGGTCTCATAGGCCGCTACGGACGCCAGGACGTTCGCCATCAGCCGACCTGCCGGAGTGGCCAGGTCAAGACCGTCCTTCAGGCTGAGGAGATTGACCTTGGCCTTCGACCAGTCCTCAATCAAGGCCGTCAATCCCTTGGCAGTCCGGCCGAGACGATCAAGCCGCCAGACAACCACGGTCTTGATCTTGCCGGTCGTGATGTCGGCCATAAGCTTGTTGAACCCGGGCCGGTCCATCGTCTTGCCCGTCTGGCGGTCGGTGTAGAACTTGCTCGGCTCGGGTTGAGCCGCCGCCCAACGGTCAAGGTCCGGCTTCTGGCTGGCGGTATCCTGACCTGTCCCCTTCGACACCCGCATGTAGATCCCGTTCGACATTCCCCGTCTCCTCGGTTTGTACTCTCGCGTTGAACCCAAAGGCATCGTAGGGACCATGGGGTTGTTTGTCAAGTCTTGTCTATAGGTTAAGTTTGACACGGTTCAAGGGTGCAAAATACCCTGAATCCGCTTGTTTTGGGAGTTCGCCGGACTGAGTGATTAGTCTTTACAGTTATTCGTGGTTAAGCCGGCCCCTCGAACCACTTCTCAGTCTTCGGTTGCAGCCGCCCTTGAAAGCATAGCGACCATCATGGCTCTCCACGGTTTGCTTCCGCGAGCATTCGGGAGTTCCGACACGAAAGCGATGAGCGTTTTCGCTTTGACTCGCTTCGTCATCTGGGAATACTCATTTTTCTGCTCGTCGGCCGCTGGCTCGAGATATAGCTTTTCGATAGCCCTGAACATTGCGTCGGAGATCGGGCGTGCTTTCGACATGATCAGGCCCCGTTGCCGCCGGCCGCGGGGTCGATGATCCGGGCTTTCAGTTCGGTCTGAATCCACTTCTGGAGCCGCTTTCTCCAATCTCCCAGGCTGCTGGATTTCCGATCGGCCAACCACCGCGTGACCTCGTCGGCTCGGACGGGCAGGAACCGGCTCGACGTCGCCGTCAGATAGGCCCCGTTCGGCTGGAGTTGCTCGATCACAATGGCGTCGCTCTCGAGCCGCCAGATTTCGGCGACTTTGAGCGCGGCATAGATTTTCGGCCGGTTGATCCTGGACGGCGAGATATCGACTTCGACGGCCAGGTCGGGATTGTCGGGATAGTCGCGGACGTCGTTAGAGCCAACGCTCTCAGCGAGAGCTTTGAACTTGGCCTGATCGAAGTAATAACACAGGTCTGATTCGAGTCCGACCTGTTCCGGAGATCGCTTCCAGGTCGTCGACTCGAACGGCTCGAGCTCGATCTCCAATCCCATGGCGACCTCGTAGATGAAGTACCCGAGCCGTGCCTTGGATCGCTCGTGCTCCGTACCCGGCACTGTAATCTCCATATCCTTGCCGTCGTAGGCAACGTGGATGTGACTCTGCTCGCCGACCGCGTCGGAGAGTCGGTCGTAGAACTCCCACGAGACGTCGCGCATGACGCCCCGCTCTTCATCCGGGACGGCGGTCGTCTCCGTTGGGGCAGGCTTCGATGGCGGTTGTCTTGTGATCGTGGACATGGTCAGGTCTCCGTGAATCAGGACACGTTGCACTCGGCCGCCGGCTCGATCGAGTCCCTGGGGAGCTGAGCGAAGTAGATCATCTTCGTGGCGCCTCCTCCTTGAAGCCATGGGCCTTGGCAAACTCCACCAGCGCCATGTCAATCACCTTGGAGTTGTCGGTCCGGAACTGGTCGGACAGTCTGTCCAGCCATGCCTTCCATTTCAGAGACCCCTTGAGGGTCACTACGACCGCGAGTCGCGCAGGCTCAACAGCCTCGACGACGTCGGGATTCGGATCGACCAAGAGCGGTCGCCCGATGAACGCCATCAAGTCCGGCCCGGGCCGGAACTGCTCTTTCCGTGCGTGGATTCGGAGGTGGGTGAACCGCTCGTGTATTTCCGCCTCGACGGAACGATCGCCCGGCATCGTGGCGAGTAGGGCCAACTCCATGCCGTAGTGATTCGCAAGGCCGGACAGACGGGCCTCGACGTCTTTCGTCGTGCCGATCTTGATTGCACCACTGGTGAGCTGAGCGAAGTAGATCACGCCTCACCCCCACCGCCGGCCTTGCGGACCATCTTCGACCAATCCCTATCCACGCTGCCCCTGAGCGACTCGGACAGATAGCCCGCCAAGGACATCCCGCGATCGGTGGAGATCATCTTGGCCTTGCTGATGATGTCCCGCTCGATCTTGACGGCCCCGAGCTTGAGGTCTTCACCTGATTTTTTCTTCGCCATGGTGCCACCCGCGATCATGTGGTTGCTCCTGTACCCAGGGTTACCAGAATACCAAACAGTCGTCGCCATTGCCACATACCCACTATACGCCAGGTTACCTCTTGAGGAAAGGACCAAAAATAAAAGGTTACCCATTGACTTTAGGTTACCTCTGACGGTATACTCTAGTTGTGGGACGAACGAGACACCCGAAACGACCCCCTGACCGGAGACATGACCATGTGGACCGTCCAGATCACCAGACCGACCAGTCCCGTCTACTACCGTGACGGCTTCTTCCCCCGGACCTACCGCCTCAAGGTCAACGCCGTGTGGCTGGCCGGCGAAGTCAAGTCCCAGGGCGGCGAGGCGATCGTGGTCAAGGCCACCAAGTGACAGGAACCACACCGAGACGACCATGACGACCGACGCGACTCCGATCCGAACTTGTGCGACCTGCGGCGCCACGCTGGAGCGATTCCAGGGACTGTTCAGCGGCCAGTGCCCGACCTGTGTCGACGCCCACGCCGACGCCGACACTGACACTGACGACGACGAGCCCGAAACCACCACGTGCGACTTCTGCGAGGCCGAGATCAGCCAGGCCGTTTACGACGCTGGCGACGGGCTTTGCCAGACGTGCATTGCCACCACGCTGGTCTGTGAGGAGTGCAGCGACCGGATCGCCAAGACGGACGCTCACGCCACCCACACGACGCTCTGCGACGGATGCGGCGACGCGAAGGCGGAGGAGCTGGCCACCGAGGCCCTCGACGCCGCCAAGGAAGAGCTGCAGGCGCTGGTCGATGAACTGGTCGGCAACGACGACATCGACGCCATCACCGCGGCCGTAGCCGCCCTGAAGGCCCTCACCAAGTAGTCACCCCCAACCGAGGCCCCGGGGAACGCCCCGGGGACCTGGAGACCGCAACATGCTTACCGTGTCAGTCTGCTATTCAAACCGGTCCGGCCAAGAGTTCGCCTCATGCACGTTGGGAGGCGTTGAGCTTGGCCCCGAGCTGCTCGACCAGCCGGCCGTCCTTGCCGCCGCGATCAAGACCGCATACGCCCGCTGCGTCGACGCGGTCAACACGCAACTGGGCGGGCCGGCCGCCACTGACAAGCCGCCCGCCGTCAGCCCCGTCCAGGCCCCGGCCGTCAAGCCAGCGCCATCGACCCCGCCGCCAGTCACGCCGCCGCCGACTGGGAACCAGCACTACTATGGCGACCGCCGGCCCGCTGGGCGCGGGACTGACGGGCCGCCAACGACGGGGCCCCAGCTTGGTGGGTGGGCCAAGAAACTTGGCGCCATTCCCTGGTTCGAAGACCTCGGGCGCAAGCAAGTCCCCGCGCTCCCGAAGCTGCTGAGCGAGTGGCCGTCGGAATGGGCTGTTTGGGCCTATGCCCAATACCAAGCCGCCTGCATTCCGCCCGTGTCCGTGCCCGTGACGAATGGCGTCGCAACGCACTGATCGATCGAGACAACCGGCGGAACGTTTCCGCTGGTAACGCGAGAGGGCCCGGACGTCTTGCACCGTCCGAGCCCAGTTTTGACCCCCCGATGAGAGGAAGTCTATGAAAAGCTTACCACGAAACGCCCGGCCGCGTAGCCCCATGTCCGCCGCCGGGCTGCAGCGCCTGATCACTGAGTCCCTTGTGCGGGCCGCAGCACTCAAAGTCAGGCATGACGTTCTCGAGGCCGCCCTCGCCACCGGCCGCTTGGTCCCGCCCGATCTCAACATCGACCGCGAACACGCCAGCTACTGGCCTGGAGGCGCGGAATGAACTGGCACGACGCCCAACGCTCGAAGCGTGCGAGCGCCGCCCGCTTCGACCGCGACGAACGTGCCCGCCGCCGGCTGGAAGAGACGCCGCCGGCGAACCGCTCCCCGGAGATCCCACTCGAGCTGACCGAGACAGAGGTCCTCGAGGCGGCCGAGGCCGAGTCGCGGCGGCTCGCCCGGCTTCCCTGGTGGGAGCGTCTGTCGGACGCCGAGAAGGCCGCCAACGAGGCCGCCCGCAAGCTATCCCGTTACCTGTCTTGCTGACCCCGCACTGTCCGACCCGGCCGTCGACATCGGCGGTCGGGTTGTCCGCGCTTCCCGATGACGTGGCCGATCAGCTCGAGCTGATCGGCTAAGGCCCTCAGATAGATTCCCCATGCCCATCACGAAAGAGGAAACCGATGTCAATTTTGACCGCACCTGCCGCCCCGTTGAGACACAATGGCACCTCCCTGGCCGCGGTGCCGCCCGGCGCCGTGTTCATCCCGCCGGCCGAGGCCTGGTCGCCACCCGAGCCGTTCGTCGAAGCCGACCGAGACGCCGCCGCTGCGGCCGAGCTGCTTTGCGACCAAGAACATAAAGCCAAGGGGTGGCATCGCTGCCGCGACTGCGGATCTCGGCCGCACCCCGACGACATGGAATGGTTCTTCCACGAACGCCTATGCACGGGTTGTGGGATGCGTCTGATCGACGAACTGCTTCACAAGATCGCCCGCCGGCACGGCCGTAGCAGGGCCCTGAAATTGTTGAAGCAACTCGCCAAATAAACCCTCCAACCCGCGGCCTCGGGGGACCCTGCCCGACGGCTGCGGTTCCCTGCCCCGACCCTGGTTGGCCCGGTGCGGATCCGCCGAGCCGACGCCCGGCCGTCTGATGGCGGTCGGGTCTTTCATGTTCGAACGACCCCAACTCAGGAGACCTAAGACAATGCTACCCATTCCCGCCCCCGCTTATGACCTCTATGACCTCTCGCAGCCGATCGCCGCCGTCGGCCCGATTCCGTTCGACGCGTTCGTAATCGAGTTGCTCAGGCTGTACGATCCCTCGCTACGGTCGAAGGACACGCGCCGCCAGGTGGTGTCCACGATCAAGACCCTTGAGCTGGCCGGCGTCCGGTCGACCGGCGATCTGACCGTCTCGCTGCTGGCCAAGCTGGTCGCCACGCGCGATCCGAAGCTTTCGCCGAACACGGTTCGGACGCTTCTCCGGTCCGTCCAGTCGATCTGCAGCCACGCTGCGAACTGCGGCTACCTGGCCGTCAACCCGTTCGTGGTGAGGCCGCTGCGGACGTGGGTGAGGCCCGCGCCGTCCAAGTTTAAGCAGTACCTGACCCGAGACGAGATCCGCCGCATGATGGACGTCCTGGCCGGTGACATTGAGGTCAAGCTCGGCTACACGCTGTGGTGCGCGAGACGGATTCAGGCCCTGTTCATGCTGTGCGTTTTGACCGGCTTGAGACGAGGCGAGGCCTTGTGGTTAATGACGATGGATCTCGACCTTCAGGAGCGTGTTGTGTACGTGGTCGACCGATCGAGTCATCGCCTCAAGACCGCGTTGGCCGCGCAACCGGTCGCGCTGCCGGAGCAACTCATCCCGTACCTGACGTCGTGGCTTTCGCATCGCATGGACGCACCGCCAGGCCCGATCGAGCGACCGCCGTCGGCCTATGTCTTCCCGTGCTGGACGCGATCCAGTCCATGGACGTCAGGTTCCACGGGCTCGAGCCCGCTCGTTCGCCTCCGCACGATCGGCGAACGTGCCGGCGTCCAGGGAGTCACGTTCAAGGCCCTCCGCAAGTCAACGGCGACGCACCTCGAAGGACACGGCGCGGGCCCCGCCGCGATCCAAAGGATCTTGCGTCACAGCTCCGTTGAGACCGCCGAGCGGTTCTATCGTAAGTTCGACCTGGCAAACATGCGCGCCACGATGGAGGGTTTTGCGTTCTGATGACCGCCCCCCTCGACAACCTCGATGCCGCCGGCCGCGAGCCCTCCCA
Organism: Isosphaerales bacterium; assembly: GCA_044450785.1. GTDB lineage: Bacteria > Planctomycetota > Planctomycetia > Isosphaerales > Isosphaeraceae > JBIOJM01. Next base: position 12,684 of record JBIOJM010000213.1, read on the forward strand.
AGGGCCCGCGGCCGATCGTCGTTCGTGGCCCGATCGACCGACCGCCGTCTGGGTCCGCTGGCTGGCCGTGTGCGACGTCCCCATCCCGCACATCGCCCTCCTGCTCGGCGCGCCCGAGGCCTCCGTCAGAGCGTACCTCGACCGACCCACCGACCATTGGATCACGCCCGCCGAGCTCGCCACGATGCGAGCGTTGAAGGCCGCGGGTAAGACCTTCACTGAGATCGGCCGCGTGACCGGACGCGACGGATGGACCGTCTGGCAAGCCCTGAAGCGAGGCGACGTGACGCGCCGCGAACCGACCGGACCACCGCGCCACGGCGCCGGCAATGCAATCCTTGCCCAGACCGCAACCAAGGTCCGGCGGCTCGCCGAGCTGGATTACCCGGCCGCCCGAATCGCCACGATCCTTGCCGTCGCCGTCGATGACGTCCGCGACTTCATCGAGCGCACCCGGCCGATCCGCAAGGCCGCCCGGGTCCGCCCCCGCTCGCGCGCTGAACAGGAGGCCCTCAAGCCCCGCCAGCCAGCTCCCCCTAAACCCAAGGCTGCCTCCCCTGCCCCGGGCGAAGAGTGGCGTTATATCGATGACGTCGGCCCTGACGGGGCGGTCGAGTTGCCGCCGGCACCTATAGGGTCGGCGGCCGCGGCGGAGCTGGTCGCTGACCGGCGACTCGACCGGCTCACCATCGCGTGGCTGCGATGGCTGGACGCGTGCGGTCTGCCGGCCGATCACATCGCGACGGTCCTGACGGTTTCGCCGGGGCAGGTTGCCGCCTGGCTCGCTCGTGCATCCTGGAGAGTGACGCCTGATGAAGCCGCCCGGATTCGCGAGTTGCGGGACGAGGGTCACACGGTCAGCGCCATCGCTCGCGAGTTCGACCAGACTCGCGAGACGATTTACGATGCCCTGGCCCGCGGGGAACTGCCGGCCTTGCCGGCGACGCCGCCCCGTCGGAAATCGTGCCGCCCCGCTATCCACGGCCAGGCAACGAAGATCCGGCGGTTGAATGATCTGAATTACGCACCCGAGAAAATCGCCGCCGCCCTGGCCCTCGACGTAACCGACGTCCGTGGCTTCATTGCGACGACCGGCCCGGCCGGCAAGGCCCCCCTGCTCAACCCTCGCGCTCGGGTGGAGCAAGCCGCGATCGAGCTCCCCATAGTCCGCCGCCGGCGCCCGAAGTTCAACCTCCTCCCTTCGTCGTGGCGCTATCGCAATGACGTTGGGCCCGCCGGCGTAGTCGAGCTGCCGGCTATCGTCGCCGCGGCGAAGCTGCCGCCGGCCGAGGCGAAGCCGTCGCCCGAACCGTGGACGGAGGCGCCGGCCGGGGAAGAGTGGCGTTGCCGCGACGACGTCAACGCCGCCGGCGTGGTCGAGCTGCCCGCGATCGCCGCCGCGGCCGAGCCGGTCGACCACTTGGTCGCCGCCGAATCGCCGCCGGTTGAGGCGAGGCCCGCGCCGAATCCGTGGATCGGATCGGCGTCGTGCAAGGCGCGCGGCGAAGACCATGGCTCGGCCAAGCTCACTGCCAGCGACGTGCTTCGAATCCGAGAGCTGCATGCCGCCGGCCGGTCGATCTACTCCCTCTCTCCCGAGTTCGGCGTCTCGAGGTCGAACATCCGATCGATCGTTCGACGGGAGTCGTGGACGGACGTCTGGCGGTCCCCTGCCCCGCCGGCCGAGAGCCGCCCGGCACTAACGATGACCGAACGACTCCGGCGACTCCGGGGTTGTTCCGTTTCACGGCCCCCACCCTTAGCTTAGACTGAGCCTTACCTTTGGAGCTCGGGACCATGCCCGATTACCCAGCCGACTCTAGGCCCATCGTTGACCCCGACGATCCCCGGTCCCTCATCCCCGGCCACGCCGTCCGGGATGATGGGACTGTTTTGTATTACTCGGAGCGATGGCGCAAGTGGGTCCCTCTCAAGCCCAAGACGGCCGCCAACGGGTTCGTCAAGGTTCGCCTGGTGGTCAAGGGAAAGGAACGCGAGATCGGGGTTGCGCGGCTTGTGCTGCGTGCGTTCGCCGGTCCGCAACCTCTGGGATGCGAACCGCTCCACTTCCCCAACCCGGACCCCGCCGACAACCGGCTCGCAAACCTGCGCTGGGCCGCCATCGGGTCAAGCAAGGTCGGTCGGCTCTGTTCAGGTTCGCCGCCGTCGCCCCCGCGAGGCGATCGCCACCCCAACGCCCGGTTGACCGAGGCTGACATCCCCGAAGTCCGCAAGATGTACAGGGACGGTTTCATGTATCACGAGATCGCCTCCACGTTCCGCGTCTCACCCGAGACGGTCCGCCATGTCCTCATCGGCGAGACGTGGTCTCACGTCATCGACCCGGACGGACCGCTCGTGATGCGACGTCATGGACCCGCCCCCGGTGAAGGCGCGAAGACGCTTCTCGACTGGGGAAGCGTCAGAGCGATCCGAGAGGGACATGCCGCCGGCCGAAGCTATCGCGAGCTGAGCGTGGAACACGGCGTCTCCAAGTGCACGATCCGCGACATCATCAAGTGCCGGACGTGGCGAGAGTCCTGACCACCAGGCCGTCGCCGAGCTGGTGGAGCTGGTCAACGCCTCGACGCTCCAGGCCCGGGCCGCTGCGTGACACTCGACCCGCCTTGGAAGTCATCCTTCGCTTCCACGACCTGGTGGACGTCGACGCGACCCCCCCCTCCCCTGCCCCGCTCGAGGGACCCCTCTCGTTTGTTCGACAGCCCCTTAAAAACAGGGGAAAACCGCGTATCGGTCTCGGACGTCGACCGTCGTGTACCGTGGAAGTAACTTTTCCCCTCGTTACCTTTTCCCCTACTATCCTTCGGGCAAGGTCTGCGCGCGGACCGATTACCTTTTCCCGTGCCCTCCTTTGGGCGAAGTCCGCGCGCGGACTGGTTACCTCTTCCCCTTTGGGTGAAGTCCGCGTATGGACTGGTTACCTCTTCCCCCGCTCTCCTTTGGGCAAGGTCCGCGCGCGGACTGGTTACCTCTTCCCCTTTGAGTGAAATCCGTGCGCGGACCGGTTACCTTTTCTCCTTCTCTCCTTTGGGCAAGGTCCGCGCGCGGACCGGTTACCTTTTCCCGTCGTCGCTCAAGTCACAAGGTGACTCCTGTCGAACTTTAGATGAGAGTCGATAGGGAAGGGGGGTGGTTGAGGTGAGAACGATCGCGATCGTCTCGATGAAAGGGGGCGTGGGAAAAACAACCCTTGCTCTCTCGTTGGCCGTCTCTATGGCCAAAAATTTGCCTCGCCGGAAGAAAATACTGGTGGTCGATTGTGACCCTCAGAGCAACATAAGTTACTCGTTACTAGAGGGGAAAGCACCGGCCGACCCAACCCTTAGCCAAGTCCTGCTGGCCGAGTCGGAGGCGAGCCAAGCGATCAGGCCTTCTCGCCATCCCGGCATCGATCTATTGCCGGCCGATGTGTCTTTGGCTGATTGCACGTTGCTCTTGGCCGATCAGATGGGCCGCGAGCACCGCCTCCGAAGCGCGCTCCGAAGCGTCGAAGGGGCTTACGAAACCTGCATTATCGATGCACCTCCTACGATGAGCTTGATCAATATCAACGTCATGAACGCCGCACTCGAGTTGATCGTCCCCATTGCCCCCGACGTCTACAGCGCCTCTGGCTTGGGCAAACTTCACGAGATCGTTGAGCAGGTTCGAAAGCACCTGTGTCACCCCGAGCTCTGTATCGTCGCCCTGGCCCTTGTGAGGCTTCAAAAGCACAAAGCTCACGCCGAGTTCGAGCGAGAACTTCGAGCGCACTACGGAAAATTGGTGTGCAAGGCTACGATTCCCGACTCAGTCCAGGTACAACTCGCGTGCGCTAAGCACCGGACAATCGGTGAGTACGCCCCGTCAAGTCCGGCTGCCGTCGCGATTGATCGATTAGTACAGGAGCTAATCCATGGCCCGAAAACTGTCGCTGGAGGGGATAATGGGTCGCACCGAGGAGCCGCCGGACGGAAACGGCGAGCCGGTTGACGACCAGGCCGAGGACGGCGCCAACGGCCAGAGCAACGGCAAGAGCAGGGGACCCTTGCGTGCCACCAAGCCGACCCGCGCCAAGAAGGGCCGACTCAAGGACGGCGAGAAGCTCCGTGGCTGCAAGCTGTCGATACCCGAGTCAATCTTTGAAAGACTCAGACAGCAAGCCATCAAGCGCAAGATCAGTATGTCCGTCTTGGCCGCCGAGGTTCTGGATAGCAAGCTTCCTTACTTCACTGTCACTTCGAGCGAAAAGCCCCCCGCCGACGACTGACCCCGCCCCCGAGACCGACGCCGAGGCCACCGACCGGGCCGCCGTGTTGCCCCGCCGGCCGCCTGGCCGGCCTCGGCGGATCCGCGATCGGCCACGCCTTCGATCGAGACCCGCGCAAACCAATGCCGCCGGCCGCCACCTCTAAGCGACCGACGGCACTGGGAAGAGAACACGCCCGAGTATAGCCGATCGCCCGTTCCGTCGGCGCCGTCTGGGCCGAGCTGGTGAAGGGGGGGATTGCATCAGCCCGCTGGCACATACGACCGAGGCCCTCGACCCGGCCGGAGCTGTCGGATATGGCGATTGAATGACCTGTGCCCGACCCGGTGGCCTGTGAAGAAGCGGCCGTGGCGTCCTTGCCACTCCTACGTGGCGCCGCCATCCGGGCGGCTAATGGCATCGTGCCGGTTGCCCGCCGCCGTCGTGGCGGCGGTGAGGCCGCCACCGCCGATCCCGCCCCCCCCGACGCCCGAGGCGCTCTCGACC
>JBIOJM010000214.1:0-17437 GCA_044450785.1 Isosphaerales bacterium
GCGGCCAACACGTTCGCGCCGTCGACGATCGCCTGAAACGAAAGTGGGCAGTGGGCAGTAAGGCGACCGGCGGATGCAAATTCACCGTAGGACGGATTGCCAATCCGACCTACAATCACTCGGCCCCGGGTACATTTCCATCTGCCGGTCGCCATACTGGTCCTGGCCCTGATCATGTGCGCCTCCTTTGTGTCTCTTTTGGCGCAGGCCTACGCGGCGTTCACCGACCAATTCGGCGGCGAACCGGCCGTCCTGGCTTGTGCGCCGGGACGGGTCGAGCTCCTGGGCAACCACACCGATTACAACGGCGGCCTGGTCATGGCCGCGGCGATTGATCGATCAACGATTGTGGTCGGACGCCGGGCATCCGGACGTCACGCGAGGGTCTTCTCAGTCAATTTCGGCCAGACCGACACCTACCCGCTCGACGCGATCGAGCCGAGCGAGGCGGGAGCCTGGACCCGGTACGTCCGTGGCGTCTGCTGGGCCTTGACCGCGTGGTCCGGACCGCTCGCGTCGGGCTTCGAGGCGGCCATCGTGGGGGATGTTCCCCTCGGGGCTGGGCTGTCGAGCTCGGCCAGCCTGCAGGCGTCGGTCGCCTGGTTTCTGATCCAGCTCGGTCTGATCCCCGGCCGATCGAGCCGGGACTTCCAGGGTGATCAGTCCGACTCGCTCCGCATGGAGCTGGCCCAGGCACTGCGGCGGTCGGAGAACGACTTCGTCGGCGTCGGATCAGGCTTGCTCGACCAGTTCTCCAGCCTCTTCGGCCGTGCCGGCTTTGCCCTGTTCCTCGATTGCACCACTCTGATTCATGACCGGCTGCCTCTCGGCAGTCCCGCGCCGGCGATCGTGGTGTGCGACTCGCAGACGTCGCGCCGGCTTGCCGACGGAATGTACAACCAGAGGCGCGCGGAGTGTGAACGCGTCTTGGCCGCGTTGCGGGACAAGATCCCACACCGCGGGGAGTTCCGGCTCTCACAAGTGCCGCGCGCGGAGCTCGAGACCGAGTGGGAGCACCTCGACCCCATCGGGCGCAGGCGGGCCCGCCACGTCTTGAGCGAGAATGACCGGGTGCGTCAGGGGGTCGAAGCCCTCAAATCACACGATATCACCGCATTCGGCCGGTTGATGTCGGCCTCGCATGCATCGAGCCGGGACGACTTCGAGAACAGCTCGTTCGCACTTGACGCCCTGATCGAGTTTGCGGGGACAGCCCCCGGTTTCCTGGGAGGCAAGCTCTCCGGGGCCGGCTGGGCCGGCTGCACGGTCAACCTGGTGCGGGCTGAGTTTGCCGGTGATTTCGCCGAGGCCGTGCGCACGGCTTATGCCCGGAGGACCGGCACCACGCCCGAGATCCACATCTGCCATGCCGCCGAAGGTGCATTCGGCCGCGACCTCGTGCCCCCGGGACCTTGAATCGGTATGATGAAGGGAGAGGACCTTCGCCTCTTTCACGCTTCGGGGAGACCAACCATGCTCTGGGCTCGGATACTTGCGGACCTGATTGTCGTGACCCACACGGCTTACGTCAGTTTCGTTGTGTTCGGCCTGGCCGCGATCCTGGTCGGAGTGGCGCTCCGGTGGAAATGGGTGCGGAACGCCTGGTTCCGCGCGATCCATCTGTTTGCGATCGGGTTCGTGGTGGCCGAGTCGCTCGTTGGAATTCCATGCCCGCTGACGGTCTGGGAGAGAGAGCTCAGGCAGATGGCCGGACAGACCAGCTATCAGGGCGACTTCGTTGGCTACTGGACGCATCAGTTGATTTTCTATCAAGCCGAGCCCTGGGTCTTCACGCTGTTGTACGTCCTCTTTGGTCTGGCCGTTCTGGCCGCTTTTGTACTCGCCCCTCCCGGCTGGCCAGGCCGATCACGACGCGAGGCACCGCCCGGGACGCTTGCCTGACGGACTTTCCATTTTCGATATTGGATCGAGCTTGCAAGTTAAAGCGCCCAATCGAGAATCGAAAATCAACGAGGGGGGAAGACGATGATCCGATTGTCGAGAATCCGAGCAGGATGGGTGGCGGGCTTACCGGCCCTGCTTTTGGGGTTGGCCGTGGGGCCCTTGCCCACGCGGGCGACGGCCGAGACCTGCCTGTCGCCGTTTGTGAAGCGGCTGGATCGGCCCGAGAAGTATCTGTATCTGTTCTGTGTGGACGCCGACGCCCACGACAACGACTTCATCGCCGTCATCGACGTGAACCCGGACAGTGCGACTTACGGCACCCTGCTGCACACGGTGGACCTCGGCACCAAAGGGAATGAGACTCACCACTGGGGCTACACCGACGACCGAACGAAGATCTGGGCCGGCGGTTTGTTCTCGAGCCGGATCTGGATCCTGGACGTCGTGACCGACCCGGCCAGGCCGCGGATCGAGAAAGTGGTCGAGAACGTCCCCGAGCTGTCCGGTCTGTCGGGCCCCCATAGCTATTACGCGCTGCCCGGCCGGATGTTGATCGCTTTCCTTGGGTCGGCCGGCGGCGGCTTGCCGGCCGGTCTGGCCGAGTTCACCAACGACGGCAAGTTCATCCGCCGGCTCGAGAACCCCAGCGAGGCCCCGTACGGCTACGACGTGGCGATCAAGCCCGCGCTGAATCGGATGGTCACGAGCAGCTTCACGCCGTTGCGAAACTACCAGAAGCCGCTGGCGAAGATGGACCTGAAAGACTTCGGCAGCGAACTCGTCGTCTGGGACTTCAAGAGCCGCCAGCCCCTCCAGGTGGGCAAGGCGGGCCTGGCGCCCCTGGAGGTGCGCTGGAGCCTGAAGCCTGAGAATAACTACGGGTTCACCAACTGCGCTCTGGATAACTCGATCTGGCTGTTCAAGGGCAACGACAAGGGATCGTACGAGTTCAAGAAGGTCGCGGACACCGGAGCGCTGCCGGCCGACCTGCGGCAGAGCCCCGACGACAAGTACCTCTACGTGAGTTGCTTCGGCGACAACGTGATCCAGCAATGGGACGTCTCGGACCCGGAGCACCTCCAGCTCAAGAGTACGGTCGCCCCGTGCGTCCAGCCCAACATGATGCACGTGACGGGCGACGGCAAGCGGATGTACGTCTCCAATTCGCTGCTCTCCACGCTCGACCACTCGGGGCGGTTCTGCGTCCGCCTGGTTCACATCGGCCCCGACGGCATGAAAGTCGACCCCTTCTTCAACATCGATCTGAACAAGTTCCCGACCGGCCCGGCTCGGGGACATGATATGCTGATCAATTGATTAGCTTGTCATGCGGCTCTGGCACGAAAGGCTCACAGGGGACCGATCAAGCGGAGCGAGAACGAGATGTCTACCGAGCCGGCGACGATGAACTGGAGAAATTACGTGGGACGCTTCTCCGTCGAGCTCGTTCCCGACTGCACCCGGCAGGCGCTCCTGCCGCGGGACCCGAGTGGTCTTTTCGCAGAGATCGATTGAGTCTGGTCGGGAGAGAGCTCACCGCGGAGATCGTGGAGAGCAGAACCGAGAGAATCAAGTGCGAAGGAATTGCTTTATCGAAAACCCCGTCGGTGCCTCTCCGCGTGGTTGAGGTCTCGGCTACGAGACCCCGGTTCTTCGGCTCCCGCGCAAAGTAGATCCGTGCGAACGGGCCGGGTTTTCGAGATGGGCTCGCCCGTGCCAGGCCCGGACGAAACGCGGAGGTAAGACGGGATCGCTGTATCACCTCCGCGTCGAAGCCCTTGTTAACCCTTGCTTTGCTTATATGCCTTTATGGATTTAGTAACGATGGTGTTGACTGTGCATCCCTCTACGCTGGCCAACTCATTGAGCTTCTTGAGGTTGGCAGGCGAGATCTCCTTGTCGAGAAGCTTGGTCGTCCCATCATTCCATTTAAGGGTTTTTCTTGCATCAAGAGTGAATTTCTCTGGATGCAGCGTGACGGCTTTTTTCTTGGTTTGATTCCACGCGTCATCGATATCACGGGTCGCCGCCATCTGACCCAGCAAGCCAAGGTGACTGACGATGACTTCCTTCAGGTTGGTTGAACCCGTGGGAAGTTGCACGAGAACCTCGAGCATGGCTTGGGATAGCTTTGCGCGGGACACGGCCAGCCCCATACCAGCCCTTCGCATATCGGCGAAACCCCTTCTGCTGAACATCGCACCTCCTCATCACGTCGTGTTGCGTTCCATTCCCAGGATTTCGATCATCTGTGGCCTGACGACCACGCTCACATGCTGGCGATGCTGAGTGAGCTGGAACCCTGGAATCGCATGATGCCGCGCCGGTCGAGTGCGGCGTTCGGTTGCAGTAAGCCGCTTGCGCGGCAGGTTTGTCCACGCGAACCAGTGTAGCGGGCCGGCCGTTATCCGTCATGTGAATTCTGGTCGATCTCTGAGCTCCAGGACACCGCTGGGCCCGTGACCCGCGGTTGCTCGCCGTGCCTATTTGACAACGCCTTTGGGAGAGGACCGACACATGACCAGGTCACTCCGCCAGTGGATGCGGTAGGTAGACTGAACAGGTGTCAGTTGTAATCATTGGGGTACGCCGAGTGGTTGGAGAGCGTCCACCGCAAAACCCACATCCCGAAAGTGCAAATCTTCCGCGTGGCGATCGCCGAGTGGGCGTCGGCACACGGACACCCAGCTCCTCCCAAGATTTGACAGGAGCAACCCCATGGCCACGATCTCCACACATCCACGTCCGGTCGCCGCGCCGGAGATGCCCAGGGCCAAGGGCGCTACACCGGCCGAATCTCGCCGTCGAAGCACTCGTCCCATGCGAACTTCGCCGCCCCACCAGCAGCTTCGACGATCGCCGGGGGCCTTTCCTTTTCTCCGTGCCCGACAAGAAGCTCGGCTCGCTCTGCCAAAACCAGCTCACCGCCTCTGCCTGCTACCCCTTCCATGCGTTTTCTCGTTGACCTCTCATCAACGCTAAATAACTCCCTATATCGAGTTGTTGTGGAAGGGGAGGTCCGTGGTCGGGTCTGTCCCGGGAATGGGACAACTAATCAATGACGGGACGTTAAGCTGGTCCCGCTTTCGGTCACTGGGTCCGTCCTCTGAGCATCAGGCCCAGTTATGTGATGAGGCGGATGACTTGACTAGAACGCAATCCGCTCGACCTCATTCAACGCTCCAAGGCCCCTCTACGGGGCAAGACTTTCGGATCATGTGCCAAAGCCGATTTCCTGATAGGGCTCTCCGGGCTTGTGCGCGCTGATGCGAATGGTCACCTTGCGGTCGAGGCGTCTCAAGAATTCGAACAGTTTGTCGGTGGTGAAGCGATTGAAATGCCCGTTCATCAGGTGCGACACTTCGGGCTGCTTGATGCCCAGAAGGTTAGCGATCTCCCGCTGCTTGAGCTGGCGTTCTTTCAGGAGTTCGTAGACGTGAAAGCCCAGCTTCGCCCGCGACAGCCGCTCGTCGGCATCGGGCAGGCCCAAGTCGGCGAAGACGTTCCCGGAGCCCTCCTCGTGCTCGATGCCGATCTCACCGTTACCGCTCGTCTTTCTCATGTTCCGCCAGCTCCTTCGCTTCTTTGTATCGCTGCTTGATCAAGTCCACAGCCTGCTTCGGCGTGGCAATGCCCTTCTTCGATTTCTTTTGGAAGGCATGTAGCACGTAGATTTTCCTGCCAAGCTGCACGGCCAGCACCGTGCGATAGGCTTCGGCGTCGTGCCGCAAGGCGATCTCGAACACGCCGCTGCCGACCCCCTTGAACGGCTTGGCGTCCTTCGGCATGCCGCCGAACTGGATCAATTGCAGTTCGTCGCCGATGATCTTCTGGGCTTCGACGGGAAACGCCTGGATATTCCGCCGCGAGTTCCCCAGCCATACCAACGGCCGCAGCACCGGCGTTTCAACGTCGTCCGCCTCGCCCTCGTCGTCTGCCAACGTTCAGCACTCCCTACGATATAGGAAAATTCCTATGGCGTCAAGTACTTCATGAGGGACGGCGACGGCTTGTCAAGGGCTGAACGTGTCAAGGCTCGGGGAGAAGGCACCCGTCGCGGAGAATGAAGGGGGTTATCCTGCACGAAATGGACGGCCCGGCGACCAGGGGACAAAAGAACACAATTATCGCGTTCGAGTGACGAATAGGGAACGGGCCCGAAATAACTTCCCGACTTCGTATCTGTGTGCCACTGGCTATGCCAGTGTCCCCATGCTTGGGCGGGCACTGGCAGAGCCAGTGGCACCCGGAAAACCAGAGGAGCCTGATCGGGAAGTTATTTCCGACCTGTTCGATAGCCCCTGAAAGCACGCCGGAGCGGGCTTCTGCTTCAGGGTGCCCGGTCGTGGCGGCTGACGAGTGCCTCGATCAGCAGGTCGTTGGCGTTCGGCCAGCGGTATTTGGCGGCGATCGTTTTTCCCAACGCGATGCGGCGCGCGCGTTCCTGGGAATTGTCGAGGAGGTCGCGCAGGGCGGCCGTGATCGCGGTCTCGTCGGTCGGTTCAAAGTACCACCCGGCTTCGCCTCCGATTTCGGGCAGCGCGGTTGAGCCGGCCAGGGCGACGGGGATGCCTTGTGCCATCGCTTCGACGGCCGGGATGCCGAAACTCTCGCAGAGCGAGGGAAACACCAGGGCTGTCGCCTCGGCGTAGACGGCGCGGAGCGCGTGACCCTGGCGATAGCCCGGCATGCGGATCAAGGCGCGGGACCCGGCACCGGCAGCCGCTTCGCGCAGGATTCGGACTTCGTCCTCGGCTCCGGTGCCGATCAGCACCAGCGCCAGATCGCCGGCCGAAACCTCGGGGAGCTTCGCCACTGCATCGATGAGCCGAACAAGGTTTTTGCGCGGCTGAAAGTTGGCCACCGAGAGCAGATAAGGAACCTGGGGGGGCAGCCCCAGGTCCTCACGGACCCGGGCTCGCTCGTGATCGGTCGCCGGCTCGAAAAACAAATCGTCCGCGCCGTTGGGGACGTACGCCACGCGATCCCGGCAGGTCGGAAATGCCTCCAGCAGCCGCTCGGTGTTGAAATGCGAGACCGACAAGATCAGATCGGCTCGCTCGAAGACGCGGCTCAGGAGCTCACGTTTCCTGCGGGGTTCGAATTGCAAGGTCTGCCAGACGTCGTGGCTGGTGACCGCGCGGCGCGCGCGGCGTGTCGCCACGAAGAATTCGGCCGGTGCATAAACCCAGTCGAGCGTGCCGGTCCACCACTCGATCGGCGGCCAGGGCTTGAACCGCCACCACCGCAGCATGTCGCGGGTTCGCAGCGGCAGCTCCCACCGGGGCTGGAGTTCGAGGGATTCCCAGTATGCCAGGCCATCGGGGTGGCTCATCCGGCCGGTGACCACCGAGAGCGCGATGCCCGGGCGCCGGGCTAGCCGCTGGAGTTGTGCCAGGGCGTGGCGCGTCACTCCGGTGGGACCATGACAGGCATCCATGTCGTAGAGAAGCGCGACTCGCAAGGAGACCGGCGCCGGTTGCCTGGAGCCCGGTTGAATCCTGGCCGGCGTCCGATCCCGGACTGCGCCTGCGCCCGTCAAGACCGGTCCGCCTCTCCGAGGTTCGGTATGTGACACGGGCGATCCTTCCTGGGGGCACGTCGACCAAGCCACTCACAAGGTGGATCGTAGGCCGCCAGCCTGGACCTGTCAATTCCGGGGACCGCCCCCAACGCAGTTCGTATCGAGCTGATCGATTGCTTCCGTGCTGACTTGAATCCCGAACAACCAGGGCGAACAATGGCACCTGACGGGCGCCGTGGTCAACCCGTCACGTTGGGTTGAACACGTGCGCTCGAGCCTGAGGCGGGTATAGGGGCAAAGGAGACCGAGCTTGGACGAGACCCGTGGGCCCCACGAGCAGGCTGCCGCGCAGGGATCCAGCTTGTCCTCGACGATGACTGGACGGCACGCCCTGCGCGACCAGGAGATCCTCTGGGTCGAATTCCTGACGATGGGCCTCGCGGTCGTTGACTCGCTGGCCAAGAGCGTCGCGGTGCTGTGCGAGGGCCACGTCGACGTGGTGCCCGAGATCAAGCGGCTGGAGAGGGATTCCGATTCCGCGGAGGTGCGGATCGAGCAGGAGTGCCTGCGGGTCCTCGCCCTCTTCGAGCCGGTCGCCTCGGACCTGCGACGTCTGGCGACGGTCTTGAAGGTCAGCCGCGACTGGGAGCGGATCGCCGATCTGGCGGCCCGGATCGCACGGCGTGCCCGCAAGCTGGCGACGAGCGGCGACGGCGTACTCGTCCCCGAGCCGCTCAAGTCGCTGGCGCGCGACGTCCTGGCCCAGGTGCGCGCCGGCTACGAGGCATTAGCCGGCCGCGACGCCCACGGCGCGCGGGCCGTGATCGATGGCGACCAGGCGATCGATCGCCAGTACCGCCGGCTCCGCGGCGAGTTGAAAGAATCGCTTCGCCACCACGCCGGGCAGCTTGACGCCTGGCTCCAGTTGCTGAGCACCGCGCGCCATCTCGAGCGGATCGCCGACCATGCCACCGACATCGCGGAGATGATCGTTTATCTCCAGGAGGGGGTCATCATCCGGCACAAAACCGGATTTTCCGCCGATGACCACCTCGGAAGGATGAAGGATGAAGGATGAAGGATGAGTCGGAAAGGACCTGTCTTATTCATCCTTCATCCTTCATCCTTCATCCTTCCCATCTGACCACCGGCTTCGCGGATTTATGCACCAGTCTCTTGTTACGGAATCCGCGGTCCATTACAGTCGAAGATTGACTGCTGCATGCCTGCACCTTGCCCGCCGGTGGACATTGCCAGACCACTGAACCACTCTTCACTGACCACTGGCCACTGTTTCGAGTGATCTCAACGGAGGCGACACAATGTCTCGAAATGGACCGCTCACGAAGAATCTCAACCGGCGACAGTGTCTCAAGGCGGCGGCCGCGGCCGGTGCGGCCTGTATCGTGCCGACCATCATCCCTGCCTCCGCGCTGGGCCGGGGTGGCGCGGTGGCACCGAGCGAGCGCATCGTGCTCGGCGGGATCGGCCTCGGGAGCCGCGGCGAGCATGACCTGAAATGGATGCTCCGCGAGCCGGATGTGCAATTCGTTGCGATCTGCGACGCGCGGAAGGTGCGCCGTGAGGCCATCAAGCAGATCGCGGACAAGCACTACGGCAACTCCGACTGCCAGATGTATCCCGAAATGCGCGAATTCCTGGCCACGCGCCCGGACATTGACGCGGTCTTGATCGCCACGGGCGACCGCTGGCACACGCTGGCGTCCGACATGGCGATGCGGGCGGGTAAGGACGTTTACTCCGAGAAGCCGTCGTGCATGACCATCGCGGAGGGGCGGACGGTGGTGGAGACGGCGCGGCGGTACGGGCGCATCTACCAGACCGGCGTCCAGCGCCTGAGCGAGGCGAACTTCGTGGCCGCCATCGAGCTCGCCCGCTCCGGCCGCCTCGGCCAGGTCCACACCGTCCGCGCTCACATCGCGCCGTGGGATGCCGCCGAGATGAGCCACGCCTGGCTGCCGGAAGAGCCCCAGCCACCCCGCGAGGAAGTGGACTGGGACGCGTGGCTCGGCCCTTGCCCCTGGCGGCCGTACAACTCCACCTACGTGCGCGGCGGCTGGCGCGGTCATTACGATTTCCACACAAGCTGCATCGGCGAATGGGGCGCGCACACCTTCGCCCAATCCCAGGCGGGGATCGGCGCTCTGACCACCTCGGCGGTCGAATATCAATACGTGAAGAACGCCAGCGGCGACGGCATGGTCACCAAGTTCGCCAACGGGGTCCAGATGATCCTCTCGCGCGGCGACAAGTGGTGGCACGGGTCGTGTGGCATGCGCTTCGAGGGAACCGAAGGCTGGGTGGCCGTCGGGGACGGTTACAAGAAGCCGGAGGTGTCCTCACCCGCCCTGCTCGACGACAGCGAAAAACTGCTTCAGGACTATATGGAGCGTACCATGCGCCCCATGAATCACGTGCGCAACTTCTTCGATTGCGTCAAGTCGCGCCAGCAAACCGTGGCGAACCCGGACGTCATGCATCACACGATGAGCACCGTCCACGGCGCCAACATCTGCATGTGGCTCACGCGCGATCTCAAATACGATCCGATGAAGGAGGAGTTCGTCAATGATCCCGAGGCGAACCGCCTGCGCACCCGCGCCCAGCGCGAGCCTTGGATCTATTGACGTCCCACCCACCCATCCGCCAGGAGAACCCACCATGACCAGAACGATCACCAGCCTCGCCTGCCTTGCCCAACTGCTGCTCGTCGTGGTCGCGACGTCCTCGGGACAGGACGCCCAGCCCTCGGCCAAGGAGCAGGAAGAAAAGCTGATCGCCGTCCTGAGATCGGCGGCGACGCGTCAAGAGAAGGCGGATGCCTGCCGCGAGCTCGCGCGCAAGGGTACCAAGGATGCCGTTGCGCCCCTGGCCGCACTGCTCGGTGACGAGAAACTCGCGCACATGGCTCGATACGGCCTGGAGCCGATTCCTGACCCGGCCGTGGACGATGCCCTGCGCGGCGCGCTCGACAGCCTGAAAGGCCGGCCGCTTGTCGGTGTCATCGGCAGCATCGGGGTGCGGCGCGACGCCAAGTCCGTCGGACGGCTGATCACGTTGCTCAAGGATCAGGATGGACAGGTGGCCCGTGCCGCCGCGCGGGCTCTCGGTCGTTTCGGCACTCCCGCTGCCGCCAAGGCGATCGAGGGCGCTCTGGCCGACACTCCAGCCCCCAATCAACTCGCGTTTTGCGAGGGTCTGTTCCGTTGTGCCGAGGGCCTCCTCGCTCACGGCCAGCAGGCCGACGCTCTCGCCATCTACGATCGGTTAACTCGCGCGCAGGTCCCACCCCAGGTTCGTGACGCGGCGGCACGCAAGACCCACTTCCTTCGAGAGAAAGCCGGGCCGACTTTAGGGTAGATCGGGCGGACGCCAAGGATTCCTGATCATGATCATGACCCGACGCGATGTCCTGCGCCTGACGCTCACGACGGCCAGTATCGGGGTGCCTGCCTCCCGGCCGGCCCGGGCTGACACCCCGCCCCGGACCCTTGCCGACGCGACACCCAAGCACCTGCCCCGCTGGCGTGGGTTCAACTTGCTCAACAAGTTCATGGCCGGCAATCAAAAACCGTTCGAGGAGCGCGACTTCGCCCATATCGCCGAGCTGGGGTTCGACTTCGTCCGTTTGCCAATGGATTACCGCTGCTGGACCGACCGCGAGAAGCCCGCAACGCTCAAGGAGTCGGTCCTCAAGGAGATCGACCACGCGGTCGAGCTCGGACGCAAACATGGCGTCCACGTCCAGATCAACTTCCACCGGGCACCCGGCTTCACCGTCGCGAAGCCACCCGAGCCAAGGTCTCTCTGGACCGATCCAGAGATCCTGGATGTCTGCGCCCGGCACTGGGCGACCTTCGCGGCCCGCTACCAGGGCATCCCCAACAACCTGATCAGCTTCAACCTGTTCAACGAGCCCGACGACAAGGTCAAAGCCGAGGAACACCGCCGCGTCGTCGAGCGCGTCGCCGGGGCGATTCGCGAGCGGGACGCGAACCGGCTGATCGTCTGCGACGGCCGCGCCTGGGGCACCGTGCCCCCCGTCGAGTTGATCGGCCTGAACGTGGCTGCCGCGTTACATGACTACAACCCCATGCCCGTCACCCACTACAAGGCGTCGTGGGCCCACTGGGACGAGAGCTGGCCCGAGCCGATCTGGCCGTTGCGGAAGAATGACGGCAAGTACGTCACCCGGAGCACGATCGCACGCGAGCTGATCAAACCCTGGCAGGAGTTCGAGGCCAAGGGCGTCGGGGTGATGGTCGGCGAGTTCGGCGTCCACAATCAAACGCCCCACCGGTACGTCCTGTCCTGGATGCACGACACGCTCGAAGAGTTCAAGAAAGCCGGCTGGGGCTGGGCCTTGTGGAATTTCACCGGCAGCTTCGGCGTCTGCGACA
Source organism: Isosphaerales bacterium (assembly GCA_044450785.1). Taxonomy (GTDB): domain Bacteria; phylum Planctomycetota; class Planctomycetia; order Isosphaerales; family Isosphaeraceae; genus JBIOJM01. The sequence continues at coordinate 11,851 of JBIOJM010000214.1, forward strand.
GCGGCCGCTACGACATCGCCTACGAGACCTGGCATGGACGCAAGCTCGACAGGGGCATGCTCGAGCTGCTCCAGGCTGGCTGAACTAACCGGATGGACAGGCGCCGGTCGCTCAGGCGCATCCCTGGTCCGGCGGCACCCGGGGCTGCCCCACGCTGGTCGTTCGCCGGCGACACCAGTCCAGCCCGCGCGGAACCTCAACGCCCCGAAACGTCAGCTCTCCTCGCAGCCGGGGTTCGCCGCTCGGGGGGGGGTTGTACCTTGCAGAAATCGGCGCAAGAATAGAACCAACAGCATATTTATGTCCAACAAGCGACGAGGACCGACGCCGTGTCCGCCATGCGCAGCCAGCCCAATCCCAAGCGAGTCTCACGCGACCGGAAGCACCGTCCGTTCGTCGAGTTACTCGAGGAACGACGGCTGCTGGCGACGTTCACCGTCACGGACACCGGCGATTTGGCCGCCGATACCGGCTCGCTGCGTTATGCGATCTTGAAAGCTCAGAACGGCGACGCGATCCAGTTCGACATTCCCACCACCGACCCCGGCTACAACGGCTCAACCAATTCCTGGACGATCGCTCCGGCGGCGGCCCTGCCGACGATCGCTCATGGTGTGGACATCGACGGGACGTCGCAGCCGGGCTTCGCCGGCCAACCGCTGATTGTTCTCAACGGCGCCAGCGCGGGCTCGACGACCAACGGCCTGAACGTCACGGCCACGGGCTCCACGGTCAAGGGCCTGGTCATCAACGGCTTCGGCGGCAGCGGTATCGTGATCTATGCCGGCGGCTCGTCCAACCTCGTGCAGGGCAATCTCATCGGGACGTCGGCTGACGGCACGCAGGCTGTTGGAGATGGTTACGCCGCGATCTCGATCCAGGGCGGAGCCAGCTCCAACACGGTGGGAGGAGTTTCGTCCTCGGCCCGCAACATCCTCTCCGCGAATAAGGACTGGGGCGTGGTGATCTTCGGAACCGGCACGACGAACAACCTGGTGGAGGGGAATTACGTCGGGACCAACGAGGCGGGGACAGCCCCACTTGCCAATGGAAACGGAATCGGGGTCTACATTCCCGGGAACACGATCGGCGGCACCACGGCGGGTGCGGGAAACCTCGTCTCCGGGAATACGCAAGATGGGGTCTACCTCGACACTCTGGGCGGATCAACGCTCATGGAGGGGAACTCCATCGGCTCCAACGCCGCCGGAACGGCCGCGGTGGCCAACGTAGAAGACGGCGTGAGGATCGACGGCAGCAACAACACGATCGGCGGGACGGCCGCCGGCGCGGGTAACACGATCGTGGACAACACGCTCGCCGGCGTCGTGATCTACAACGCCACGTCGACGGGAAACAGCATCCGTGGCAATTCCATTTTCGGCAACGGCTCGCTCGGCATCGACCTTGGCGGGAATGGAGTCACGCCCAACCACGGCAATACTCCTGCCTCGGGCCCGAACAATTTACAGAATTATCCGCTCGTTTGGTCAGCCAGCCCCGGGACCACGACCTCGGTCACCCTTTCGTTCGTCAGCCTGCCCAGCAGTTCCTACACGCTCGACTTCTACGCGAGCCCCCAGGCCGATCCGTCCGGCTATGGCCAGGGCCAGACCTACCTCGGCTCGGTCTCGGTGACGACCGACGCGAACGGACAAGTGAATCCGATGCCCACGTTCACCCTGGCCGCGGCCACCGTCGCCGGCCAATGGATCACCGCGACAGCCACCGATTCGTCGGGAGACACTTCGGAGTTCTCCAACGCACTCCAGCTTAGTTCGCAAACGCTCGGCACCTGGACTCCGCTCTCGAACCTCGCTCCCTCCGGCACGGGCACCATGCTCCTGCTCTCGGATGGCACCGTCATGGTGCAGGGAAACGGTGTCACGAACATCTGGTACAGTCTGGCGCCGGACTCCACCGGCAGCTACGCCGCCGGGACGTGGTCTCAACTGGCGTCGATGAGCCTCCAGCGCCTGGACTACGCGTCCAATGTACTGCCGGATGGCCGCGTGTTCGTCGTGGGGGGAGAGTATTCGGGCCCGAGCGGCGGTCAGAACGAAACCCCCACGGGCGAGATCTATGACCCGGTTGCCAATACCTGGACGACGATCGCGAACTTCCCCCAATCCGAATTCGGAGATGATCCCACGCAACTCTTGCCCGATGGGCGCGTCCTTGCCGGGTACCACAGCGGTCCGCAGACGTACATCTACGATCCCAATTCGAATACATGGTCATTCGCGGCGGACAAGTTGGATTCCCGCAGCTCCGAGGAGACGTGGATCAAGCTCCCCGACGATAGCATCTTGTCCTACGACATATCGGACAATGGACACGCGGAACGGTACGTCCCCTCGCTGAACAAATGGGTGGCCACCGGCCTGGTCCCCGTTTCGCTCAGCGGCTCCTCCGTGGATTCTGAACTCGGACCCGCCTTCCTGCTGCCCGATGGGCGTGCGTTTTTCCTCGGCGCCACCGGCCACACGGCGTTTTACACACCCTCGACCGACACCTGGACGGCCGGCCCCGATATCCCCGGCGGCTTGGCCTGCGCTGACGTACCGGGGGCCATGATGCCCGATGGCCGGATCCTCTTCGCCGCCGCTCCGCTGATCAGCAATGGCAAATTCTCGGGACCGACGACCCTCTTTGAATTCGACCCGACCACCAATACCTACACGAACGTGACTCCGACAGCCTACGGCCTCAGCGGGGTGTCCTACCCCGCCCGCATGCTGGTCTTGCCCAGCGGGCAGGTGCTGCTGACCAACGCGTCCGACCAGCTTGTCCTCTACACGCCCAACGGGTCCCCGAATTCTGCCTGGAAGCCGCAGGTTTCTCAAATTGTCAATAACGGCGATGGCACCTTCACCCTGACGGGGACTCAGCTCAACGGGATTTCCCAGGGCGCCGGTTACGGCGACGACGCCGAGATGGACACCAACTACCCGCTCATCCACCTCGTGAGCTCGAGCGGCCAGGTGTTTTATGCACGCACCTACGACTGGAGCAGCACCGGGGTGGCGACGGGCAGCACGCCGGTGTCCACCCTCTTCACGCTGCCCGCCGGGCTCCCATCGGGAACATACTCGTTGGTCGTGGTCGCCAGCGGGATCGCCTCCGCCCCCACGATTTTCAATGCTGACGCCGTCTCCACCACAACGACCGTCGGCGCCTCGGCGACCACATCGGTTTACGGCCAGCAGGTCACCTTGACCGCCTCCGTCACACCCAACAGCACGAGCTCGTTCAATCCCGAAGGCACTGTTCAGTTCGTGATCGACGGCAACAACTACGGCGGCCCCGTGACACTCAGTATCGGAAAGGCCAGCATCAACGACTCCGCGCTGGACACCGGCTCGCACACGATCGCGGCCATCTACGACAGCAGCGACGGTAACTTCTTTGGCAGCAGCGGTACGCTGAGCGGCGGTCTGACGATCACACAGGCCACCCTGACCGTCACTGCCGACCCCGAGTCGATGCCCTACGGCGGTCCGATCCCGAACCTCGCATTCACCATCACCGGGTTCGTCAACGGCGACACCACCAGCGTCGTGTCGGGGAGCCCGACCCTGAGCACGACGGCCACCAGCTCGAGTCAACTCGGCAATTATCCGATCACGGTGAACGTCGCGGGGCTGTCGGCCACCAATTATAACTTCACCGGCCAGTCCGGGACCTTGACGGTCACCCAGGCGGTGCTCACGGTGACGGCGACCAACCAGTCGATGACCTACGGTGGTTCCGTGCCCACGCTCACCGACACCATCACGGGGTTCGTCAACGGCGACACCGGCAGCGTCGTGTCGGGGAGCCCGGTCCTCTCCACCATGGCCACCAGCTCGAGTCAAGCCGGCAAATACCCGATCACGGTGAGCGTCGCGGGGCTGTCGGCCACCGATTATAGTTTCGCCGGTCAGTCCGGGACCTTGACTGTCTCCAAGGCGGCGCTCACGGTGACGGCGATCGACCAGTCGATGACCTACGGCGGTTCCGTGCCCACGCTCACCGACACCATCACCGGGTTCGTCAACGGCGACACCAGCAGCGTCGTGAGCGGTATGGCCAGCCTGAGCACCAAGGCGACCTCCGCCAGCGGCGTTGGACCTTACCCGATCAATGTCGGCCAGGGGACATTGACGGCCGCAAACTACGCTTTCTCCAACCTTGTCGGCGCCACGCTGACGATCAGCAAGGCAACTCTGACCGTGACGGCGAACAACCAGTCGATGACCTACGGCGCTGCCGTGCCCACGCTCACCGACACCATCACCGGGTTCGTCAACGGCGACTCCGTCAGCGCCGTGTCGGGGACCCCGGGCCTGAACACGACGGCCACCAGCTCGAGTCAACTCGGCAATTATCCGATCACGGTGAGCGTCGCGGGGCTGTCGGCCACCAATTATAGCTTCACCGGCCAGTCCGGGACCTTGACGGTCACCAAGGCGGTGCTCACGGTGACGGCGGGCAACCAGTCGATGACCTACGGTGGTTCCGTACCCACGTTCACCGACACCATTACCGGGTTCGTCAACGGCGACACCAGCAGCGTCGTGACGGGGAGCCCGGTCCTCTCCACCATGGCCACCAGCTCAAGTCAAGTTGGCGATTATCCGATCAGGGTGAGCGTTGCGGGGCTATCGGCCGCCAATTATCTCTTCACCGGTCAGTCCGGGACCTTGACGGTCACCAAGGCGGCGCTCACGGTGACGGCGAACGACCAGTCGATGACCTACGGTAATTCTCTACCCACATTCACCGACACGATCACCGGGTTCGTCAACGGAGACACCACCAACGTCGTCATCGGCACGGCCAGCCTGACCACCACGGCGACCTCCGCCAGCGGCGTTGGACCTTACCCGATCACCATCGGCCAGGGGACACTAACGGCCGCGAACTACGTCTTCTCCAACCTTGTCGGCGCCACTCTCACGATCAACGCGGCCAATCTGACGGTGACGGCGAACAACAAGTCGATGACCTACGGTAATTCTCTACCCACGCTCACCGACACCATCATCGGGTTCGTCAACGGCGACACCGCCAGCGCTGTGAGCGGGACGGCCAGCCTGACCACCACGGCGACCTCCGCCAGCGGCGTCGGCCCACACCCGATTACCGTCGGCCAGGGGACATTGACGGCCGCGAACTACGTGTTCTCCGACCTGGTCGCGGGCACTCTCACGATCAACGCGGCCAATCTGACGGTGACGGCAAACAAGCAGTCGATGACCTACGGTAATTCTCTACCCATGTTGACCGACACCATCACCGGGTTCGTCAACGGCGACACCACCAGCGCGGTGATCGGGACGGCCAGTCTGACCACCACGGCGACCTCCGCCAGCGGCGTCGGCCAATACCCGATCACCGTCGGCCAGGGGACATTAACGGCGGCGAACTACGTCTTCACCAACCTGGTTGGTGCCACGCTGACGATCACCAAGGCCACGCTGACGATCACGGCGAACGATGCGTCCAAGGTCTATGGCGACCCGGTCCCAACTCTCCAGTATGCCGTCACCGGGTTCGTCAACGGCGACACGAACAGCGCCGTGAGCGGTACGCCCAGCCTGAC
>JBIOJM010000215.1:0-17424 GCA_044450785.1 Isosphaerales bacterium
GTATTACAGGGCGAGGGGTGGGCGGGACATTTGCGGGACTGGTTGGCGTCGTGCTCGGACTTACGCTTGTTGCTGCGGGGCTTCCGGGAGCTCCAAGATTCGGCTTCGAGATCTCGGCGCCAGGCACGAAAGTCCGTAAGTAGTGGGCGATTCCCCAGGCTTCCTCGAGGGAAAGGGCCCCTCGAAACTGGGGCATGACTGCCCCTCGCCCTTCGATGATAATTCGCGCGATCTGGGCATCGGTACGGTACGACTGCCAGCGAACATTCGTGAAGTCGGGAATGCCGGGAATGTCCCAGACCCCCCGCCCGTCCACGCCGTGACACCGGATGCAGTACCGGTTGAAGAGGCTCATCACCACGACTTTTTCTTGCTCGGGGCTACGCATCCAGTACCAAGCACCACCGTTCATCGTTTCGATCTGACCGGGAGGTATATCCTTGTGACCGAAGTGGTCGTGGAAAAGCGATCCCCAGTGGTGATCGTCTCCCACTGTGGGGGAGGCTGTCACTCCCAGAATCACGACCGCCATGATGATTGCGGCCACACCTCCAAGGGTCGGGATCGATATGGGGCGTATCTTGCCTGATCTCATGATACCTTCTCCTCGGAACTGGGGAGAGAAGTCCGGCGATTCGGTCTTGTCCTGCTGACCTTGGCGACCCGCTGCGGGCCGGGAAGGACTTGCTTGGTGTTTGCATTGTATCGGAAGAATCGAATGAGAATCTTCGCACCCATCAAGAATATTTTTGCCGGTAGGAGTGCAGCGTGGCGGATACCATGATTCATGGGGCCCCGGCCAGACCAAGGTCTTGATCGCGATCGATCGCGTTCAGGAGCTTGAATCGTCGAGGGTGTAGGGGGTGATCGCGATCATGTTGACGTAATTGGCCCGCTCAAAGGCTGCCGGATCGGGACAGTTGCGCAGGCTCAGGGTTCCTTTCACCTGCTTGATCGAGCCATATCCTCTTTCCTCCAGCCAGGCGGGGAGCCCGTCGAGCAATGTGCGCAGGTAGGCGGGGCCGTGCCGCAGCAGCGCGGAGGTGGTCATGGTGACGTCGGCGCCAACCAAGATCAGCTTGAGCACGTCTTCGGACGTATTGACGCCGGTCGATGCCGCCAGGGAGATCGAAAGCTGGGGGCGAAGGATGGCGATCCAGCGAAGCGGTAATCGCAGTTCCGCGCTCGTGCTGAGCGTCAGGCGCGGATTGATTCGGAGAGTCTCCAACTCGACGTCGGGCTGAAGGAAACGGTTGAACAGCACCAGGCCATCGGCACCAACCTCGACGAGACGGCGGGCCAAGTTCGGCAGCGAACTGAAGTAGGGCCCCAACTTCACGGCAAGGGGGACCGTCACCACCTCTCGAACAGCGGCCACCAGATCCAAGTACCGTTGCTCCACCTGGACGGCGGTTGTCTCAGGATCGGTCGGGACGAAGTAAATGTTGAGTTCCACGGCATCGGCCCCTGCCTCCTCGAGAAGTTGTGCGTGACGGGCCCAGTTTCCCACGCCCACACCGTTCAAACTACCGATCACCGGGATCGAAAGGGCCTTCTTGGCTCGCTTGATCTCTCCGAGGTAGTTTGCCGGCCCAGTGTTGTAAAGATCGAGCTCGAACCGGCCCGACAGGGCCTTGTCGAACTCGTCCATTCCGCATTCGAAATAACGGCGGACGGCCCGCTCCTCGCGTTCGAGCTGCTCCTCGAAGAGTGAGGGCATCACCACCGCCGCGGCGCCGGCCTCTTCCATCTGGCGCAGCAGATCGAGATGGACTGTCAGGGGGGAAGCCGAGGCCACCAGCGGGTTCCTCAGCTCGAGCCCCAGATAGGTTGTCCGCAGATCGACGCTCATCCCTGTACCTCACAAGCCTCGAGCCCATTCTTCGGTCAAATCCCCTTCTTCCGAGTATTGACGCCTTTGACAGCTTCTTGCCAGATGTGTATATTCTATGTCCAAAGGCTCCGATCGGCTCGCGATGGGTCGTTCGGTGCCGGCTACGGCGGCCCCGCAGTGTCGATCTTGCGCACTTGGGGCTTTTTTATTGCGCCTGCGGTCTCGAAGTGAGGGGGATGTCCTCGTGCCCGGCAGGATCTTGATTGGCCTGGACACGCCCAAGCACGGCGCCGTCCTCGCGGAGCTGGGCATTCGCTGGGCGCAGCGGTGTGGTGCCGCGATTGTGGGGCTGGGGATCGTCGATGAGCCTGGGATTCGAGCGATCGAGCCGGCGTGGCCGGTGGGCGGGACGCCCGGCGTGGACCCCGTTTATTACATGGGTTACGAGGCTCGGCTGGCGGGTGTCCATCAGCAGGTCGGGCAACTTCTGGAGCAATTCGCCGCACGCTGCGCCCTAGCCGGCGTGGCGCATGCAGAGGTGAAAGCGGTTGGCTCGCCCGACAAGCTGATCGCGGCCGAGGCGCAATCCTGTGACCTGGTCGTGCTGGCTCGGGGGTCTCGCTTCCACTTCACGGCTCGGGATGATGATTCTGACGAGATCCTGAGGAAAGTCTTGAAGGACACCCCGCGGCCGATCATCGTGGTACCCGCGACGCCCTGCCCGGATGGCCCGGTTGTGATCGCGTATGACGGCAGCCTTCAGGCCGCTCGCGCCTTGGCGGCCTTCCAGGCGACCGGGCTGGGCGGATTGGGCGGAGCGGGCGAGGTCCACATCATCAGCGTGGACGCAAGCGCTGCCGTGGCGGCCCAGCATGCCGAGCGCGCCCGGGAGTTTCTCGGCCACCACAAGATCGAAGCAGTCCCCCTCGCGCTCGAATCCTCCGCCCCGCCCGCCAAAGTGATCCTGGAACAGGTCGGCCGCCTCAATGCCGGTCTGCTCGTGATGGGTGCTTACGGCCAGCCGGTATTGCGCGAGTTTTTCCTGGGCTCGGTGACCCGCACGGTGCTCTCCGAGACAACGGTCCCACTGTGCTTGTTCCACTAGAATATCATTAGTTGTTGATTTTATCAATGGACCACAACATGACCCAGTCGACGCTAATGGACCTTGCGTTCCTGCAGGGCCTGGACGCTGGCCAACTGGAGCGGATTGCGCAGATTGCCACTCCCGTCCAGTGGGATGCCGGTGCGACCGTGTTTCGCGAGGGGGATCGCAACTCGCTCTTGTACGTCGTGGAGGCAGGTCGCATCGCCATCGAGATCGGGGTACCCGGTCGCGGGCGGATCAGCATCCTCACGGTGGGGCCGGGCGAGGTGTTTGGCTGGTCGTCCGTTTTCCACACGCGGCCGAAGACCGCCTCGGCCCGTACGATCGAGCCGGTCAAGGCCTTTGCTCTGGATGCCGTCCGACTCCGCGAGCTTTGCGACGCTGACTCGCGGCTCGGCTATCTCCTGACACGTCGGATTCTGGAAGTGGTTTCCGAGCGGTTGAAGGCAACGCGGATGCAACTGCTCGACATTTACAGCCCGTGACATCGGTATCGATGTTGTTCCACCGCGGAATGCGGCGCAGAGCAGCCTGAGGGTGGGAGAAGTCAGAACGAAGGAGTTTCGCCATATGCCGGCAGTGGGAGGAATTGCTCCGCTGGGACGAACGGTCGTCCTCGACAAGCCTGATCTGGGACGGATCATCGACCGGCTCTGGCAAGAGGGATACACCGTCGTTGGTCCGACGATCGCGCAAGGGGCGATCATCTTTGACGAGGTGCACACCCTCGCGCAACTGCCCATCGGCTGGACCGACGAACAGGCAGGGGGCACCTATCGGCTGAAGCGCCGCGACGACGGCGCCTACTTTGGCTATGCCGTCGGGCCGCACTCCTGGAAGAAATACCTGTTCCCGTCCCAGTTGACGCTGTTCACGATCGAGAGCACCGAGAATTCCTTCGCGGTTCATCCCAGTCCGGAGCCGGTTTCCAGGTATGCCTTTCTCGGTGCCCGCTCGTGCGACTTGCACGCCATCGAGATCCAGGACCGGGTTTTCTTGCAGGGTTCGTACATCGACCCCCATTATCAGGCCCGGCGGGAGCCAGCCTTCTTGATCGCGGTGAATTGCGCACAGGCGGCGTCCACGTGCTTTTGCACGAGCATGAAGACGGGGCCAAAGGCGTCACGCGGCTTCGACCTGGCGCTGACCGAGCTGCGGGAGGTCTTCCTCGTCGAGATCGCCACGGACCGCGGCCGGGAAGTGATGGCGGACGTCCCCTGTCGGGAGGCGAGCGGTGAGCAGCTCGGCGCAGCCGCCCGGGTGGTTCGGGACACCGAGGGCCAGATCCACCGCCGGCTCGACACGTCTGACCTGCCCGAGCTGCTCTACAAAAACCTCGAACACCCACGCTGGGACGACGTGGCCGAGCGCTGCCTTTCGTGCACCAACTGCACCATGGTCTGCCCCACCTGCTTCTGCCATTCCATTGAAGAAGTTCCCGACTTGAGCGGCCAGCGCAGTGAGCGGGTGCGCCTGTGGGATTCTTGTTTTAACCTGGAACACGCCCATACGGCCGGGGGGAACATGCGGCCCGATATCCGGTCGCGCTACCGGCAATGGCTCACACACAAGCTGGCCTCGTGGATCGACCAGTACGGGGTCTCCGGCTGCGTCGGCTGCGGGCGCTGTATCACGTGGTGCCCCGTGGCGATCGACATCACCGAGGAAGTGGCCGCCATCCGCGGCGGGACGACGGAATGACGCCCATGACGAACCCGACAGTTGGCCCTGCTCTGCCGTCCGCACCGGCTTGGGCGCGGGTGTCGCCGCAGGACGACTTGCTCTGCCCGCATCCGGCGATCGTGCGGTCGATCGAGCCGGAGACCCCCGGTGTGGCGACCTTCCGGCTCGAGTTTCAGGATCGCGGCCGGCAGGAGCGATATCGCGCCGGACCCGGTCAGTTCAACATGATCTACGTACCCGGGGTTGGCGAGGTGCCGATCTCGGTCTCTGGTGCCATCGAGGAGGGACCGGGCATTGGGCACACGATCCGCTTTGCCGGGCGGGTCACTCGTGTGATCGGGAAACTGGGGCCGGGCGCGATCGTCGGCATGCGCGGCCCCTACGGGCGGGGCTGGCCGATGGAACAGGCCCATGGCCGGGACGTGGTGGTGGTGGCCGGTGGCCTGGGCCTGGCCCCTCTGCGGCTCGTCGTGAAAGCCCTTCTGGCCGATCGCGACCAGTTCGGCCGTCTCACCCTGGTCTATGGGGCACGCAATCCGGCCGATCTCCTCTACACCTCCGAGTATCCCGAATGGGAACGCCGGGGGATGGAGCTGCTGATCACGGTTGACCGTGCCGACCTGACCTGGCAAGGGCGGGTGGGGGTGGTGCCCGTTCTCTTCAATCGACTCCAGATCGACCCGGAGCGTACCGTGGTGCTCACGTGCGGCCCGGAGATCCTGATGCGGTTCGCCGTCTCCGAGGCCATGAACCGCGGTGTGTCTGACCGAGACATCTACTACTCAATGGAGCGGAACATGCAGTGCGCGGTAGGCCTGTGCGGCCACTGCCAGTTCGGGCCGGCGTTTCTCTGCAAGGACGGTCCCGTCTTCGCGCACCGGCAGCTCGCTCCCTTCCTTAGCAAAGAGATGTTTTGAACGGGTAATTGAAGGATGGCTCGGCAAGGGCCTTGCCCCCCCTGGTAATCTGCAAGCCATGACGACCACGAAACCGCGACTGGGTGTCTTCAAGTTCGCATCGTGCGACGGCTGCCAGCTCTCGCTCCTGGATTGCGAGGACCAGTTGCTGGCGGTAGCGGATCGGGTGGAGATCGCCTACTTCCTGGAAGCGACCCGCCGGCCGCTCGAAGGCGAGTTCGACGTGGCCCTTGTGGAAGGGTCGGTCTCCACACCCGGGCAGGAGGAAGAGATCCGCGATATCCGCCGGCGCACCCGGTTCTTGATCACGCTGGGAGCCTGTGCATCGGCCGGCGGCATCCAGGGACTGCGGAACTTCGGCAGCCTGAATGTGGACCAGGCCCTGGCGATCGTGTACGCCTCGCCTCAGTACGTCGAGACCTTGGCCCATTCCCGGCCTTCCAGCGACTACGTGCCCGTCGACCTGGAGCTGCCGGGCTGCCCGATCAACAAGGGGCAGCTCCTCGGGGTTTTGGGACAGATGCTGGCCGGCGGCCGGCCAAAGGTGCCGAACCACGCGCTCTGCCTGGACTGCAAGCGGCAGCACCTCGTGTGCATCTTGGTGGCCCACGGCGCCCCGTGCATGGGGCCGGTCACGTCCACCGGCTGCGGGGTCCTTTGCCCGAGCTACGATCGGCCTTGTTATAGCTGTTTTGGGCCGAGCGCCGGGCTCAACACCACGGCGCTCGCCCGACGGTTCGAGCAACTGGGGCTCGAGCCGGAGGAGATCAGGCGGCTCTTCCACAAGTTCTATGCCAACGCACCCGAGTTCAAACAGGCAGGAGAGCGCCATGCCGGACCAACCGCCGGATGAGGTGATCGTGGGAGACGCGACTGCGCGGTCGGGTGAGCGGCTCATCCGGGTCGCGGCCCTGGCCCGCGTCGAGGGTGAGGGAGCACTGACCATCCGCCTGCGCGATGGCCGGGTGGACGACGTGCAATTGCGCATCTTCGAAGCGCCTCGGTTCTACGAGGCGTTCTTGCGGGGCCGTGCCATCGCTGAGGTTCCCGACATCACCGCCCGCATCTGCGGGATCTGCCCGGTGGCCTACCAGATGAGCGCGTGCCACGCTCTCGAGGCGATCCTGGGCCTCACCCTGCCGGGCCCGTTGCGGGCGCTGCGCCGGCTCCTTTATTGTGGCGAGTGGATCGAGAGCCACGTGCTGCATATTGCCTTCCTGCACGCTCCCGACTTCCTGGGCTACGAGAGTGCCATCGCGATGGCGCAGGACCGACCCGAATACGCGGAGAAGGTGCGCGATGCCCTGAAACTCAAGAAGGCGGGTAACGCGGTCGTGGACCTGGTGGGCGGCCGCGCGATCCATCCGATCAACGTGAAGCTCGGCGGGTTTTATCGAATTCCGGGCAAATCCGAGCTGACGGCGATGGCAGAGCAGTTGAAGCAGGTCCGGGACATAGCCCGGGAGCTGGTCCGCTGGACCGCCGGACTGGAATTCCCACCGTACGAGCACGATTATGAGTTCGTGGCGTTGCGGCACGAGATGGACTATCCGATGAACGAGGGCCGTCTGGTATCGAGCCGGGGGCTGGATCTTGCCATGGACCAGTTTCCCGAGCAGTTTGAGGAGTACCAGGTGCCGTACTCCAACGCCCTGCAATGCCGCCGCCGGGGCGGGGGTGCGTATTTCGTCGGCCCACTGGCGCGCTGGAACATCAACGCCGATCGGGCCACGCCCGAAGTGAGAGAGCTCGCCCGCGAGACCGGCATCGCCTGGCCGTGCAAGAACCCTTACGTCGGTATCGTCGTCCGCGCCCTCGAGACCGTCTATGCCGTCGAGGAGGCGATCCGATTGATCGAATCTCATGAGCGGCCCGAGGCCCCTTCCCTCTCCTATCTACCACGGGCCGGCGCGGGCGCGTGGATCACCGAGGCCCCCCGCGGCATCCTCTACCATCGCTACCTAGCCGACGCGACCGGGCACGTCACCCACGCGACGATCATTCCGCCCACGAGCCAGAACCAGCGCCAGATGGAGGAGGACCTCATCCGCTTCGCCCCATCGGTGCTCGATCTCCCCGAGGACCAAGCTGCCTGGCGGTGCGAGCAGGTGGTGCGCAACTACGATCCATGCATCAGTTGCGCGACCCATTCCTTGAAGTTGCGGGTGGAGGAATCATGAGCTTGATCGTCGGACTCGGCAGCCCCCACGGCGACGACCAACTGGGCTGGGTGGTGGTCGACCGGCTGCGCCCGCGGCTGCCGGCCGGAATCACCACGGACAAGGTCAAGGGCGGGCTCGAGCTCCTGGAGTCACTGGGTGGGCACGACGCGGCCGTGTTGATCGACGCCGTCGCGCCCAAGGGCCGGCCCGGAACGATCCGATCGTTCGCCTGGCCTTCACCCGAGCTGGCCCACTGCGCTAGGTCGAGCACGCACGGCCTGGGGCTGGTCCAGGCGCTTCAGCTTGCCGAGACACTCGGCCGGCTTCCCCATCGCGTGAACATTTATACGATTGAGGCCCAGGATACTTCCCCCGGCGCGCCCTTGAGCGGGAACGTCGCGCGGCGGCTCGATGCCGTGGTGGAGGCGATCCTTCGTGATGTCACCTGCCGCGAAAGGTGATAAGATCGGGAGCCGTTGGCATGCACGAAACCGCCCTGGTCGCGCATCTGCTTCGCCGGGTTGTGCAGGAGGCCCGGGCGGCCGGCGCGGCGCGGGTGATGGCGGTGCGCCTTCGGGTCGGGGAATTCGCGGGCGTCGAGCCGACCTTGCTCGAGGATGCCTTCCAGCGGCAGAGCGCCGGCACTAGGGCGGACGGGGCCCGGCTCGAGATCGTGGCGGTTCCGCTGGAGGCCTTGTGTGATTCGTGCGGGCATCGGTTTCGGGTCGAACTGTTTCGGTTCCAATGTCCGACCTGCGGAGGCTGCCGGACGCGGGTCGTGGCGGGTGAGGAGCTAGACCTGGAAAGCCTGGCAGTCACAACCGAGCCGGAACCGTCCAAGGTGATAATACCGTGAGTCGCATCGAGCTGAACACACCGATCCTGGGCGAAGCGGCCAACCAAGCCGCGGGCCTGCGGCGCCGGATGGCCGAGCAAGGGACCCTTGTGGTCAACCTCCTTTCGTCTCCGGGCGCGGGCAAGACCGCGCTTCTGGTAGCGACCGCGCAACGGCTTGCCGCCGAGTTTCGCCTGGCGGCCTTGGTGGGAGACATCGCCACCGATCGCGACGCCCAGCGGCTAGGGCCCTGGATGCCCGCCGTGCAACTGACCACGGGTGGGGCCTGCCACCTGGAGGTTCCCCTGGTTGAATCGGGTCTCACCCGACTGAGCGAAGCAGTGACCGGTGCGGTCGATTTCCTGTTCATCGAGAATGTGGGCAACCTCGTCTGCCCGGCTTCGTTCGACCTGGGCGAACACCTGCGCGTCGTCCTTCTGGCCGTGACCGAGGGGGACGACAAGCCGCAGAAATACCCCAAGGCGTTTCGCACCGCCGCGGCCTGCGTCATCTCCAAGATCGACCTGCTGCCGCACGTCCCTTTTTCCCCGGCCGCGGCCCGGGCCGATGCCTGGGCTATTCGGCCTGACCTCGCATTCTTCGAGGTCTCGGCGCTCTCTGGGGCGGGGCTCGACGATTGGTGCGAATTCCTCATCCAGACCCGCCGAGCGCGGATCGATGCGACATGAGATTCAGGGCGGCCTGCATCAAGCTCACGACGTGCATCCAAGAGTTGGATTTCACGTGAGAATGGGAGACTGAGCATGCAAGGAGATCGAACAGCCTGGTTCAAGGGCGGTGATGCCCAGTGCAAGATCATGTCCCCCCCACGTGACCGTTCTTACCGGCTGATTCTGCTGGGCCCACCGGGGGTCGGCAAGGGCACGCAGGCGGAGATGCTCTGTGAGGCCTTGGGCACCTGCCACCTCTCCACGGGCGATGTTTTCCGGGCGGCCCAGTGCGAGACCGAACCGAGCCCGGCTCTGAGATCGGCCCTGGACGCCATGCGGCGGGGCGAGCTCGTTTCGGACCTCGTGGTCGTTACGATGGTCCAGGAGCGGGTCGGATGCCTCCGCTGCCGGGGCGGATTCCTGCTCGACGGGTTCCCTCGCACGGTGGCCCAGGCCGAGGCCCTGGACGCCTTGCTGGTCGCGCAGGGCGTGATCCTTGACACGGTCTTGAGCTACGATCTGCCGCTGGACGAAATTGTGGACCGGCTGAGCGGGCGCCGTACCTGCGCCGGTTGCAAGGCGGTTTATCACGTTGTCACACGCAAGCCTCGAGCCGAGAGCGTCTGCGACCAATGCGGGGGGCGGCTGGTCCAGCGTGAGGACGACCATCCCGAATCGATCCGGGTCCGCATGAGTGCCTATCAGGAAAGCACCAGGCCTCTGATCGACTACTACGAGCGGAACGGCAAGCTGCTAAAGGTTCCCGCCGCGGGCTCGCCGGCCGAGATCCTGGAACGCTCGCTTCACGCCTTGAACGAACAGTTGGCGACCTAATGAGCCGGCGATTCTCGACAAATATTGTCCTTGCAATCCGGAAAGGAGTCGATCAAGATATATGCTTGATCGACCGATGGATCGGCTGGATCAATCGATCAACAGCTCCGCTTGCGAGCCTTGCCAGCGCTGAGACAGAGGGTCGTGCTCACCTCCGATCATGATCGCTATTCTCTCAAGTCAGCATCCATCATTTCACCGGTTTTCGCCATCAATCACGGGTGGTGTCTCACGTCCGACCAGAAACGAGTGAACCTGATCCGGTCGTTCCTCGCGGCGCCTGACGGGTGCGCGAGTGCCGCGGCGGTCCTAGCCTGGAACGCATTCTACCGGGCCTACAATCCCTTGATCCGTGTCGTGGTCAGGAAATATGCCGGTCGCCGGGTTGATGTCGACGACCTCACGCAGGAGGTGTGGATTGCACTGACCAACGAACTGCCGGATTTTCAACAGGATCCGGCTCGGGGCACGCTCAGCGGCTGGGTGGCCACCGTAGCGCACCATGCGGCGGCCAGCGACTCCACCGAGCGCGCCGGGTGCTTGAAGATCTGCTACGCCGTGGAGGGTTAGGGTGTGTGGACATATCTGGGTAACCGACGTTTAGGTCGCAGAGGGAAAATCGGAGCAGACCGCCGGAATTTGCGTTACGATTTCCGCTCTGGATGGCTCTTCACTTACAGAGGAACAACCAGCAAAAGTTTTCAACGCATCGGTGGATGCCAACAGGATTTTCACCAAGGTAATGGCTGATGGGAGGCGTGAGCGCGCGGGAGGCGTGATTCTTACCGACCTTCCGTGATCGCTCAGGTTGCGCAGTGTCGGTCGCCGCGATTCGCCCTATCAATTCAAACGGGCGCCTGCGGCTGATCGGGCGGCGCGGATGAGCCGCGCCGTGGGATCCGGCGGTGCCGTCCCAAGAAGAGCCGGCTCGCCGTCAGGGGGCTTTGTGCACCCGTAGTCACTCCGTCCCGCAGCGAAACGCCGGCTTGGCCAGACGCTGGCGCAACCCATCATGCCGGAATTGATCCGTCAAGCTTCGATTGACGCGTGAAACACGGGGAGACCTGTCGACCCAAGGGGCGGGGTCAGAGACCCGCGCCCAGCAGCTGTCCCGCCACGAAACGAGCGAACTGGCCGGGTGCTGACGCGCCGCGCCTTGTTTGCTCTTCGAGGCCTCTTCCGCCGAAAGCATTCGTCCGATCGGCACAGCCGACCAGTCGCCGTGGGACAAGATGCCGCGCTCTGAAAGTCCTCTATATATAGTATGAATGATGATGGGGCTTGTGATGACGACCGCGGCAAGCAAGAGCAACCCGGGCTGGCAGGCGAACGTGAAGTGCGAAGTCCGCTACATCCCCATGACGGAGGAAACGACGG
The DNA here is from genome assembly GCA_044450785.1 of Isosphaerales bacterium. GTDB lineage: Bacteria > Planctomycetota > Planctomycetia > Isosphaerales > Isosphaeraceae > JBIOJM01. The sequence continues at coordinate 11,422 of JBIOJM010000215.1, forward strand.
CCGGCGCGATGGAGGAGACGACAGACGGCGAGATGGCGCGGAGACCACCGACGACCCGCTGGAGGAGAACGGCGGAGGGCGAGACGGTGGACATGTGGCTCAAGGTCTGGGACTGCTTCGTCGATGTCTTCCGACCGGGCGGTGAGCGGATTCGCTTCCGCGTCAATCGCCCCACCGACCGGCACCTCACCTTCGCCGATCCGCGTGAGCGGACCGCGGGAACAGCCGGCACGACCGGGCCCTGGGGCACGCTGCCGGCGCTGCGCGCGGCCAAGCCCCGCACGCTGACGCCGACCGGCTTCAAGGCGGAAGTGGCGCGGCTGATCGGAACAGAGCGGGCCGACGAGATCATCCGGCTGCTTCTGGAATGATGACTTTTTTTCGCGTTTCCAACGACATTTGTCAAACATCGGAAGTCGCGCCCGAGAGCGAACGAAGGACCGCACCATGAGTAGCCGCCGCCTGAACTTCGAAACGAAAAAGCGTCGCGCCCGCCTGGCCATGAAGGTCGACCGGCTGGATCGATTGGAGACGCGTAACACAATTACTGAACCGATCTCTATTCTTGGTCTCAGCGTTCCCGTGTTTCAGGGACTCGCTCGGATCGGGCTCATGGACCCCAATGCCATGCGTGGGCTTGCGCCGCCTGTCCAGGTGACGAATCAAGCCCGGCGCCCGGCCGGCGCGGCCCCGAGCAACTTCATCCCCATCGTGATCGGTGCTCCAACACACCATCCCGCCACCGCGGGCGGCGGCGGCGCTTCCGATCAGTATGGGACGGCCCAAGCGCCCCAGGCCAAGGTCCAGGCCGGCGACTGGCTGAACTTCCTGCCGGTCTCGAATTCCGATTCCACCGAATCCGGCATCAGCACTCCCTGGCATCCGATCGCCCGCGCCGGTGGCGGGGCGGCCTTACCGCCGCGCGGCGGGTCGAGCGGACCGGGTGCGGCGCAGGCCGCCACACGGGGCGCGATCAACCCCATCGTCCTGCCCGCATCCACGCCGGGCGTGAGCAACGCGGGTGGCTCCGGGGCGCTCGTGGCCGCCGTGGCCAGCGCCGGCGGCAACAACGGCGCCCCGGCCGCCGCCGCCCTGGGCTCCTCGGCGCCCGTCGCCACCACGCCGTCCGGTCAGGCCCCGGCCGGATCCGCTCACTCTTCCGGCAGCGGCCATGCGGCGGCCCCGCTCACGGCCTCGGGCGGGGGCCCAGCGCCCGGGTCCACACCCGATCCCGTCATTGGCAACAAGTCGGGACCAAGTCAGCAGACATTTACATATTTTCCAATGTACGTTCTGGATAACAACAACGGAGTCGTCCTTTTTCCGGGAGTCGATCAGCAGGCCACCCTGGGCGGCTACGTCGATCTGGAAGCCCAGGTTTCGGGCACCACCGTCACAGCCTACAACTGGAATACATCAGGCCTGGGCAGCGACGCCACGCACCTTTCGGCCACCAACACTTACCAGTTGACCTTCCAGTGGCTGACCTATAGTCCGGCTTCCCCTCATACGGATCCGGTCACGCTCTCGGTGACCGACAGCAACAGTCACGTCGAAACATATACCTATGACTTCAATGTCCCGACGGGAAATGTGAACGCCTCGGGAGGCGGCAATGCAACCTGGCCCCAGACGCTTCCGCCCGACCAGCAGCTCCTGTCGTCACCCGCGTTCACCAGCGACAACGCCTCGGTCGACGCCACCAGCGGCGCGGTCGACACCACGATCCCGCTGCCCGGCTACAACCCCAACGTGCCGGCGCTGGCATTGACGTATGACTCGATCACGGCTAACACCATGCCGATCATCGTGGTCGAGAACACGCTCAGCGCCTCGGCGGCGGTCCCGTCGAAGGTCAGCGCCCAGTTGACGTTCAACTCCAGCCTGGGCACGGCCTATTACTACGACACCAGCCTGTTCAACCCCGGCGACGTCCAGCAGATCGCGCTCCAGGCCACGAGCGCCACGTCGCTGGGCACCGGCCGGTACGCGTATTCGGCCCAGGTCGTCGACATCGGCACGACCAACACGACGATGACGCTGAGCGGAACAGCCACCGTGCTCAGCCAGACCGGCAGCGCCTTCGGCGACGGCTGGACGCTCCAGGGCCTGGAGCAGATCACCTCGGCGTCGGGGGGTGTGATCCTCAACCTGGGCGACGGCGGCCGGAGCCTCTGGTTCTCGGGTGGATCCGGCAGCGGCGGCACAACCTACACCGACCCGCAAGGCGAGTTCTCGACCCTGGTCAAGAACTCGGGCGGCTCCTATACCGACACCCTCACCGGCGGCACGCAGGTCACTTTCAACTCCGGCGGATACGAGACCGCCGTGATCGATTTAAATAACATGCATATTACATATGCATATAATGGATCGAACCAGCTTACATCGATCACCGATCCATACAGCAACGTCACGACCTTCAGCTACAGCGGCGGCTACCTGCAGTCGATCACCGACCCGGCCAGCCGGGTGACGACCTTCACGCACAGCGGGGCCAGCCTGACGGGAGCGACCCTGCCGGACGGCAGCACCTGGGGGTATGGTTACGACTCCGGGGGCCGGCTCACCCACATCACCGACCCCCGGTCAAACACGGTCACCGTGGCGTACGACGGCGCCGAGAGGGCCAGTACCGTGACGCGTCCGGACCTGACCACGGAAGAGTTCACGCCCGACCAGGAATCGGGCTGGACAAACACGGGGACCTCGGGCAGCCCGGCGGCGGCGACCCTGCTGGCCCAGGCAACCAGTACGTACACCGACCCCAACGGCAACACAACCTCGCTGCGGCCGGACTGGTGGGGCATGGGCGCGACGGGCGTCCAGGTCGATGCTCTCGGCAACGTGGGAACCGATGATCTGAGCTCGAATGGCCTGGCCACCGTTGCGATCGATCAGGTTAACCGGATCGACCTGTTCACGTACGACTCGAAGGGGAACATGACCCTGGAGTTCTATCCCGACGGCAACAGCATCCAGTACACCTACAACAGCGACGCCGAGCCGCTCAGCTACATCAACGCCGACGGAAATAGTGATAACTACACATATGACGGCAACGGCAACCTGACGGTCGTCAAGGACCCGCTCACGAACCTGACGACGATGTCCTATACGGCGGACGGCAAGCTCAAGACCGTCACCGACGCTAACAATCACGTCGTCACCTATCAATATGATAGTCAGGACCGCGTCACGACGGTCGTGAACGCCGACGGCACGACAGTGAAATCGGCCTACAACAGCCAGGGAAACGTGGTCAAGGTCACCGACGAGCGGGGGAATGCGACCACCTACAGCTTCGACGCGATGAACCGCCGGACCGGGATGACCGACGCGCTCACGAATGTGACGACGTACACCTATGACTCGGGCGGGAACCCGACCGTCGAGCAGTCGCCCACGCCTGCCGGCCAGACGGCGCGGACGACGTCGATTGCCTACGACAAGTTGAACCGCGCGACGACGATCACGGCGCCGCTATCCCAGGTTACGGTCTACGGTTACGACGCTGCCGGCAACCGAACCACTGTAAGCGATCCGCTCCAGCGGATCACCACGGTGATTTACGATGTCTTGAACCGCCCGAGCACGGTCATCGATCCGATGAACGGACACACGACCACGACCTACGACGGCGACGGCGCGGTGATCCAGGTGGTCGACCCGATGGGCCGGATCACCACGACCACATTCGACAACCGCGGCTGGGCGGCGACGGTGACCGACCCGTTGGGGAACATCACAACATACTCATACACCGCGACCGGCAAGACCTCGACCGTGACCGACCCGGGCACCAGTGGCGGCTCGGCGGAGTCGTACTTTTACGACAAGGATGACCGCCTGATCGCGGTCACGGACCCCAACAATCACACCACAACGTACGGTTACGACGCGGTGGGCAACCAGGTCAGCGTCACCGACGCGAACATTAATATAACAACATATGTATATGATTCGCGCAATCGCGTGACCACGATCACCGACCCCCTGGGCCACAGCACCGTCATCGGCTACGATTCGGGTGGCAATCAGCAGACCGTCACCGATGCGCTGGGCCACACGACCACCACGCTCTACGACGCCCTCAACCGCGCCACCACGCTGATCAGCGCGGTGAGCGGGACCACGACGATCACGTTTGACGCGGCGGGGCGAGAGGCCAGTCTGACGGACCCGGTGGGCAATAAAACCCAGTGGGCGTACGATGCCCTTGATCGAACGACAACGATGACGCTGCCCAACGGCTCGACGGTCACCTCCGTTTACGACGCTGACAACGAGCTGACCGACGCGACCGACGCCGACGGCCGCCGCACGACGTACTTGTACGACGCCGACGGCGACCAGACCGGCGAAACCTGGGTCGGCGCGTCCCCCTCCGAGAAGATCACCTACACCTACGATGCCGACCGCGAGTTGACCGGCGCGGCCGATGCGTACGCGACCCTGACGTTCACCTACGACTCGGGCGGCAACGAGATCACGGCGGCCACGTCCGGCCCGGGCACCGGGCAACCGACCGTCACCCTCACATCCGGCTACAATGCCCAGCACAGCCTGACCAGCGTCACCGACAACCTGTCGAGCCAGGGGATCACGACCTACGTCTACGACGCAGGCTAGCGGCTGACGACGATCACGACCTCGTACGGCGGCACGGCCGGCCCCCAGGTCGTGACCAGTTACGACGCGGCCAACCGAATCACCGCCGAGTCGCGGACGATCGGCGGCAGCGGCACGGCCGTGGCCACCAGCCTGAGTTACGACGCGGCCAACAGGCAGACGACGATCACGGACCAGGTCACAGGCGGGTCTGCTCTGGCCACGATCGTCTACACCGACGACAATGCCAACCGCGTCACTTCCGAGAAGGACGCGGAGGGAACTGCGAGTTTCACCTATGACAATGCTAATGAGTTGACCGCCGTGACCGGGTCGCGGAGCGAGTCGTACAGCTACGACCTCAACGGCAACCGGACCGGGACCGGCTACAGCACCACCGTCATGAACGAGACGGCCACATCGCCGGGAGTCACTTACACCTACGACAACGCCGGCAACATGATCTCGGCGAACAACGGCTCGACGATCACGACCTATACGTACGACTACCGCAACCGGCTGACCGAGGTGACGACCGGCGGTTCTGTGTCGGCAACGTACACGTACAACGCCTTGGACCAGCGCATCGGCGTCAAGGACAGCGGCACGCAGACCTGGACGGTCTACAACGGCGGGAGTGCCGACGCCGATCCGTACGCCGACTTTAGCGGATCTGGCACCCTCACGGAGCGGTATTTGTACGGTGCCGGCGTAATCAATGGGGCCGTGGTCGACGAGATCCTGGCGCGCACCAGCTCTGGTGGAACGACCGCATGGTACCTGACCGATAAGCTGGGCTCAGTGCGTGACATCGTGAGCACGTCGGGGTCTGAGCTGGATCACATCATCTATGACAGCTTCGGCCAGGTGACCAGCGAGACCAATTCAGCCAACGGCGACCGCTTCAAGTTCGCCCTGCTGGAATATGATGCCACCACCGGTCTCTATTACGCCCAGGCGCGCACCTACAGCCCGGCCATCGGACGCTTCACCTCCCGCGACCGCATCGGCTTCTCTGCCGGCGACGGTAACCTCTACCGCTATGTCTGGAACTCCCCCACCAATGGGGTCGATCCGAGCGGGATGCAAGGTCAAACCGGACCCGATGCCAACGGCAACCAGAATATGTTCGGCGTTGTCCAAGATATGGCGGGGACCCCCGTTGGCGCGCCGGTGAATTTGACGCAGGCACCGCCCCCTAGTACTCTAATTCCGCAATGGCAACATCCGGATGGCAACTGGTATAATTTTGGCTCTTCTCCCAACCGAGTGGGTAACTTTGGACTGATTTTCAGATTTCTGGCAGCATGCACGTGAGGATTTTGAGGCGGAGGTACTCTTCGTCTCGAAATCCGTAGGCTCGTCGTTGGATCACGCGGATCTTGTTGTTGA
>JBIOJM010000216.1:0-17399 GCA_044450785.1 Isosphaerales bacterium
CTATTGGCCCCCGGGGGCCGAAACGGGCTATCAGCTTGACGCACTAGTGAGCGCGTTTGAGACGTTGAGGTACAAGGCATGCGGGAAGGACGCGAGTTTTGAGGAAGGGTATGAAAAAATTGCGCTTTATGTAAAGGATAATTCATGGACACACGCGTCCAGGCAACTCGCGAGCGGAGTGTGGAGCAGTAAATTGGGGGAATTAGAAGATGTGAGCCACAAATCGCCAGAAGATGTATGCGGCGAACGCTATGGCGAGTTGGCTTGTTGCATGAAACGACCACGAGGTTCGGAAGTCTAGCGCTGGCTATTTGTTTGCTTTCCGCCATCGGGCATTTGCCGCATTCCTAGCCCATTCCACTCTTTGCTTCTTGGTCATCTTCGCAGCCCGAGCTTTGCCTCCCTTCAGACCGCCTTTCCTCCCCAACGCGACCGCAGCCGGGTCTTTATCGGACTCGGGCGGCTTGACCTCTGGTGGCGATTCTGGCACGGTCTCAGCCAGCTTCCCGTCCGTCGCTAGGTCGACAATGAGTTTGCCGAATTGATTCGGATCGCGCGGACCCTTTGGTTTGCTTGAGCGGTTTGGCATACCGTAAGGATACGCGACGGGCAGCACGGCGGAAAGAGGTCTTAGCTCGGATCTTGACGTGAAAGGCTGCGATCGTGCCCCACTCTTGCCCGGCGCGGGTTCGCGTACTATCATAGACAATGCTCTCCGGGCCGGTGCACTGAACGACGCGGCAATACGACCGGCGGCAAAAAGGTCCTGCGGAATATCGTCGAGAGGATTTCGATTTGAGGGTTGACTACGATTTAAGCTGAGACAAGCAACGAATGTCCCTGAAAACGTGGGGGAAGGGCCCGGCGTATTGACGCCGTGTTCGTGCTGCCCTCCTTGCCGTTATGATTACCACGTCCGTGATGCGCCGTCATGTTCGGCTTCCAGCCGCCGAGGGTTTCACTCGTTTGACATTGAACGATCGCAGAGGGGGAAACCATGAGCCTCATCCAGTTGCCCAGAATGTGGCAGACGGGTTGCAGAATCTGCGTCACATTGTCCCGGCTGCGGATACAATCACCCTGCCGCGGCTCATCGTGTATGCATGCAATGCGGACTTCGCGTTCGGAGGGAGGAAGCTGTTTATAAGCAGACACGGGACGCGCTCTTCATTTTTTGTAACAATTGCGCCCGCCGAGCGGGAATTGGCTAGGGAAGTTGCGATCTGCTGGCGGGCGGATTGTACCCAGCCAACGAGTGGAAGAGGCTCAACAAGAACGTGTCGGCGCTCCAGGACCGGGGGCATGTGCTGATGTTCCAGCCGAGTGCGGCGGAGGTCCACCGCAAAGCCAGTACGTGGTTCGACGACCCAACATGCGGCGGCAAGGGTCACTCCGGCAGCCCTGGATCATGCGCTGGAATCAGCGCCATCCGTCAATCCACCTACCATCGGCCTTTTCGCGCCCGCGCGAAGCTTGGCTGTGAACTCAGCGCAGCCGGCCACCCCTCGAGGCCGCTCTCATCGTCCACGCTGGCCCAAGCGGATCTCGGCGGCACGGATGTCCGCATTCCGGCGCACGATCGCGATTCTGCGGCCCGATAGCTGGCTCACCTTGGCCCGCGAAAGTGGCTCCCTTTCCGGCCGCGACCGACAACGTGAATGCCTTGGCTTCAAGTCCCGTGCCGTAGGGACGGGATCAAAGGGCAAAAAAGATTTCAACCTGAGACAGCACCCACAGTGTCGACGCGGCTTCCCCTTGACCGGATCCTTTCCGGCACGGGAAAATACGGTATTCCGCTCGCCGGTCACCTACTCGAGACGCTGTGAGGACCGGGCACCACGCCCGGCCCAACGGCACGAGGGATCGTCTTCTCATGTCCACGCCCATCACGATGGAAGCAACCCCCAACGACTCTCCCGCGACCATTTCCCTCAACCGGCTTCTCCAGGGCCCCGACGCGCTCGGCCGGTTCGGGGCATTCGGGGGCCGGTTCGTGCCCGAAACCTTGATGGACGCGCTCAACCAGCTCGCCCAAGCGTATGAGCAGGCGAAGGGGGATCCCGAGTTTCAGGCGCGGCTGAACGATTACTTGAAACACTACGTCGGCCGCCCTTCGCCCCTGTTTCACGCCCGGCGGCTGACAACGTATGCGGGCGGCGGCGAGATTTACCTGAAACGGGAGGACCTGAACCACACCGGCGCGCACAAGATCAACAACGCCATCGGCCAGGTCATGCTTGCGGAGCGGATGAACAAGACCCGTGTGATCGCGGAGACCGGGGCGGGTCAACATGGAGTCGCCACGGCGACGGCCTGCGCCCTCTTCGGCATCGAGTGCACGGTCTACATGGGAGAAGAAGACATCCGCCGTCAGAAGCTGAACGTCTTCAACATGAGGACGCTTGGGGCGACGGTCGTCCCGGTCACGACCGGCTCGCGTACCTTGCGCGACGCGACCAACGAAGCGATGCGCGACTGGATGGGCTCGTCGCGGACCACGCATTACACGATCGGCAGCGTAGTGGGGCCGCACCCGTTTCCGATGATCGTCCGCGATTTCCAGGCGGTGATCGGCCGCGAGACGAGAGCTCAGTGCCTCGATCAGATCGGTCGCTTGCCCGACGTCGTGGTGGCGTGCGTCGGCGGCGGGTCGAACGCCGCGGGGATCTTCGCGCCGTTCATCGAGGATGCCGACGTCGCTCTGGTTGGCGCCGAGGCCGGCGGGCGCGGGCTCAAGGCCGGCGAGCACGCCGCCAGCCTGTCGCAAGGCCGGCCCGGCATCCTCCATGGCAGCTTCAGCTACGTCCTCCAGGATGAAGACGGCCAGACCTCAGACGTCCACTCGATCTCCGCGGGGCTGGATTATCCCGGCGTCGGCCCGGAACACAGCTACTGGAAAGAGGCCGGCCGGGCCCGTTACGAGAACATCACCGACGCCGAAGCCCTCGACGCCTACAATGTCACGGCCAGGCACGAAGGGATCCTCCCCGCCCTCGAGTCGAGCCACGCGGTGGCCCAGGCGTTCAAGGAAGCCCGCCGCCTCGGACCCGACAAGGTTGTGGTCGTCTGCCTCTCCGGCCGTGGCGATAAGGACGCCTACGAGGTAGCTCGGCTGCGGGGGGAGCCGATCTAAGAGTAGGCAGTAGACAGTAGGCAGTAGGCAGTGAAGACAGTTCGGAGCGTATTCACAAGCAAGAAACAACTAGCAACCATTCATGGCCAGCAGGCAGTGATTCACACCGTGCTGGTCGTGGAGAGCGGGGGAGCCCGCAGTCGGCAAGCTACCAGTGGAAACGGCGCGGAGAAGTCGCACATGGCCTCCCAAAACTACACAGACCTTGTCGCTTGGCAAAAGGCGATGGATCTTCTCGAGTCGCTCTACAAAGTAGCGAGAGAGTTTCCAAGAGAAGAGCTCTTTGGCTTAACAAGTCAGTTACGCCGAGCCGCAATCTCGATTCCATCGAACATCGCGGAAGGCCAGGGAAGGAATAGCAGCGGTGATTTTCGACGCTTTCTATCGATCGCACATGGATCAGTCCGGGAAGTTGAGACGCACATTCATATCGCCAATCGGCTTGGTTATATCGAAGATGCACAAAGGCAGATGATTCTTTCCCAATGCGCCGAAGTCGGTAGACTTGTGCGAGGCCTCTCGAACTCGCTTCCTGAGAAGAACAGCCGTCGGGAATGACGGGGGAAGTGCCTGAATCACGGGATTGCTCCCCAACACCATTCACTGCCGACGATTTGCTGCCTTCTCCCTACGATCTTCTGCCTACTGCCTTCTGCCTACTGCCTACTGCCTACTGCCTACTGCCTACTGCCTACTGCCTACTGCCTACTGCCTACTGCCTACTGCCTACTGGCTACTGCCTACTGCCTACTGCCTACTGGCTACTGCCTACTGCCTACTGCCTACTGCCTACTGGCTACTGCCTACTGCCTACTGCCTACTGCCTACTGCCTACTGCCTACTGCCTACTGCCACAATGAACCGAATCGACACGCTGTTCTCCAAGCTCCGCGGCGAAAACCGCCGCGCCCTGATGCCGTTCGTCACTGCGGGAGACCCTGATCTGCCGACGACGGCGATGCTGATCACCGAGCTGGTGAACCGGGGGGCGCACCTGATCGAGGTGGGGATTCCCTACTCCGACCCGATCGCCGACGGGCCCGTGATCGCCGCGAGCTATCACCGGGCATTGGAGCGAGGAATCAAGGTTGCACATATCTTCCAGACCCTGCGAACCCTTCGTGCCGAGGGCTCGGCCCGGTTCAATGAAACGCCGATCGTATCGATGGTCTCGTATGCGATCGTCCACCGCCTGGGTGCGGACCGCTACTTGAACGACGCGGCGACGGCGGGGCTCGACGGCCTGATCGTTCCCGACCTGCCCATGGAGGAATCCGCCATCCTGATCGACAAGGCGACCCGGCGCGGGCTCGCGCTGATCCAGCTCATCACGCCCACGACGCCTCGCGAGCGCGCCGTCCAGATCGCCCACTCGACGACCGGCTTCATCTACTATGTCTCGGTTGCGGGGATCACGGGCGAGCGCAAAAGCCTGCCCGCCGACCTGGTCGAGACCGTCGCCTGGCTGCGGACCCAGACCGATTTACCCATCTGCATCGGCTTTGGGATTGCTGGTCCCGACCAGGTACGCCAGCTCGCCCCGGTGGCCGACGGCCTGATCGTCGGCAGCGCGATTGTGCGCCGGCTGGCCGAGGCGATCCATCTCCCCCGGGCCGAGGTCATCCGCAACATCGGCCAGTTCGTCGCCGATCTTGCCAGGGCGATGGAGACCGGCGGATCGTGAGGGCGGAGGCCCGCAATTCCGGGCGAGACTACCGCCGGACCGGCCGCCGCGGTAACGTGAGGCGATGGACTTCTCGATCCCCGAACCGATGCAGGGCGTTCTGGCCGCGATCCGTGAGCTCATGGAGCGCGAGGTCTATCCCCTCGAGCCGGCCCTGGGCGCGAAGCCTTTCTCGGAGCTCGTGCCCCAGTTGAAGGCGATCCGGCAGAAGGTCAAGGCGCTGGGCCTCTGGGCCCCTCAAGTCCCCAAGTCGTTGGGCGGACTTGGCCTCAGCTGCGTGGAGTATGCCCTGGTGGGTGAGGAGCTCGGCCGGAGCCCGCTGGGCCACTACGTCGTCAATGGCCAGGCGCCCGACGCGGGCAACATGGAGATCCTGCGGGAATTCGCCACCGGAACACAGCAAGAGCGGTGGTTGATGCCCCTGGTGCGAGGTGAGATCCGCAGTTGCTTCGCCATGACCGAGCCCGATTATCCCGGCTCCAACCCGGTCTGGATGGGGACCACGGCGGTCCGGGATCGCGACGACTACGTGCTCGACGGCCGCAAGTGGTTCGCCTCCGCGGCCGACGGGGCGAGCTTCGCCATCGTGATGGCCGTCACCGACCCGAACGCCGAGCCCTACCGCCGTGCCAGCCTGATCGTGGTCCCCACCGATACACCCGGCTACCGCCGCGTCCGGAACATCTCCTGCATGGGGCACGCCGGAGACGACTGGGCCAGCCACGCCGAGCTGGTCTTCGAGCACTGCCGGGTCCCTCGGGAAAACCTCCTCGGCACGGAGGGCGCCGGCTTCGCGATGGCGCAGGCCCGGCTCGGCCCGGGGCGGATCCAGCACACCATGCGCTGGATCGGAGTCTGCCGCCGCGCACTGGACCTGATGTGCGGCCGGGCCGCCACCCGGGAGCTCGCGCCCGGCGACACGCTCGGAAGCCGGCAGACCGTGCAGAACTGGATCGCGGAGTCGCGGGCGGCGATCGACGCGGCACGGCTCCTGGTCCTGCACGCGGCCTGGACGATCGACGCCCGCGGCATCGGCGAGGCGCGCGAGGCGATCTCGCTGATCAAGTTCCACGTCGCCGGCGTGATGCAGGAGGTCGTCGACCGGGCGATCCAGGTCCACGGCGCACTGGGGATCAGCGACGACACCGTCCTCTCCTGGTTCTACCGCCAGGAGCGCGCGGCCCGCATCTACGACGGGCCCGATGAGGTTCACAAGGCCGTCGTGGCCAAGCGGATTCTGAACCGCCAAGACCACAAGGACAACTCGACAAACTAACCGAGGAATTGAACCGCCAAGACCACAAGGACAACTCGACAAACTAACCGAGGAATTGAACCGCCAAGACGCCAAGAGCGCCAAGAAAGAGAACGCAAATACGTAAGGCGGCAGAGCCGCAAAGCAAGTAGTCAGTCGGCAGCGTAAGGAAGCGAAAACGTCCTGGAGATGCTCGCACAGTTCGGAGAGATTAGGCGGGACGATTGGAATCGTAGCTCAATAAACATGGCTCTCTGTTTCCTCTTCTCTTGGCGTCCTTGGCGTCTTGGCGGTTGCTCGGTTTCGTTGAGGGGTCCCTTGTTTGATTCCAGTCTCTTGGCGGTTAAGGGAGGACCGCAATGAGCGCCCCAATCGATGAGCCCCGACCCGTGCGGGACGGCGAACAACTCGACTCCGCACGACTGCGAGACTACCTGGCAGCCCACCTGCCGGGAGCGGAGGGCTCGCTCGCCATCGAGCAGTTCCCCCACGGGCACTCGAACCTGACGTACCTGATCCGGCTGGGCAACCAGGAGTGGGTGTTGCGCAGGCCTCCCTTCGGCAATCGGGTCAAGACGGCTCACGACATGGGACGCGAGTACCGGATCCTCTCCCGCCTCTGCCATGTCTACGGGCCCGCCCCGGCTCCCGTTCTTTACTGTGAAGATGAGAGCGTCCTGGGGGCCCCGTTTTATCTGATGGAGCGGCGACGGGGGGTGATCCTCCGCGGCAAGCCTCCGGCCGATCGCCCGATCCCGCCCGAGCTGGTGCGCCGGCTGTGTGAAACGCTCGTCGACAATATGGCCCTGCTGCACGGGCTCGATTACCGGACCGCCGGGTTAGAGGACATGGGAAAGCCTCAGGGCTATGTCGAGCGTCAGGTGACCGGATGGATCAAGCGCTACCAGGACGCACGGACCGACGACGTCCCCGACCTGGAACGGACGGCCGCCTGGCTGGCCGGCAACCGGCCGGGCGAGTCGGCCGGGGCGACCCTGATCCACAACGACTTCAAGTTCGACAACCTGGTGCTTGACCCCAACGACCTGACCCGGATCGTCGCCGTGCTCGACTGGGAGATGGCCACGATCGGCGACCCGCTCATGGACCTGGGGACGACCCTCGCCTACTGGACCGAGGCAAACGATCCCGAGCCGTTCCACTATCACGTGGTCGGCCCGACGACCCAGCCCGGCAGCATGAGCCGGCGCGAGCTGGTCGAGCGCTATGGCCAGACGACCGGGCGCGACGTCTCGAACATGCTCTTCTACTACGTCTGCGGGTTGTTCAAGGTCGCGGTGATCGCTCAGCAGATCTACGCCCGCTACGTCAGAGGGTTGACCCAGGACCCCCGATTCGCGGGGTTCAACAAGATGGTGGCCGCGCTGGGTTTGGGCGCGGTCCGGGCGATCGATACGCGACGTTTCTGAGGGGTTTGATTCGGAGGGGGCGAGATGGGACGAACGATCGATTTGACAGGGAAAGTCGCGCTGGTGACCGGCGGCGGGCGGGGGATCGGCAAGGCAATCGCCGGGCGGCTCGCCGATGCCGGCGCGGCGGTCGTGATCGCCAGCCGGAAGAAGGAGCACCTCGAGGCCGCGGCCGCCGAGCTTGCCGGCCTGGCCGGCAAGGTCGTCTCCATCGTCTGCCATCTCGGGCGGCAGGAGCAGATCGAGGCCCTCGTTCGCGAGACGGAGTCGCGGCTCGGGCCGGTCGACATCCTGGTCAACAACAGCGCCACCAACGTGGGGCAGGGGGCCGCGCTGGAGGTCACCGACGAGATGCTCGACAAGATGGTCGAGATCAACATCAAGGCGGCGCTCCGGCTGGTGCGGTTGACGGTGCCAACGATGATCGAGCGCGGCCGGGGCGGCTCGATCCTCAACGTCAGCTCGATCTCGGGCCTGCGGCCCCAGACCGGGGGATTGCTCTACAGCTTCACCAAGGCGGGCCTGATCATGATGACGCGTTGCTGGGCGCGCGAGTTCGGCAAGCACGGCATTCGCGTCAACGCTCTCGCCCCCGGCTTGATCCAGACCGAGTTCAGCGCATACTTCTGGGAGGACGAGGGTCGGCGCCGAGAGTACGTGAGCGAGCAGCCGATCGGCCGGCTGGGCCAGCCGGACGACGTCGGGGGCCTGGCGCTCTACCTGGCCTCGGACGAAGCGTCGTTCGTCACCGGCCAGGTGTTCGTGATCGACGGCGGGCTGACAGCTTGAGCGCCACGATCGCCGCGCCATCCCGCGCGGCACACCAGCCTGCGATCTCACCGGAGGTCCCGGCCGAATAGGTCTGACATGTCCGTGTACATGCTCCAGATCCGACGCGAGCGTGCCTCGTGGGGAAGTCCGAGCGTTTCGGAAACAGGGCGTCTGGCATAGTCCGCGTCGAGCCCGAGCCTCGGACTGACCGGCACTTTCTCGAGCCGGGCCACCGCGGCGCGCGGGTCGAAAATCGACCAGCCCCAAAACTCCGCCTCAGGCGAGCGGGCCAGCACCAGGTCGTCGTCTTCCATCTGAACTCGAATTGGCTCAAACAAGGCCGCGGCCACATCGCGGTCGTACCAAGCCAGAAGAACAACCAACACTCGGTTCCAGAGTTCGCCTGTTGCGCGAGGATTGCCGATGGGGGGCCGCATGGCGACGGCATGCCAGAAGAGCTCGGGTACCAGGGCCGGATCGATTTGCTCGACGAGCGGCAACAAGACCCCGCGGGTCCATGGCGTGGATCGGTACCCCGCCCCCTCTTTCGTCAACCGATCGATCCCTTGCATGGCAGTCTGAAACGCCCGGTGCGCGGCCGCCTCGTCGCGCGACTTCAAGCCGAGGGCGAGGAACAAGTACATCTCCGGGTGGTCGAAAAACCGCTGCGATTCTTCGACCAGCCTCTGGGCCCGCGCCGGATCAATCGTGGCCATTTTCCAGGCAATCGCCGGCGGGAGCCAGTCTCGTCCAGCCTCTTGGGGGATCTGTCTCAACACGCGTTCGGCCTCGGCGGGATTGTCCGCGGCCAGGCGGAAGGCGATGTTCTCGAGGATGCGGCTTGCGGAATCCATACCGCCTGTGGGAAATTCCTTACCACCGGCGGGGAATTCCTTGGCGATGGCCAGGGCCGACGGCAGGTCGACCCGGGCCAGCCGGGCGGCAAAACTGCCCCGCCGAGGATCCTTCTTTCGCGGGGTCTGGTTCGCCAGTCGGAGTCCATCGGCGAAGAGGGTCTTGGCCTTATCCTTTTCACCCAGCTCGTACCAACGCTCGGCCACTTCGCCCATGTGGTAGAAGCGCCAGATCGGGTCCGTCGCGGCCTTGGCTTGAAGTGCCGCGGCATCGAGGAGGGCCAGCTTACGATCACGCTCCCGTTCCGGCAGGGCATCGGCAACGACCACCAAGGCCAAGGCGCGGGCGTTTGGCTCCTCGATCGATTCCGCCACAGCCGCCGCTTTAATCGGATCGGTCCGAGCCAGCGCCCGAGCCACCTGGCCCTGGATCCTTGACTTCACGACTGCGTTGAGAAACTCTACCTCCTCCAGCTTCCGCAGCACACCGGCGGGATCGGCCGTCGCGAGCGACTGCAGGTCGCCGTCCGGCCCGGTGGTGAGAGCCCGTGGCGCGGCCAGCGTGTCGGGCACGTCCGTATTGGGAACCCCGGCAGCGAAGGAGACGACTCGTGGGGAGACCGATGCCCCAGCGACCGGTTGACCGTCAGGCCCTTCGATCTTGACGGTCCTCGGCTCCGGCTTCCGCAAGATCAAAGCCGGCGGCGACCGGTCGACCGGCGCGGCCGTGATCGCCGTGCCGGCGCGATAGGCCCAGACTCTCGCACGGAGATTGTAAACCCCTCCCAGCGAAGGCGTCGTGAGCCGGTACCGGCCTGCGGCATCCGTCTTGGTCCGCACCTCCACCGGTTGCACCTTGCCTCCCCCTGGTGCGGGAGCATGGAAGACAACCTGCGCATCGGCGACCGGCTTGCCCTGGTCGTCGACGACGGTGCCCTGGAGCGTCCCCCCATGGAATTGAGCCACCAGGGCCATGGCCAGTATTGGACCGAATAACGTCGTCATGGAATCGGCCTCCTTCTCATCGCTCAGAACCGGTCCAGGAAAACGTCGCGGTTCGACGGATTGAAGATCGGTTCCCACCAGGGCCAGGTCTTGCGCCAGCGATTGTCGTGGGCGAGTGAGAGCGTTTCGATGACAGAGATCCGCATGCGGTTGTCGTTGGGGTCGAGGCTCGGCATCGGGACTTTCTCGAGCCGGGCCACGGCGGCACGCGGCTCGAAGAGCGACCATGCCTCGAACATCACCTGCGAGGCGCCCGGCTCTGTGCCGCTCGTTCCCAGACGCTGACGGGCCGGCTCGAAGAGCGCGGCAGCCACGTCGCGGTCGTACCACGCGAGGTACATCGCCCAGACGGGAGACTGCCTCGCGGCGAGCGCGCGCCAGACCAGCTCGGGCACGAGCGCCGGGTCGATCGCCTCGGCGATCGGCAACAGCCGAACGGCGAGCTGTGCACATTGTTGCGGCTGGTCTTGCATGAGCCGGTCGAGGTCGTGCAGGACGGCGGCGATTGCCTGCCGCGACGCCAGCTCATCGCGCCCCTTCGCGCCCAGGGCAAGACAAAGTTCGTGCTCAGGCAGGCCCGAGTCTCCCCGCCAGCCCTCGAGCAGTTGCCGGGCGCGAGCCGGATCGAGTGTCGCGACCTTCCAGGTGACGACCGGAAAGAGCCATTCCCGCGCGCTCTCAACGGGATATTGGTCGACAAACCGCCGGGCATCAGCCGGATTGTCCCAGGTCAGATGAAAGGCGATGTTGGCGGCGATGCGTGCTCCGTGGAGCCCTTCGCCCTTGAGCGGCTTGGCCAGCGCCAGGGCCTCCGGCAAGTCGACCCGCGCCAGCCGGCCGGCGAACGAGCTGCTCTGCAACGACTTATCTTTGAACTGGCGTGCCAGACGAACGCCCTCGGCGAAAAGGGCCTTGGCCTTGTCGACCTCGCCCAGCTCGTACAATCGCACGGCCACTTCGCCCAACTGGCGCACGTGGTCGGACGGGTCGATCGTCCCCTTCGCGTGGACAGCCGCGCGGTCCAGGAGGGCGAGCTTGCGCTCGCGCTGGGTCCCGGGGAGCCGATCGGCCAGGCGAGCCAAGGTCCCCGCGCGCGTGCCGGCGTCGGCGATCGACTCGGCCACCGCCGCCGCTTCCTCCAGGTCCGTGTCCGCCAGGGCACGCGCCGCCATGCTCTGGATGGAGGACCTGATCCTCACATCGGGGATCTTCGCCGTTTCCAGCCTTTGAAGCACTCCCACGGGGTCGGCCGGCGCCATGAAGCGCAACACCCAGGCCCTCGTGTTGTCGTCTCCTCGCTGCGCAGCCGCTTGCCACCACGGGTCGAGCAGCCGCCGGGCCAGGGCCCGCGACTCCTGCAGCGGGATCGGGTCGGGCAGCGTCTTCATCTCCCGCGCCGGCCGCTCGGTGGTGCGCGTCAGCTCGACTGTGACGCTGCGTTCACCCGGCTTGAGCAATTGCCCATGAAACCGAAACCCCGCACCGCGCACAAAGACAAACACCGGCCCCTGACGAATTCCCCCCAGCGAGAATCGCCCCTCGACGTCGGTCTTGGCACTTGTTCGCTTCGATCCGTCGCCCGACCGAAAGACCTCGGCATCCGCGACCGGCTTCCCTTGCCGGTCAACCAGGCGCCCCGCGATTGTGCGCAACGGCCGCAATTCCAGCGGAGCCAGCGTCACCGGCTTTTCGGCCATCGTGATCCAATCGGAGACGGTCGGCTCTCCGTCTTCTCCACGAACCACCACCCGGTAGGTCGAGCCGGCCATGAGCGCCTCGGGTGTCTGGAATGAGCCGTCGGCGCGCGTGCGCACCGGTCCGTTCTTGAAGTCGAGCCGGTTGGGAAGCAGGTGGTCGGCAACGCGCTTCGACCAGACCTCGACCACCTGACCGGCGATGCCCCGGCCGTCTTGGTCGACGATCTTGCCCGCGAGCCGGCTGGTTTTCTTGAGCCGGATGGCGATCGTCGGTTCGACGGTGCTCTGACGCGGTCTGTCGACGATCAGGAGGTCCTGAGTACCGATCGTGTCGGCCGTGATTCGCGCGGCCACTAACTGGTCGCGGCCCCGCAGGTACGCGATTGCGGCGGTGCCGCCCGGCCCGGTGGTGACGGCCAGAGACACGGCCAGCGCCTCCGGCGTGTTCGCAATCGTGTCGCTGGCCGCGATGAAGACAGCTCGCGGCGACACCCGCGCCCCGGCGACCGGCTGACCGTCCGGGCCCTCGACCTTGACGGTTCGAGGGTCGTACTTTTGCAAGGCCAACGCCGGGGCCCGACTGCCTTGATAGGGCACGGCCGCGATCGCCAGCCCCGGCTTGTACGCCCAAACGTGAACGCCGGCGAAGTGAACTTCGCCCAGCGCGGACGACTTGAGAACAAACCGGCCCTGGCGGTCGGTCCGGGCCTGCACCTCGGTCGGATTGCCGTTGCCGGCGACTCCAGGCGGAGAATACAGAACAACCTGGGCGCCGGCGATCGGCTTGCCCTGGTCGTCGACGACGGTGCCCTGGAGCGTTACCCCCTGTATTTGAGCCATCAGGGCCGCGGCCAAGAGGGGGCCAAAGAGCGTCATCATGGAATGGGCCTCCCAAACAATTTGAAGATCGAGCCCAATGGTCTTTCCCCGATGGAATCACTTCCCGACAAATCAGCGAGAATACTCACGCCACACGTCCGCTCTCAGAGGTCACGCCCGGTTCCACCGAAGATGATATCCCAATCGTCCCAGATCTTGCGCCAGCGCTCTTCATAAGGTCGGGCAAGCGATTCGGCCACGACAAGACGTGCACGGATCGCATTGAGCGGAAGTTTGGGATCGATGGGCAGCTTCTCGAGCCGGGCGACCGCGGCGCGCGGGTCGAGGAGCGACCAGGCCCGGAAGTCGATGGCCCATGTGGCCAGCTCGTCGCCGTTGGTCTGGTCCATGCGAGCTCGGCGCGACTCGAACAAGGCCGCGGCGACATCGCGGTCGTACCAGGCGAGATAGGTGATTAGATAATTCGGAGAATAGGCTT
Source organism: Isosphaerales bacterium (assembly GCA_044450785.1). Taxonomy (GTDB): domain Bacteria; phylum Planctomycetota; class Planctomycetia; order Isosphaerales; family Isosphaeraceae; genus JBIOJM01. Next base: position 13,148 of record JBIOJM010000216.1, read on the forward strand.
GGAGAGAGCGCGGATTCCCGACGGGAAGTCGCGAGGCCACATCGCGCCAGAAGACCTCGGGCACCAGTGCCGGGTCGATCCGCTCGATGACCGGCAATAGTTTTCCCGCGATATGCTGATATCGTTCCGGATGCTCTTGCCTCTGCCGATCGAGCCCTTGCAGACCGATCTGGAACGCCTGGAGCGAGGCCGGCTCGTCACGCGTTTTCGAACCCAGGGCAAGGAACACGTATAGCTCAGGTTTTTGATCAATCCATGGCATCCCCTCGATGCACCGCCGGGCACGCGCCGGATCGACAGAGGCCATCTTCCAGCAGAGCGTGGGATCCATCGGCATCAACCGACCCATTCCCTTGGTCTGGCCCCAGACCCGCTCGGCTTCGGCTGGATTCTGCTCAACCAGCCGAAAAGCCATGCCGCCGAGAATCCTTCCTTGGCCCCGGTCGCCGTTGAAGTCCTTGGCGATCGCCAGCGCGGCGGGCAAGTCGACCCGCGCCAGCCGGCCAGCGAATCTCCCTCGTTTGAAATCCGTCTTGTCGGTGAATGCCTTGGCGATCTGAAGGCCCTCGGCGAACAGCGCCCTGGCCTTGTCGGGCCGACCTAGCTCGTACCATCGCTCGGCCACGTCGCCGATGTGGAGCAGTCGGTCGCCCTGGTCGGTCGCGATCCTGGCCTGAAGCAGGGCGCGATCGAGCAGTGCGAGCTTGCGATCGCGCTCGGTCGCGGGCAACCTATCGGCCAGTTGCACAAGGGCCCAGGCGCGGGTACCTGGATCCGCGATCGACTCGGCGACCGCGGCCGCTTCCTCGAAGTCGAACGGGGCGAGCGCGATGACCACATCCCTCTGGAGCCGTTGCCGCCATCCCTCTCCCTTGAACTTTACCGATTCGAGCCTCTCCAGAACTCGCGCGGGATCGACGCTGATCAATGAGGACAGGACAGAGTACCTGGCATTGTCTTCCCCTTCCTGGACGGCCTTTTCCCAGAGAGGCTCAACCAGCCGGTGGGCCAGAGCCCGCGACTCCTCCGGCGGGATCGGGTCGGGCAACATCCTCATCTCCCGCGCCGGCCGTTCGGTCATCCGCGTGAGCTCGACCGTCACGTTTCGATCCGCCGTTTTGATCAACTTGCCATGGAATCGGAACCCCTCGCCGCGCGCGAAGAGGAACACCGGCCCCTGACGGAACCCGCCCAGCGAAAACCGGCCGCCGGCATCGGTCTTGGCGGTCGTTCCCTCCGGTCAACGCCCGATTGAAAGACCTCGATGTTCGCGACCGGCTTGCCTTGCCGGTCGATCACCCGGCCGCTGACGGCGCGCAAAGGCCGCAGCACCATCAGGGGCAAGGTCCAATGCTGCTCCCCGACTGTGATCCAGTCCGAGAGGATCGGCTCCTTGTCCGGTTCGAGGACCGTGATCCGGTACGGCGAGCCGGCCATGAGGTTGTCGGGAGTCTGGAACGAGCCGTCGGCGCCCGTGCGGAGCGGGCCGTCCTTGAACCCGACCGTGTTCGGACCCAGCCAACCACCCCCGCCTCTCGACCAGATTTCCACCACATGATGGGCGACCGCTCGGCCGTCCTGGTCCACGATCCGGCCGGCCAGATGGCTCGTTTTCTTGAGCTTGATCGTGATCACACTTTCCTCTGTGCCGTGATCGCCACGCCAGGCCGATAAGCCAAGAAGTTGACACCGTTGATCAGAATCCGGCCGAGCGGTGGAACTTTCAGACTGAACTTGCCAAGGGCGTCGCTCTTGGTCTGCACCTCGACCGGATCGCCCTTGCCATACGACACGGGGGGCGCGTACAGGACGACCTGGGCGCCCGAGACCGGTTTGCCGTCACCGTCGACGACGTCGCCCGTGACCAGCCGATCAGCCTGGGCTTGAGCCAGTAAAGCCGCGGCCAGGAGCGAACCAAAGAGCGTGATCATGGATGCAGCTTCCGCGAAAGTGCCCAGCAGCGCGCGGAAAAACCCGCGCGATCCATTCGTCTTTATCTTAAAGAGCGATATTCCGGCTCGGATGGCCCTTTTTTGGAACTCTCCACGGGCCTGTCTGAATAGTGCCAATGGGCCTATCGCCCGCGCCGCCCGGGCTGCCATGGACAAATCAGGAAGTATTGCCGGCCCGTTCCTCACCGCGCCGTTCGCGTCGTCGCGACGTGGTAGACTCTCGTCATCTCTCTCCATCAGATCTCGCGATGGCGCGGGGAGCTCGTGATCGTCGCCGGACGTCAGTCATCGGTGAGGACAGAAGCTGGTGCATGACTACGACAAGAGTAGCAAGTGGCTGATCCAACATCACGGCGATTCCATCCTGCGCCTGGCTGGTGTGAACGACATCGCCTCCTGGACGCCCCTCCAGGCCGAGCTGGTCCAGTCCCGCCGGCTCCCAGACGGCGTGCTCGAGGTTCGAAGCCGTGGCGAGGCCGAGCCCGACGTCTTCATCCTGGAGATCGCCACCTACCCCGACACACGGGTCCCCTCCCAGGCGGTCCGCGACACGGCGCTCGTCTACCTCGACCGCGACATCGTCCCCGAGGTCATCGTCCTCTTCCTTCATCCCAACGGGAATGTGGAGGCCGCCGACTCCGCGGCACTGCGAAGCCGAAGGGGCCTGACGAAATGGGATCTCTCCTGGAAGGCGGTCAAGCTCTGGGAAGTCGCGGCGGAGGAATTGCTTGCCGCGGGCGATGTCGGCTTGATCCCCTGGGTGCCTCTCGCCGACTTCGAAGGACCACCTGAGCAGGTCGTGCGCCGGTGCCGCGACCGCATCGACCGCGACGCACGGCCCGGGGAGCACGAAAACCTGCTGGCGGTGACCCAATTCCTCCTGGGTTTGCGTTACAATGACTTGACGTTGCGTGAGAGACTCGCTGCTCTGTTGGGAGGACGTCAGGCCATGATCGAATCACCGATACTCCAGGAAATCATCGCTGATAACACGCGCAAAACCGCGACCGAAACGAGACAAAAGGACATCCTAAACGTGCTCGTGGCTCGTTTCGGAGACATGGCCGAGACCTTGGAGGACGAGTTGAAGGCCGTCGACGTCAACCGACTCGACGCGCTCGTCAAGCTCGCCGCCAAATGTCGCAGCCTCGCGTCATTCCGCAAGCAGCTCTCGTCCTGAAGCTAGCGACTAGCCACTCCTCGCTACAGATCCCGATACAACTCCTCGAACAACGCAAGGCCACAGCCCGCGTTGAACCGCCAGATCCGCATCCAGCGCCGCTCGGGCGGCATGGCCAGGTGTCGCGCAGACATGCCGCTTCCTCTTCCTTCCTGTTGAGTTGTTCAAACACAGGAGGCGGCCAATCGTCGCGAACGCCTGAGCTCACCGAATCCAACCCGTTGATCGTACAACCGTCATAGAGTGGTCGTCAATGATCCAACGTCCGCCTCTTCAGGTCTGAGCTCAAGATGCTTTCGTAACCTAGTCAGGGCGAGGCTGGGCCGGCGCGACAGACTGCCAGATAGAGGAGCGGTGCATCCCCTCACCGGTCGGCAACCTCTTGACAGGGAATGGAAAGGTCTTACGCTGAAAGTACCTGCTCAAGGTGGGCAGGCATTCCGATGGCTATGGCGGCCCCGCTGCGCGACTGAGCGCATGGCGGGGTTTTTTGTTTTTTCCGCGGACGAAGGACTCTCGATCGACTGACACGTTAGAAGGAGGAACTCCGATGAGGAAGTTACTGAGGGCCCTGACCGTACTGGCGTTGATGAGCTCGATTCCGGCCATTCATCTCGCCCGGGGGGATGATGAAAAGGCAAAGCCGCAGGAACCCAGCGTCTTCATGAAGCAAAAGCTGTCGGCCTCGCAGAACATCCTTGCCGGTCTGACGAAGGCCGACTTCGATGCGATCAAGATCAACGCCGAATCCATGCTTGTGGTGGGATATCTTGAGAAGTGGGTCCGCGCCGACACACCGGGATACCAGATCTTGATGAAAGATTTCACTTCCGCGAATAAATCGCTGATCGCGGCGGCGCGAGCGAAGAATCTGGATGGGGCGACCATCGCCTACGTCCAGTTAACCTTCAGTTGTGTTAACTGTCACAAGATCGTTCGAGGAGATGAAAAGTAGCCGCCACCCCGACCGAGTCGATCGGCCGCCCGGAACCCCCGCCCCACACCCAAGGGGCGGAGCTGTCGTGTGGGCGACCCCCGAAGGAAAAATAAACCCCGGCCCGGGGGTTTTTTGTTTTTTCCGCGGACGAAGGACTCTCGATCGACTGACACGTTAGAAGGA
>JBIOJM010000217.1:0-17308 GCA_044450785.1 Isosphaerales bacterium
CTTCGAGGGCGGGGTCAGGAGACCCGCGCCCAGCGCCTTCGAGGGCGGGCTCGGGAGACCCGCGCCCAGCGCCTTCGAGGGCGGGCTCGGGAGACCCGCGCCCAGCGCCTTCGAGGGCGGGCTCGGGAGACCCGCGCCCAGCGCCTTCGAGGGCGGGCTCGGGAGACCCGTGCCCGGCGCGTTCATCGTGGGCGGGGTCAGGAGACCCGCGCCCAGCGCCGGTCGCGCCGGGGGCGCGGTCGAGAGACCCACGGCCAGGGGGAGTTGGAGTCCCGGCTTCAGCCGGTCCCGATTCCGCCTGAAGGCGGGACTCCAGCAAGAGACCTTTCCGTCCGTCGGCGAGCTCGGCCGGCGCCTCGCCCTCCCGATCCTCGCCGTCGCCAGCCTCGCCCTCCCGAGTCTTGCCCTCGAGCCGACGGAGCTCGCTGATCACGTCGGCCAGGGTGCGGCCATCGATGAACTGCATCGCGTAGTAATGCACGCCGCGCTCGGCGCCCACGCCATGCACCGGCACGATGTTCGTATGATGCAAGAGCGCCGTCGCCTGGGCCTCGGACTTGAACCGTTGAAGCTGGCGCGGGTCGAGCGCGGCGGCGAACGGTAGGACCTTGAGCGCGACGCGGCGGCGGAGCGAGAGCTGCTCGGCCTCGTAGACGATGCCCATGCCGCCGCGGCCGACCTCGCGCAAAATGTGGAAATCCCCCAGCACCCCGAGCCCTGGGCCCGCGATGTCCTCCGCCGGTGCGACGCCTGTTCCGTCTCGCGCGGCGGAACGGGAGAGCGCGGCCATCATCTCCAGCGCGGGCAGCAACTGGCGGAGTGGCTCGGCATGCTCCGGGTGCGCGGCGGCGAAGCCGGTCGGATCGAGCACTTCGCCCGCCTGGAGCCGCTCCAGGAACTGCTCGACCAGGTCGGCCAGAATCGGATCGGTCGCGCGGGCGCTACTTGTGGGCGAGCGAGCGGCGACGGTCATGGCGGGTCCCCCAGGATGCTGCGTAAGCGCTGCAAGGCACGGAGGTGGCGGACCTTGACGGCCCCCTCGGTGAGTCTCAGGACCGCCGCGATCTCGGCGACCGGCAGTTGCTCCAGGTTCCGCATGACCAGGATCTCGCGGTCATGTGGGGCCAACTGGTCGAGGGCGGCTCGCAAGCGCTCGCGCAGCTCGTCGTGGATCAAGGCCTGGCTGGGGCTGCTGCCGTGGGCGAGCAGGCGGCGGGCCAGGCGCACAACCGAGTCGTCAGGCAGTCGCATGGACAAGGCCTCCTCCCGACGGACGCTCCGCTTCTGAGCGCGGATGTGGTGGCGGTGGAGTTTGACCAATCGCTGCCAGGCAAATTGACGCAGCCAGGCCGAGAATGGCAGCGGTCGGGTGCGGAGGTACTCGGCAAAGTGCTGGATCGCTTCGGCAAAGGCTTCCTGCACGACGTCGGACGGGTCCACGCGCGCGGCAAGCCGGCGATCAAGCCTGACGGCCACCATCTTCCGCAATCGGCCGCGGTGGCGGACCAGCAACTGCTGCAGCGCGGTCGCGTCCCCCTGGCCGGCTTGCTCGACCAATTCCTCGGTGTCCGGCGATGGCGCGCTCGTCATCGGGCTGTCCCCCTTCAAATCATAATCTTCCCAAACGGAAAAAAAGGTTACAGCCAGGCCCGCGATTTTTCACTCCCGAGCAGAATAGCTGAACGAAAGGATTGAAAACAATCGGGGAACGGACAGCCGATCGCCACGAAAAGACAGCCATCTGTCCGAAAACACTCGACTCGCCTAAATCCGACACGCAGGAACATTTTTATGCAACTGAACTCCCGGCTTTGAAGATCATATTGGGTGGGGAGTGTTGAGGTTTGATGATGGATTTCGTGCTCGTTTGCCGACGCTTCCAACTTCACATTTGATCACGGAAACTTGCGGTTGGCACAGTTCAAGCCGGATTCGCACAACACATTCGACGGAGATATCAGGCTCCAAATGATTTACCGCAATAGACCGACCGTCGACATCGGCCTTTTTTGTGCCACTTTGAGCCAACGTGTGCCAACGTGAGCGACGAATTCTGGCCCGCCGAGGGCCGTTCGTCCTCCATCCTCCGTGCTTCCGACGTGCCCCAAACGCCGCACCCATGGCAAATCCGGTGCTTTCGAGCGAATCACTCCAAGGCGTCTGATTACCCTCTCGAAGACGAATCGGCCGGAAAATCTCCCGTCACACGTAAGCAACAATCTTGTACGGCGTTACGTCGCGGATACGCTCGACGAGGAAAAATCCCGTCGGACGTAACTCCAATGCCCGCAAGGGGCTGACACCTGGGAGCCTTTTTCCCCCAACACACTCGTGTGCGCCATCGTCCTCGGAGTTTCCCTCATACCCGTTAGCGTTCACGCCTCGTTCGGCACCCAATTGGGAGGAGATCTCCCTTCGCTTTCCGGCAGTTGAGGTAGCCAGGAATCGGCGAATCCGCTAGAAGTATCCGGCCTCCTCGCTGAACACGACCGCCCGGGCCCCCTCACCCGGCCTTCGGCCGACCTCTCCCCGGGGGGGCGAGGTGGCAAAGGCGAAAGGCCCGCGGCGTCCTGACCTCGCGTCGCGAAGGACTAAACCGGTCGCCCTCGCCCCTTTTGGGGAGAGGGATGGGGTGAGGGGGTGAACCGCCTGCTGATCGCGGTTTCGCTCCGCCGAACCTGGTTGAGGCTCCCTCACCTCCGACCGAGGCTTCGTCACTCTTTGATGTCCATGAAACATCTCTATCGCCTGATTCTCTTGCTTGCCGGCTCGATGCTCCTGCTTGGCTGGGTGGTCAAGCACATGGAGCCGACGACGAACATCGGCCTCCGCTACATCCGCCAGGCCGAGCGGATCGAGCGTGGATCGTGGCGCGATGGACTGTTCCAGGGGATCGATCATCCCCTCCATCCGCTCGGGATCGCCGCGGCCCACCGCCTCTTCGACGGCGACGGGCCCGGCTCCTGGCAACGCGCCGCCCTGCTCTTCTCGTTCACCTGCGCGGTCCTTCTCGTCGTTCCCATCTACTTGTTGACGTACGAATTGTGCGGCGAGAACACCGCCTGGCTGGCTGCCGCGCTGGTGACGGTCAACCCCTTGAACGGCTTCGACGTCGTCAACGTCCTCTCCGAGAGCTCGTTCATGCTCTGGTGGAGCTTCGGGCTCTGGGTCACGGTGCGCTTCCTGCGCGAGGGACGGTTCATCTGGCTCCCTCCGGCGATCGGTTTCGGCGCACTTGCCTATCTGACCCGTCCCGAGGGGATGCTCTTGCCGGTGGCCCTGGCGGCGACATTGCTCATCCTGCCGCTAGTCCGGGCGACGCGGATCAACTGGCCGCGGTGGTGGCGCGCCCTGGTATTCGTGCTGGGTGGCCTGCTGTTCCTGGTCGGACCCTACATTGCGATCAAGGGGGGCCTGGGCACCAAGCCGGGCATCGCTCGGGTCCTGGGCCTGGAAGAGCAGTCCCAACCACTTGCCCTCGAGCGCGAACACCCTCTACCACCCGACCAGACCAGCTTCGAAACATACCGCCTCGCGACCGCCCGGATGCTCGAGGCTCATGCCGGCGCCGTCACTTTTCCCTTGCTCCCATTCTCGCTGATCGGACTGTTGCTGGCAGTGCGTTCGAGGGCTCGCGTGCGGGCCTGGCTCTTCCTGGGGATCGTGCTGGCCGTCTCGGCCGTCGCTCTGGTAAGGCTCCATGCGACGGGTGGCTACCTCACTGCCCGGCACGCGCTCGTGCCCGGCACCATCCTGACGCTGGCAGCCGCGAGCGGACTGACCTGGTTGACGAGCAGAATCTCGATCCCGGGCCGATGGCTCGGCCTGGCGCACGAACAGTTCAGGCCCGGTCCCGCCGTCTGGGCGGTGCTGGTCGCCCTGCTGCTGATCAACCCTTACCTTCGATCGCTCGGGCCGTTCCTCCCCGGTCCGTTCTCGGTCTACCATACGACGGGCGAGTGGCTCGCCCAGAACACCAGGGCCGATGACGAGGTGCTCGACCTGACCGACTGGTCGCTCTACTTCAGCCGGCGCGCTGGGTACCGCTCCGCCGACGTCTACGAGGCGCCCGCGGACCCGAAAACGCGGTGGATCGTGGTCCCCAAGCCGATTGTCGAGGTGGACTGGCACTACAGACATCTCGTCGGTGAGCTGATCGGCGGCCGGGAGGCGGTTGCGCTGATTCCCCCCGATGCGGGGCCGAACCAGATGCAGATCCGCATCTACGACCGTCGAGGCCCGGGGCCTCTGGCCGCCACGATGCCGAATCCGCCTGGCGCGGACAGCCGGCGTCGATGACCGAATCGCGAATCCATGGCAGCCGCCCGCGAACGGCATCAGCGAACCCGTTCCCCAGGATCCTCGAACCCCGAAAGGACGGACCCGCATGACCACGCTGCAGCATGCCGCCCGCGCGGGGTTATTGATGGGCGTCGCCGCGGCCCTGCTCGGATGGGAGCTCCGCCACACCGAGACCAGCTTCGCCGACGGACTCCGCTATATCCGCGAAGCCGAGAAGATCCAAGCCGGCACGTGGAGCGAGTGCCTGAAGAAGGGGATCGATCATCCGCTCCATCCGCTCGAGATCGCGGCGGTGCACCACGTGCTCGGCGGCTCGGGCCCGGCCTCGTGGCAACGCGCCGACTTCGTGCTCTGCTTCACATGCGCGATCGTCATGGTCATTCCGATCTACTTGCTGTCACTCGAGCTCTTCGGTGATCGGACAGCCTGGCTGGCCAGCCTGCTGGCGATCGCCAATCCGTTGATCGGCTACGTCGTCGTCAACGTACTCTCGGAGAGCACGTTCTTGCTCTGGTGGAGCTTTGGGCTCTGGTGCGCAGTCCGGTTTCTGCGAGAGGGACGGTTCCTCTGGCTCCCGCTGACGATCGGTTTTGGGGTGATGGCCTACTTGACCCGTCCCGAGGGGATGCTCCTGCTGGCGGCCCTGACAGCGACCTTGTTGATCCTGCCGCTGTTCCGCCTGACCCGGCTCACGTGGCCGCGGTGGTGGCGGTTGATCGCATTCCTGTTCGCGGGAATGGCACTCATGGCCGGACCGTACCTGGCCTTGAAGGGAGGAGTGGGAACCAAGCCTGGGATCGCCCGGGTCCTCGGCTTGGCGCCGCGGTCGGATCCCTTGGCCCTGGAACGCGAAAAGCCACTGCCATCGGACCAGACGACTGATGAGACCTACCGGATCGCGACGGCCCGGATGCTCAAGGTCCTCCGCACCGCGGTGACCCCGCCGCTGTTCCCTGTCGCTCTGCTCGGGCTCGTCGTGGCGGGCGCGCGCGCGGACCGCGCCCGGGCGGGTCTATTCCTGGCGATCGTGCTCGCCGCCTCGGTCGTCGCTCTGGTGCGGCTCCATGCCACCGGGGGATATTGCACCGTCCGGCACGGCCTGGTCCCCGGCCTCATTTTGACCCTGGCCGCCGGGTACGGCCTCACCTGGTTGATGGGCAAGCTCTCGGTCGCCGGCCAATGGCTCGGCCCGGCATGCGTTCGCCTGCTACCCGCCGCCCCCGTCTGGACTCTGGCGATCGCGCTTGCGATCGTGACCCTCAACATTCGCTCCCTGGGACCGCTGAATTCCGGTCCCTTCTCCGTCTACCAAGAGACCGGCCGCTGGCTCGCCCACAACACGCGCGACAACGATCAGGTGCTCGACCTGACCGATTGGTCGCTTTTTTTCAGCCACCGGCCAGGCTACCTCTTCGCCAGCGTCTACGAGGCACCGGCCAACCCCAACACGCGCTGGATCGTGGTCCGCAAGCCGCACGTCGACGGCCGCTGGCACTTCAGCGAGGTCATCCGCGAGCTGATCGGCGGCCGCGAGCCGGTTGCCCTGGTTCCTCCCCAGGCCCATTCCAACCAGGTTCAGATCCGCATCTACGATCGCCGGTCGCCTGCTCCCCAAACGGCGACCACCACCAACCCTCGCGACGCGGGGACCAGACGCCGTTGACCGCGGCTTCCTACGGATTCTTCACCGGCAGCGTCCGCACAACGCGGACGCCGAGGTATTCACGATCATCAGGGGACGGCTGCCAGTCCCGCCATGCCGAACGGGCTCGGTCCGGAGCGTAGGAGAAGGCCCCCCCGCGCAGGATCCGCCAGGTCTGATTCGCTCGATCCTTGGCGTCAATGGTCTCGGTCCGGACCGGGTCTGGCGAGGGGTTTTCCTTGGTCCCGCGCGGATATTGGGGAAATCCTGTACCGGGGGAACCGTAATGGCCGACGGGCCCGTCGTGGCACCACTCCCAGGTGTTTCCAAGGACGTCGAAGAGCCCAAACTCGTTGGGCAGGAGCAGGCCCGGCTGCCTGACTCGATTCCCCGAGTTCAGCCAGGTCCAGGCATACCGGGACAACAGCTCCTCCGATTCGCCGTAGGGGCGGGAAGTTTCCGTCAAGGCTCGGCAGAAGTACTCCCACTCCGCTTCAGTGGGGAGGCGGAACCCGGTGCGCTTGACGGCCTCTTCGGAGATGACCATGCCGGGTTCGACCTTCTCGGGATAGCACCACTGGCTCTTGTCGATCCCGGCCTGCGCGCTCAACCAGTTGCAATAGCCCGCGGCCGCGAACCAGGAGAGGTGGATCGCGGCGCGTTCGGGTTCGTCGCCGTAGCGAGAGTCATTGTGGTGGTTGGGGTTGAAAGCCTGGAACTGCTGGACGCTCACCTCTTTGGCGGCCACGGCCAACGACCGCTCGATCTTGCGATAGTGCAAGACCGGATCGCCATAGTGCGCCGTCTCGTGCTCGGGCGCCCCCATCCGGAACTCGAGAGGTCCGGGAAGGATGACGAACGTGTGGCCGTTGGGACCGCGCTCCCACCCCAGCCGGTCCTTGCCGGTCACCCGGCCTGTCAAACTCGCCTCGCAGCGCGCGAGCAGCGCGGTGCCTCCCCAGCGCCGGAGGAGGAGCTCGGCCGCGGAATGGACACCGGGATGGGGGTCGTCGCGATAGAGCCGGCTGGCCGTCTCGATCAGCGAGGCTTCGGCGGGCGTCGCGACCGCGGGTGGGCGCGCCTCGGCCCACTCGAGCAGGAGCGCCTGGCGCTCGATCGGATCGATGTCCGGCATGGAGAGCCGATCGAGGAGCACGCGCGGCGGCAGGATGTTCGCGGCCAGTCGCTGGATCAAGAACGAACGGAGCCGCGGGTCCGCTCGATGCCGCAACAGCGGCCACAGCGACTCCGGTTCTCCCAGGGCGGCAAGGGCAATTCCGGCGGCAGCCTGGCGGCCGGCGAGCTCATCCTTGCGGGTCTCGGCCCCGGGATCGTCGACTCGTTCGGCGAGCACTCCGCGCAGGCAGCCGAGCACCTGCTCGGACGGCCCGAGATTCACCAGCTCTCGTAACAGAATGCGGGACGCCTCGGGCAAGGCGTCCACGGTCATCCGGGCGAGCACCACCTTCTCGGGCCCGCGCTTCAGGATCTCGGCCAGGGCCTCGGCCGCGGTCGCCTGCGTTGCCGGGTCCCGACCGGCGTCGCGGCAGACCTGGCCGAGAGTTGGGACCAGGAGCGAGGCGGCCGGGCCGAGCAACTCGAGCCAGCGCGGCACGACGCGGCGGTCCTCGGAGAGCAGGGACTCGGAGAGCGGAGCCGCGATCGCACTCCAGTCCGAGGCGGAGGCCGGCGCGAGCGCGACAAGCACGCAGGCGACGCGCAGCCGCGCGCCCGGTTCGGCGGATTCGTCGCGCAGCACTCGGTTGAGCTCATCGATCCCAGCGTGCTCCGGGTGCGCTGCCAGGGACTCGCGGACCACCATCACCTCGTCCGGCTGGGCCGCCGGCAGCCGGGCGCGCAAAGCAGCCGCGCGTTCCCGCGTCGGCCGGTCGCGATAGAGCAGGACCTCCGCCACCTCGCGGTCGTGGAGCGGGGCCGACGCGCTCCTCTCGAGGCCTTCCAGGGTCGGACGCAGAGTCCCGCTGTGAACGGCGAGCTCGGGTACCAATCCTTGAAGGTTCTGGTAGTCAGCCTTCAAGGCACGCCCGAGTGCCGCATCGGCGCGCTCGCGGTCGCGGATGAAATAGGCCGCCCAGCCCAGGGCCGCGGCGATGGCGATGGCGGCAGCGCCGCGCGTGAAATAGTGCCGTGCCGCGGCCGACATCAGGCGGCGCTCGTCCGCCGAGCGGGCGCGGTGCCGCGTGAATCCGACGATCTTCAACCATTCGACTGGCGAAGGGAGGCGGCGTGACCCGGGGTGGTCGCGCCACAAGGCGGTGATGGCGGCGAGCTGGAGCTCGGCGCGGCCCCGCCGCGTCTCGCGCTGCTTGCGGGTGAGCCACGTGCGCAAGGGGGGGACGAGGTAGTCGTGCGTGAGCTGATAGTAGGTCTCGCCCGGCGACCGCGATGGGACGTCCTGTTCGACCTCGAAGGCCGACGGGTCGACGGGCGTGACCATGCGCAGCTCGTTGTCGAGGATGTGGACCAGATCGGCGAAGTCGCCGGGGCGATCGGCATAGCCGGCGGCGTCCCGGAGCATGCTTGCCGGCCGCAGCCCGCCTTTGAGATCCGAGGACGGGTCGGGCAAGAGCGCCTTGAGCACGGCCTGAGCGGCGCGCTGGTGAAAGCGATGAGCCGGTGGGGCCCTGCGCGCGGAGAAAGACTCCTCGAGAAACGTCACTCCAATCCCTTCAATGCCCCCCAGCTCGCGGAGCGTCACCGTCGACCAGTCTCGGTACCGGAGCGTCTCGGCGAAGAGGGTCAGACGAACGGGGATGACGCGGCCGTCGGTCCCCGCGAGCTCCTGGACGGCCTTGTCGAGGAACCGTTCCTGCTCCGGCCCGTAGCCCGGCCCGGCCTCGTCGGGAAAAAGCCCGAGCGAGCGGCCGATCGCGGCCAGCACTCGCTTCGCGTGCTGGCGGTCCAGCAGCTCGGCGGCGGCCGAGTTGACTCCCTCGACGAGTCGAATCTCGAGCGCCCTCGAAAACCGGGTGATCGCCATCCAGAAGTCATCGCGAACCAGGAGAAGCGCCTGGATCCTCAGACCATCGCAGTGGCGCAGCGCTCGAACCAATTCTCCCGTGGATAGGTCGGGATGGCTGTGCAGCCACTGTTCAAACTGGTCGAGGACGAGCAGGACCTTCGGCCCCGTCTGGGCAACCCTCTGCTCCCGGATGGCCGCGGTTGCCTGGTCGAGTCCACAGCCCGCGGGCAAGTCAGGATACTCGCGGCGCAACGCGGCGAGCAGGCGTGCCTCGGTCCCGCTGGGGGAAGCTTCAACATAGATCGGCCGGACGTGAGATGCGAGGCGCGGCAGCAGCCCGGCTTTGACCAGCGACGACTTGCCGCTGCCCGTTGGGCCGTAGAGCAGGCCGATGGCGAACGTCCTGTCCGGGTCTCGCTCCTCGATCCGGCGCTTCCACGCGCGAATCGATTCCGGCAGGCCGTCGCGGTCCCGCGGGCCGGGGACGAGCGTGAGGAAGAAGTCGGCATCCTCGAGGTCAAATGCGCGCAACCCTTTCGGGACGATGTGCGTGGTCGGGGGGACAACGGTCGCCGCCCTCGAAGGTTGCGGCGTGGTCGCGCTTGCTTCGGTCGAAGCCTCCGCGACAAGCCAGCTCTTCAAGTCGTCGGCGAGGTCGGCGGCTGTCTCATGCCGATCGGCCATTCGCTTCGAGAGACACTTCAGGCAGATCCGGTCCAGCTCGCGGGAGATGCCGTCGTTGAGCTGTCGAAGCGGCTTCGGGTCGCGATGGAGAATCTCGTCGAAGACCTCCCCGCGATTCCGCCCCGAAAACGGCGGCCGGCCCAGGAGGCCCAGGTACAGAATCACGCCCAGGGCCCAAACATCCGTTCGACCGTCGAGACGATGCGTCTCACCCAGTACTTGCTCGGGCGCCATGTACAGGGGCGTCCCGGCGATTTCCCCGGTTCTCTGGTCCTGCAGCTCCTCCCGCAGCGCCAGGCCAAAGTCGGCGATGTGCGGCTTACCTTGCCCGTCGATCAGAATGTTCGAGGGTTTGATGTCGCGGTGGACCAGGCCTGCCTTGTGCGCGTGGTGCACAGCCTCGGCGACGGGAACCATCAATTTCACGAGCTTCGAGGGCGACAATCGCTCGTTCTTGAGGATCTCGGACAGGTTCCGCCCCTCGATGTACTCGAACACCACGAAAACCTCGTTCTCACCGTAGCGTCCGACGTCGTGGACCTCGACGATCGCCGGATGTCCCAGACCGGCGGCCATGCGGGCCTCGGCGAGAAACGACTCGACCCACTCGGGCGAGCGCAACAATCCAGGACGAGGCACCTTGATCGCCACCAGCCGGCCGAGCTCATCGTCGCGGGCGAGATAGACGCTGCCATACCCACCCTTCCCGAGTAGCCGGGTCACCGTGTAACGGCCAAACCTCTCGGGAACGGGATCGTCCCGAGCGTCCTGCGGTCGATCCGGAGAGAAGCTGCCGGTAACGGTCGCTTCACCCGAAGGGACGCGGCCGTCTGAGCCCAGCGCGGTGGAAACCTGCGAATTCGTGCCACTCGCTGGATTCGACGCTTCGACCGCGAACGAATCGCTGTTCTTCGACTGCGGATCGTTCATCGATCTAGCTCCGTTCCCACCAAGGTCGTTCGATTCGATCGTAACGCGCCGCCCATGGTGCGGCAATGAATCACTTGAGCCTCGATTAGTAATGAGCCACTCCCATCGCCTGCGGGAACAAAGACTTGTGCCCGGTCCTCGACTGATTTACGATCGGGGTTTCTCACGGGAAAGGGAACATTCACGGGCTTCTGGCGTTCCCGTGTGGCGTTTTCGTCCGTTCAAGGGGTCCACACCTCCCATTCGACTTCGCGAATGATCAGGAAGCCAGCGCCATGGACTATGATTTTGTGATAACGAATGGTCTCCTCCTCGGTGCCGAGGGAGAAACGAGGGGGGACGTTGCCATCCGCGGCGAGACGATCGCGGCTGTGGGGGCGGGGCTGGCCGCGACGGCCGGCGATCGAGCGGAAATCATTGATGCGACGGGCCGGCACGTCATCCCGGGCGGGGTCGACGTTCACGTCCATCTCGAGCTTCCCTTCTGCGGGACGGTCTCGAGCGACGACTGGAAGACCGGCACCCGAGCGGCGGCGCGGGGCGGCGTGACGACCGTGATTGACTTCGCCATCCCTTATGGCGAGGAGACGCTGGTCCAGGCGTTCGAGAACTGGATGGCGCGCGCGCAGCCGAAGGCGTGCGTCGATTACTGTTTCCACATCGCCATCACCAACTGGGATCGCCACGGCCCCGAGATGGAGAAACTGGTCGGGATGGGTTGCCCGACGTTCAAGGAGTTCATGATCTACGCGTCCGAGGGGTGGCAGGCGGACGACCGCGCGATTTTCAACACGCTCGAGCGGTGCCGGGACCTGGGGGCGATGCTGCTGGTGCACGCCGAGTCGAGCCGGGTGCTCGACGAGCTGATCGCGCGCCATCATACGCCCGAGCTGATGCGCCGGCATGGCGCCCGCCTCCACGCGATCACCCGTCCCAATTTCATCGAGGCCGAGGCGATCCAGCGGGCGATCACCTGGGCCGAAGTCACCGGCGGCCGGCTCTACATCGTCCACATGTCGACCGCGGAGGGGGCCGACCTCGTCAAGGCCGCCCAGGCGCGAGGCGTCGACGTGTATGCCGAGACCTGCGCGCAATACCTCGTGCTCGACGACTCGGCCTTCGACCGGCCCGACGGCCATCTTTTCGCCTGCTGCCCACAGATCAAGAAGAAGAAGGACCAGGAGAGGCTCTGGAAGGGGCTGCACGCCGGTGAGGTGTCGGTCGTCTCGACCGACACCTGCACGTTCACCCGGGCGCAGAAAGCGCGCTGGGAGGGTGACTGGACCAAGATCCCGATGGGTTTGCCGGGTCTGGAGACACTGCTGCCGATCGTGTACACGCACGGGGTGCTCGAAGGCCGGCTCACCCTCGCTGAGCTCGTTGCCAAGTGCTGCACCAACCCGGCCAAGCTCATGGGCCTCTATCCGCGCAAGGGGAAGATCGCCGTGGGGAGCGACGCCGACCTGGCGATCATCGACCCCAACAAGCGGATCGAGGTGGATTGCGCGACGATGGAAACCAACGCCGACTGGAACCCCTACCAGGGCCGATCGATGGCGGGCTTCGCCGAGACCACTTTCTGCCGCGGCCGGAAGATCGTCAAGGATTACCACTTCGTCGGCGAGAGCGGCTGGGGCCGCTGGCTGCCGCGCGAGAAGGCCGGGTCGCTCGCCAGCCATGTCGAGGGCGCCGTCCTTTCCACGTAGCCCGGCCGCGCGGGGCCGGCGTTGGCTCGCGGAGTACCCCTCGAAAGGAGTCGCCCATGTTTCGGGCCGGTGACAGGCAATCCCCTGAAGTCTTGAACGCGCGGTTCGCCGACCTACCACCGCCGCTGGAGGTCGACCAGGCAAAAGTCGAGGCCGCCCGTTGCCTGTTCTGTTTCGACGCTCCGTGCACGAGGGCCTGCCCGACGCACATCGACGTTCCCAGGTTCATCCGCCAGATCCTGCACCGCGACGAGATCGGCGCGGCCGGAACGATTCTCGAGTCGAACATCTTCGGCGGCAGTTGCGCCCGCGCTTGTCCCACCGAGGTCCTCTGCGAGGGCGCCTGCGTCGATACCCTGTTGATGAAGGCACCGGTTCAGATTGGCCGCCTTCAGCGCCATGCCTGCGACATCGCCGCGGCGCGCGGCATCCAGTTCTTTCAAGCCGGCCCTCGCTCGGGGAAGCGGGTGGCCGTGGTCGGCTCGGGCCCGGCCGGGCTGAGCTGCGCCCACGAGCTGCGCCGGCTGGGCCATGATGTCGTCGTCTTCGAAGCACGCGGCCTCCCCGGCGGCCTCGACACGCTCGGGATCGCCGCTTACAAGATCTCGACCGAGTTTGCTCTCTCCGAAATCGAGATGATCCGCCGGATCGGGATCGACATCGAATTCAACCACCCTGTGACCGGTCTAGAGGTTCGGGCCCTCCTCGGTGCGTTTGACGCCGTCTTCCTGGGCATCGGCCTGGGGCGCACCCTGCCCCTGGGGATCGAGGGTGAGGACCTGGAGGGGGTGTG
Source organism: Isosphaerales bacterium (assembly GCA_044450785.1). Taxonomy (GTDB): domain Bacteria; phylum Planctomycetota; class Planctomycetia; order Isosphaerales; family Isosphaeraceae; genus JBIOJM01. Next base: position 13,041 of record JBIOJM010000217.1, read on the forward strand.
GGAAGCGCTCGATTTCATCTTTCAAACTCACTCAGGTCCCTTCGCCGAATGCAAGGTCGGCGCCAACGTCCTGGTGATCGGCGCCGGCAACACGGCCATCGACGTGGCCACCGCCGCCAGGCGGCTCGGTGCCAACGAGGTGACGATCGCCTACCGGCGTTCGGAGGCTTTGTTACCGGCCTTCGCCTACGAGTACGAGCTCGCCAAGTCGGACGGCGTTCGGTTCGAGTGGTTCGCGCAGCCGATCCGCGTGCTCGGCGTGGCGCGCGCGGTCCGCGGCGTCGAGTTCCTCCGGACCGAGCTCGAGGACAAAGGATCACGATCGGGCCGGGTCAGTACCTTGCCGGGATCCCATTTCGTCCTGCCGGCGGACATGGTCATCAAGGCGCTCGGCCAGGAAGCGCTCCTCGACCTGGTTGCCGCCCTGCCCGACTTGAAGTGCGAAAAAGGGGAAATCCTGGTCGATCGTACCACGGGTGCGACGAGCATCGCCGGGCTGTTCGCCGGGGGCGACTGCTTGCGAAGCGGGGGCGAGGTCGTCGATGCGGTCCAGGACGGCAAGGTGGCGGCGCGCGGCATCGATGCCGCTGTCGCCGTCGCTTGATCCACCGGCAAAGCAGGAGCGAACATGACCGACCTGTCGATCGAATTCTGTGGAGTCAAGGCGCCGAACCCCTTCTGGCTGGCGTCCGCCCCACCGACCAACTCGGAGTACCAGGTCCGCCGCGCCTTCGATGCAGGCTGGGGAGGCGCCGTCTGGAAGACGATCGCCGGCGAGCCGATCGTCAACGTGTCGTCGCGCTATGGCGCCGTCGATTACGACGGGCGAAAAGTGATGGGACTGAATAATATCGAACTGATCACCGATCGCCCGCTGGACGTCAACCTCAAGGAGATTGCGCGCGTCAAGAAGGCGCATCCCGACCGGGCGCTCTTCGTCTCGCTCATGGTCGAGTCAAAACGGGACGTCTGGCACGAGATCACCAAGAAGACGCAGGACACCGGCGCCGATGGCATCGAGCTGAACTTCGGCTGCCCACATGGCATGAGCGAGCGCGGCATGGGCTCCGCGGTCGGCCAGGTCCCCGACTACGCGTGCATGATCACCGAGTGGGTCAAGCAAGTGGCGACCGTCCCCGTGATGGTCAAGCTCACGCCCAACATCAGCGACGTGGCCGCCATCGGACGAGCGGCGGTCGAGGGCGGGGCCGACGCGCTCTCCCTGATCAACACCCTCAATTCCATCATGGGAGTCGACCTCGATACGCTCGCGCCCAAACCGGCCGTCGCGGGTTTGGGCAGTCACGGCGGCTACTGCGGGCCCGCCGTCAAACCGGTCGCGCTCCACATGGTCGCGGCCCTGGCGGCTGATCCCTCCATCAACGTCCCGATCAGCGGCATCGGCGGCATCCAGTCCTGGCAGGACGCCGTCGAGTTCATCCTCTTGGGAGCACGTTCGGTGCAAGTCTGCACCGCCGTCATGCACTACGGCTTCCGGATCGTCGAGCATTTGAAGAGCGGCCTGGAAGGCTGGATGCGCGACAAGGGATACCGCAAGATCGGAGACTTCGCGGGCCTCACCGTGCCACGGATCAAAACGTGGAGCGAGCTCGACTTGAACTACAAGGTCATCGCCCGGATCGACCAGGAGAAATGCATCCACTGCGGGCTCTGCTACATCGCCTGCGAGGACGGCTGCCATCAATCGATCCGCTGGGACCGGTCGGGAGCGGCCGAATTCCTGGCGGCGCGAGGCTCGACAAGCGGAGCCACCTGCTCGGGAGGCCACGACGTCCTTCCCGGAGCGGGCGGCGACGTGATCAACCTCTTTACCATAAAAGAAGACTCGTGCGTCGGCTGCAACATGTGCAGCCTGGTGTGTCCGGTCGAAGGCTGTATCACCATGCGCGAAGTGGACACGGGCCAGCCGCCTATGACCTGGAACCAGTACCAGGCGAAGCTGGCCGCGGGCGAGCTTGATCCGATCCAGGCTCCGCAGCATGTCTGAGCACATTCGCATGTTCGCGAGAAGAATGGGGGGACGGCCTTTCTTCTTCGCCACGACGGCCCCCCGTCAGTGCTCGAGTTCAGGGAGTTTCGACGAGGGATACTCGCTGAGGAGCCATTCGTCCTCGCGATCCGACCAGGAAAGTAAGAACGTCCTTCTTTTTTGGGGATTGTCACGATCCGCGAGGTCATTGAGGCTCTGCCATTTGATGGCTTGTCCGGCCGGTTGCGACCCAGTCGAGGTTGGCATGACGGGATAGATGACCAGATCCCTTTGGTAACGGCGCAGTGCCTCGGATAATTCACCGCTCGGGCAGGGGAAATCGAGCTTTCCCGTGAGAAGAGGGTCCCCGTCGACCATCCACCAGGTCTCTGGCTCCCGATCCAGCCACTTCGCGATCTCGGATGGCTTGATGACGTAATGAGGTCGTTCGCGAGCGTTCATCGTCGTTCCTCCTGCTCCTCTTTCCCCGCGAGACTTCATGCAAAGAAGGAAGCCGAGACGCCGAAGCACTCGGCCAGCTTGGCGCGGACTCTGGGGCTGATCCGGCGCTTGCCATTCAGAATGTCGGAAAGAGACGTCACGGCGACGCATGCGCGGCGGGCAAGCTCGGCCTGGGTCAGGGCGTGCTCCTCCATCAGGTGGCGGAGCCGCTCCGCGGGCGTGAATTCGGGATGCTCGTAAATCGAGTCTTCATAGTCGGCGACGAGCAGCCCGAGAACATCGAGGTAATCTTCCTCGTCGGGAATGAGCGCGGGCCGGTCGAGGAGGCCGTTGACGACATCGACGGCCCGCCGGTGCTCGTCATCGCCGCGGATCGGGCGCGGAGGAAACGCGCGGAGCAGCGCGAGGTACTCGGGTGAACAGGCGTGGGACTTGGGCTTTGTCCTGACAGTCATTTTGGCGAAGGCGTTCAGCGCGCTCTGGTCTTCAGGATGCGCCTCGATGAACTCCCGGATCGCTCGCCAGGAGATGATCCGGTTTTTCCGCGGGGCCGGACGGGTCTTCGCCATGGCGGTATTCTTCTACGTGGTCGATTGCTTACCCATCAATAATATCCTTAAATCCAGAACAGGGCGAGGCCGAGTTCCGAATTTCAGTAGCCCCGTTTTACCCCAAAAGGACGCGGGCTTGGCGGGACGTGGCGACTGCCCTGAGCGGGTACTACCAGGAACTCAGAATGAATCTCAGGAACCGACCGGCGGCCGTCCTTCGAGAACTTCGCGCCAGAATGCGGGCATGCCCCGGTAGGTGGACTGGTAGGTCGGTTCGAGCGGCACGTTCACGTAGCGGTCTGGCCGCAGGAACAGCGGCATCTCCGCCAAGGGGGCGCCGACGGCCAGATGCTCCAGGTAGATATCCACCCGTGGCCCGGCGACGTAGCTGGCCAGCGTCAGCGGTCCGTCGATGGGCAAAATGTAGGGCTCGCCGGACTGTTCGAGGCACTCAAGGATGAATCCATGGATCCCGGAAGGGTCGTGCGGGCCAGGCGGAAACAGGTCCACCAGCAACAAGTGGACTCCACGCTCCAGAGCCGAAACGGCCTTGTCGACCAGCTCTTCGATGTGCCGGGCACGATCCTTGTTCGCCGGGGACACGATCTCGATCAGAGCGATGAGGCGGTGGCCGCTGACGTGGCGGATTGCCAGGGAGCGTCGTCTGGCCAAGGCAGCCGGCTCCACGGTCTGTTTGAGCCGCATCCGGGGCGGCGCCTCGGCCACGGCGATGCCGCCCGTGTCCGGGGGCAACCATGCCGGCTCTGGAGGCTCCGGGCTCGCGTGCAGCGTGAGAACGTCCGTGATCGCGCGGCCGGCATGCTGCTCCACCAAAGCGTAGTACCCCTGCGGCAGCAGTCCTTCGTTGAGCGTGGTCCGAAGCGCAACGGTCCAGACCGTGTGAAAGTCATGGAAGATGCCAGCTTCGACGCGTGTCCAGTCATGGACGGGCATGGTTGATTCTCCTGCGAGTCGGTCGGAGATGTATTGTACGCTCCCCAACGGGCCGGGGAAAGCAGACGGCGTTGGGGATCAAGCGGACTTCGGACGTGCCTGCTCAGGCAAACGCGTCACGCGCTCCCGGTAAGGGCAAGGGCGCGTCCGAGCGGGAGGGCGGGGCGCTGAGAAAACCGAGCTAACGCGCTGCGCGGAAATAAGTGTCGCCTTTCGCTCCGCGAAAGACGACTTTTCCGGCAAGTTATTTTCGCGCAGTTCCTTAATCCCCGGCCCGTCCGAACCGGTGTCGCAGAGCCAATACTCTGGTC
>JBIOJM010000218.1:0-17248 GCA_044450785.1 Isosphaerales bacterium
GCAGGGTAACCAAGACGTCCCAACTTAACAATAGGACATGCACTTATCTATAATCCCCATAGCCTCCAAAATAACGAAAAGATGTGTGTAACGACGAGGGCAACGCCCTGGGAACAGACAAACGACACGAATCAGCGGAGCCCTGAAAGGGCGTAACAAGGACAGGCTCCCCGCCTCAATGGAAGATGAAGAGCGGGACCGCGGGGATTGAATACCATGTTCGGCCCCTTCAGGGCACGGGTCATCACGTTTTCCAGATCCCAGGGCATTGCCCTGGGCTTGCATGTCGCTGCCCCTTTGGGGCGAAATCAAAAAAGCGCAACTTCAAAACTTGCGCGTCGGGTTAGCAGCAGACCGATGATCAATCCGATCAGCCAGTATTGCGTTTAAGTGATCCACGGGATAGGATACAGATGGTCAGATCAAGAGGGAAGGGCAATTTCCTCTTGGTGGAAGTGCGTCACACGGTCGCGGCCGGTTTGCTTCGACACGTAGAGCGCCTGGTCGGCCTTGGCGACCAGCGCCGCCACACTGGACCACTGAGCACGAAGCGTGGCGACCCCCAGGCTGATCGTCACCGGTGGTAAGGGCGAATCCAAGGCTTTGACCGCCGTTCGAATTCGCTCGGCCAATTGCGCGGAACCCGCCTCGTCGGTCTCCGGCAAGACGACAAGGAACTCCTCACCGCCGTATCGGCCTGCGACATCCTCTGTCCGGACAGATGAGAGCACCACCCGCGCGACTGCCCGCAGTACCTGATCACCGACTTTGTGACCGCAGCGGTCGTTGAATTGCTTGAAGTGGTCCACGTCCACGAAGATCACCGACACGTGGGAGTTGTATCGCTTCGCCCTTGAGACAGCCGACTCCAGGGCGTTCTCGAGGGCGCGGCGGTTGGCCAGCCCAGTCAGCGGGTCGGTCAGTGCAAGATTCTCCAATCGCCGCTCCAAATTCTGCCGACGCACAATAAGACGGTAGAGTAACGCCACGAGCAGGAAATGGGCCGCCGCCAAGGATACAGTCAGGAGGATCCGGACCCTCGTCGTGGTCTCCGCGTGCGCCGCGCGCCGCGACATCGCCCCTTCCTCGGCGTCCTGGACGGAAGCCGTGACGTTCCGGATCTGGTCCGCCCTTGTCTGGACCTCGTGGTTATGGATGACCCACCGCGGTTCCGCGATGGCTCCCCTCATGTTCCAGGCCGCCACCCCCGCACCGGCCGCCACGAATGCGAATCCCATCACGAACAGGACATGGACGGCACGTCGAGCGTCTGGTGCGATGACGGCGTTGCACGGATCGACGATGGACCGGGGATGGTGAGCAGTTGGTACCGACACGGACGGTGATCCCTCCTTAAAAAACGGTCTTACGTTATTTAGCCGGGTCGAAACCGCCTTGATCAGGAGACAAAAGCAATACTCAGACCATATCTCTTACTAATTAGAGTAGGGCGTAGACTGCGTGAAAGTATGACTCTAGATATTTTTTGTCCAACTTATGGCAATCCGCGCACTGCACTGAAATATGGCTTAATCATGCCTGAGACGGTAAATCTGATGTAAATTCGCTAGACTACTCCGATGGGACTGTCTTTCGGACTTGCCCAATTCATCGCAAGTGCGTAAATTTAACGTAAGCTTGCCAACTTCAGGGCGTTGTCCGGACTGACGAAGGGTTAGAAGGGGAGTGGGCTGATGCCGAAACCGAAGCCGAAAGCGGCGCGGGACAATCCTCGTCCGACCGCGATGACCATCAAAGGCCGCCCGGAGTGGCGGGCGTGGGTCGAGCGGGCGGCGGATTTTTGTCGGACCGATGTGGCGAAGCTCGTGGACGCAGCCCTGGTCGAATACCTCAAGAACCGGGGCTTCGACGAGCCAGCGCCAAGGCGCTAGGCAACGCTCGTATCACTTCCTTGACTGGCAGCGCGGACAGTAATAGGTCGGCCGGCCGATCAGGCCGGCGATCCTGGTCTTGAAGATGGGCTGTGAACACACCCGGCAAGGTAGATTCTCGCGGCCGTACACGGAATTCTGGCCGAGGAAACCGCCCTCGAGGCCCAGAACGGTTCGATAGCCGGCGTCGAAGCTCGAGCCCTCCAGGGCGATCGCCGTCGACAGGACCTGGCCGATCGCGCGGTGCAAGCGGTTGCACTCGGCGGGTGAGAGCATGGCGGCACGGCGTTCGGGGTGGATTCGAGCCGCGTGCAGGATCTCGTCCGCGTAAATGTTGCCGATCCCGGCGAGCACTTTTTGGTCCAAGAGCGCCGGCTTGATGCCGCGGGCTGTTCGCGCCAGCCGCTCCTCCAGCTCGTCACGCCCGATCTCGAGGGCATCAGGCCCGTGTGAGCGCGCAAAGGCCCGTGCCGCATCTTGTGGGCGCGCGTACCAGCCGATCTTGCCCAGCCGCCTTGTGTCGCAATACCAGACCATCGCGCGGGGTTTGTCCACGTGGAACACCAGGCGGATGTGGTCGGGTCGATCGGGCTCCCGGAGCCAAAAGCCTCCCGTCATTCGCGGCTGGATGACGATAATCCCCCGGTGACCGGCCAAGCTCACGACGACCCACTTGCCCCGACGACCCACCTGGTCAACCGTCGCGCCCCGGCCGTGCCGCGCCAGTTCGGGAGCAGAACAGCCCTGCACCAAGGACGGATCCAGGACCTCGAGTCGCCGCAGCCGCTTGCCTCGTAGCGCCGGCCCGATCCCCCGGACCATCGTCTCGACTTCCGGCAACTCCGGCATCGCCGTCCCCCCACAAAAGTGACTTGCCAATCGTATCGCACAACCGGCACAGACACCAGGAGTCGAACGGTACCACTCACTTTCTTCCAGATTCCATCATTTTTCTTCAAGCATCTTGACAGTTTGCAATTGATAGTGAAGAATATTGACGGGTTATAGGAAGTTTTTTGAGCAAGAACGGGCATGCTGGCTGAGACTCGTCGCCAACGACTGCTGGAGCTGATCACTCGTCAGGGTTATGCGACCCTGGACGTGCTTGTGCGTCTTCTCGGCGTTTCGGAGAGCACGATCCGGCGCGATCTGGAGGCGCTCGATCTCGCCGGGTCGATCAAGCGGACGCATGGCGGGGCTGTTTACACGGGCGAGGTCAGGTCGATGCCGGCCTTCGACGAAAGGACCAGCACGGCGGCGATCGAGAAGCGCGCGATCGGTGTGGCGGCGGCGGCGCTGCTGGAAGACGGCGACACGGTCCTGCTGGACGGAGGCACGACGACGCTTGAAGTCGCTCGGGCCCTGGTCGGCCGGCGAGTCCAGGTCGTAACCAATAGCCTGCCGATCGCCCAGCTCCTCGCATCGAGCCAGCAGACCGACCTGATCCTGATCGGCGGTTACGTCTACCCCCGGACGGGCGTCGCGCTGGGACCGCTGGCCATGGCCACGATGCAGGCAATCCGTGTCCGAACAGCCATCCTGGGGGCCGGCGGGATCGTAGCCGAGGGGATTTACAACTCGAATTCGCTCCTGGTCGAGACCGAGCGGCAGATGATGTCGTGCGGGCAGGAAATCATGATCGTCGCGGACCACACCAAGTTCGGGCGGTTGGCGCTGGCGCGGTTGTGCGGGTTGGATGAAGTCGATCACGTGGTGGTCGATTCCGGCCTGAGCGATCAAGACCGGGCGATGCTGGAGCATGCCGGGGTGCCGATCCACGAGGCCCGGGTTGTGGAGAGCGGGACCAACGGAGTGCTTCTGGAGCAGCCACGGGGCGATCGTTCGAGGACCGAGGAATGAGCACCAGCACCCTCACCACGCCGGCGCGGAACCAGGTCGAATCCATGGTTCGCAGGATTCTCCAGACGCATGTGTCCGGCGCGGGTGCGTCCAACGGCCAGGCAACGGGCGCCGGCACCCGTTCCAACCTGGTGGTCCACATTTCGGCGCGGCATTGCCATCTGACTCAGGCCGACGTGGATGTCTTGTTCGGGCCGGGCTATCAGTTGACCGCGATGCGCCGGCTCTACCAGGACACCGACTTTGCCGCGAACGAGACGGTGGCCGTGGTCGGGCCCAGGCAGCGGATGATTCCGGGAGTGAGGATCCTGGGTCCTTGCCGCAAGTTCAGCCAGGTCGAGCTTGCGTTCACCGATGCGATCAGCCTGGGGATCGACGTGCCGGTGCGGCTCTCGGGCGACATCGAGGGGACGCCGGGCTGCCTGTTGATCGGTCCCAAGGGGAGCCTGGTCCTGGGCCAGGGCGTGATCCGCGCGGAGCGGCACGTGCACATGGGCGACGGCGACGCGGCATTTTACGGTGTCAAGCATCTTGACCGGATGAGCCTGCGCGTCGAGGGACCGTGCGCTACAACGCTCGAGGGGCTGCTGGTCCGGATCAATCCCGACTGGAAGCTCGAGGCGCACATCGACACGGACGAGGCGAATTGTTGTGACCTGCCGCACGCGACCCGGGTTACTTTGACAAAGGCCTGAATCGATCCGGCGGCGGGGCTGATTTGATTTCCTTTTCAGACGTTTGCTTTCGACCTAACCTGAGCTGACTTTATTGAAACGAAACGGAGGGCCTAGATGGCCGGAGCATCAATCGAAGCATTGGGAATGATCGAAACCAAGGGGTTTGTTGCCCTGGTGGAAGCCAGCGACGCGATGGTCAAGGCGGCCAACGTGGAGCTGGTTGGCTGGGACAAGATCGGCAGCGGGCTCGTGACGGCGTTCGTGGCCGGCGACGTGGCGGCCGTGAAAGCGGCGGTCGACGCCGGAGCGGCGGCGGCCAGCCGGATCGGCGAGGTCGTGAGCGTCCAGGTGATTCCCCGGCCTCACGAAGACCTGAGCGGCGTGCTGAATTTCGCCAAGGCGGCCCAGGCGGCCTCGGCCTCTTCCTCCAAGAATCCCAAGAGTGACGGAGCCTGACACCATGGCCACACTTCAGCGAAGCAGCCAGCGAATCGGTGGGAACGGCAGCGCGAACGGGAGCGAAGCGCTGGGATTGATCGAGACCAAGGGACTGGTCGGCATGATCGAGGCAACCGACGCCATGCTCAAGGCGGCGAACGTCCATCTGGCCGGCCGGGTCCAGATCGGCGGCGGCTTCGTCACCACCCTGGTCAAGGGGGACGTGGGAAGTGTCCGCGCCGCCGTCGAGGCGGGCGCCGAGGCGGCCGGCAAGGTCGGCGAGCTGGTCAGCGCCCACGTCATTCCCCGCCCGGACGACGTCATTCTGCGGACGTTCCTGGGGTCGTGATCGGTCCTTCGTCCTTGGTCCTTCGTCCTTGGTCCTTCGTCCTTCGTCCAGAGCCCGGCACCATGCCTGCGGCGAGATTGACAGGTGAGTCGATGACAATGAACGGAAACGCCCTGGGCCTGATCGAGACGCTCGGTCTGGTCGGGTTGATCAATGCGGTTGATGCGATGCTCAAGGCGGCGAACGTGGATCTGGCCAGCTCCGTGATCAAGCTGGACGGTGGCGTGGTGAGCGTGATGGTACAAGGCGACGTCAGCAGCGTGCGGGCCGCGGTCGAGGCCGGCGCCGAGGCCGCCGCCCGGATTGGCGAGCTCCGCGCCGCCCACGTGATCCCGAGGCCCGATCCGGCCGTGGTCCGCGCGTTCGGCGGAGGGCCCGCACGGTGAAGGTCTTGGTGGCGAACCTGGGCAGCACCAGCTTCAAGTACCGCCTGTTCGACATGGGCGACCCGGCCGAGCCCGTGCTGGCTCGAGGCTCGATCGAGCGAATCGGCTCGACGAGCGCCAGGGTCTTGATCAAGTCGACGCGCGGCGAGCGCGAGCTGGTCCGTCCGATCGCCGACCATGGCGAGGCCGTGCAGCTTTGCCTGGCGCAGTTGACCGACCCCGAGACAGGCGTGGTGCGCGATGCGGGTGAAGTCTCGGCGATCGGCTTCAAGGCGGTTCACGCGCGGAACCTCACCGGGGTCCACTTCGTGGACGAGTCGGTGCTGGCCGCCATGGAAGCCTTCGCGGACGTCGCGCCGGCCCACAATCCACCATACACGCGGGCGATGCGGATGCTGCGCGGCCGGTTCCCCGGTCTTCCGCTCGTCGCCGCGTTCGAGACCGGCTTTCACCGGACGATTCCCGAGGAGAATCAGCGCTACGCCATACCCGGGCGATGGGCGACCGAGCTCGGCATCCGGCGGTGGGGATTTCATGGAGCCAGCCACGGCTACATCGCGGGCCGGATGCCCGAGCTGCTGGGCCGTAGCGACATCAAGCTGATCTCCTGCCACCTTGGGGGGAGCTCGTCACTGTGCGCGATCCGCCACGGACGATCGGTCGCGTGCAGCCTGGGGATGAGCCCCCAGTCCGGACTGCCCCACAACAACCGGGTGGGCGACTTCGACGTCTTCGCCCTGCCGGTCATCCTGCGCGAGACCGGCAAGGGCCTCGACGAGGTGCTGTCGATCCTGGCCAATCAGTCGGGGCTGGAAGGGCTTAGCGGCGTGGGCCGGGACCTCCGCGACATCGAGGCCGCCGCGGCGAGCGGCCATGCCGATGCCAAGCTGGCCATCGGCGTCTTCATCGCCGCCATCAGGCACTACCTGGGCGCCTACCTGCTCGAGCTCGGCGGCGCCGACGCGATCGTCTTCACCGGTGGGATCGGCGAAAACTCGTCCGCGATTCGAGCGGGGGTCTGCCGCGAGCTGGGCTGGTTCGGCATCGAGCTCGACCCGGCACGGAACGCAGGCGGGCCGGCGGAGCGAGTGATTTCGACCCCCGGCTCCCGCGTCCAGGTCTGGACCGTGCCGACCAACGAGGAGCTCGTGGTCGCGCGGCAGGCCAAGCAATTGCTCGAGGAAATAACACGAGGATGACGACGCGATGTTTCTGGCCCGAGTGACAGGCAGTGTGGTGGCGACTCAGAAAGTCGCGTCGATGACGGGGCAAAAGCTCCTGACCGTCGAGCCCTACCGGGTCGACGAAAAGGCGCGCGACCGTCTCGTGCCGACGGGCCGCACCTTCGTCGCGGTCGACACCCTGGGCGCCGGCCTGGATGAGATGGTGTTGATCTGTCAAGGGTCGAGTGCCCGGCTCACGCCCGAAACCGAAAAGCTGCCGATCGACGCAGTCGTGATCGGGCTGGTCGACACGGTGGACGTCGGCGGGCACGTGGTCTTCTCCGCGCACGGAGGCCGGCGGAACTAATCGGTATGAACGCGCAGCTTGTGTGAGGCCAACTTTTCACCAGCCCACAGCCGCCCTCGGCTGTTCCACACGGTGCCAGCCATGCAAATGACCGAAGATCTCATCCGCAACGTGGTTCAAGAGGTCCTGGCCCAGATGGGCAATGGGGCGCTCGCAACCAATGGCAGGGCCCAGTCCCGGCCGTCGGGGAACCTCGGCGTGTTCTCAACGGTGGATGACGCGGTGATGGCCGCTGAGGGGGCGTTCCAGTCATTCAAGACCCGGCCCCTCCACGACCGCCGCAAGGCGGTCGAGTGCATCCGAAAAATCTGTGCCGGCCAGGCGGAGGAGCTCGGGCGGCTCGAGCTCGAGGAGACCCGGATCGGCCGGCTCGACCACAAGATCGCCAAGCTCAAGGACGCCATCCCGCGCGTACCGGGAGTCGAGTACCTTCGCACCGACAACGACTCGGGCGACGACGGCCTGACCCTGACGGACTACGTGCCGTTCGGAGTCATCGGCGCGATCACGCCGGTCACCCACAGTCTGCCCACGCTTGCCGGCAACGCGATCAACATGCTGGCCGCGGGGAACACGGTCGTCTTCAACGCGCATCCCTCGGGGGCGCGGATCGCGGCCGAAGGCGTGCGCCGGTTCAACAAGGCGATGCGCGAGGCGATCGGCATCGAAAACCTCCTCACGATCATCGACCCGCCCACGCTCGAGTCGGCCGCGGCACTCTTCGACCACAAGGCCGTGCGAATCCTGGTGGTCACGGGGGGGCCGGCCGTCGCCCGGGCCGCCTTGGCCAGCAAGAAGCGGGCGATCGTCGCCGGGCCGGGCAATCCTCCCGTCGTCGTCGACGCGACCGCCTGCCTCGAGAACACAGCCCGATCGATCGTCACCGGGGGCGCGTTCGACAACAACCTGCTCTGCATCGGTGAAAAGCAGGTCTTCGCCGTCGCCCAGATCTTTGACTCGCTCATGGAGGTGATGACCCGGCACGGCGGGCTCCGGCTCACGGCCACCCAGGTCGATGCCTTGACGCAGGCCGCCATCCAAAAGGGGAACGACGGTGCGCTGCACGTCAATAAAGACCTGATCGGCCAGGATCCGAGCGTGCTGGGCGAGCACGCCGGGGTCAAGGTGCCCGAGGGAACCCAGCTCCTTTTTGCCGAGACCGGCGCGGAGCACCCGTTCGTCCACCTGGAGCAGATGATGCCGTTCGTCCCGTTCGTTCGTGTCTCCAATGTCGAGCGAGCGATCGCCCTGGCGAAGGATAGCGAACACGGATTCGGCCACACGGCCATCCTTCACTCGCGCGACACGTCGGTCATGACGCGAATGGGGAAGATCATGGACTGCACGATCTTCGTGATCAACGGCCCGTGCACGGCCGGGCTCGGATTGGGGGGCGAGGGTGTTCTGTCGTTCTCGATCGCCGGCCCGACCGGCGAAGGCGTGACCACTCCCTTGACTTTCTGCCGGCAACGCCGGACCAGCGTCATCGGCGGCATGCGGTTCGTCTGATTTTTGATTTTTGATTCGGGGTTTCGGATTTGGGATTTGGGGCGTGCCATGCAGCTCGGGCGGGTATTCGGCACGGCGACGGCCACGGTGAAGCATCCCACGTTTCAGGGGGAACGCCTGCTCGTTGTCCAGCTCGAAACCCCGGAGAGACGGCCGGACGGCGAGCCGATCTTGGTCTTCGACCGGCTCGGTGCGGGCCGCGGCGATCTGGTGCTCGTCACCAACGACGGCCGGGCGCTCCAGGAGATTCTGGGACCGACCACACCGGGCCGGTGGAGCGTGATCGGGCTCCCCGACAAAAAGTCATCAACGTGGGGGGAAGCCGATGAGGATCGCTGAAGTGATCGGACGAGTGACCTTGTCGAAGTTCAATCCTCAGCTCCGGGGCGGGCGGCTCCTGCTCGCTCTGCCGATGCCGCTCGCCGCGCTGACCGAATCCACCACGGCTCGAGGAGAGGATGTCGTTGTTTACGACGTCCTCGGTGCCGGACCGGGGAGCCTGATCGGTCTCAGTGAAGGGCGGGAGGCCGCCAACCCGTTCGGCAAGACCAAGACTCCGGTGGACGCCTACTGTGCGTGCCTGATCGACCAGTTGGCGTTCTAAACGGTAGGTCAGGCTTTCCAGCCTGACCTACATAAGGATGATCGCGAGGAAAACATGATCGGCAACGGCTCGATGATGAACGAATGGAAGTTTCGCGAGCAGATTTGCGAGATCGGCCGTCGGGTCTACAACAAGGGCTTCGCCGCGGCCAATGACGGCAACATCAGCCTGCGGCTCGGCGAAGACCGGGTGCTCTGCTCTCCGACACGCGTATCGAAGGGGTTCATGAAGCCCGACGATCTCTGCATCGTGGACCTCGACGGCAAACAGGTCTCGGGCAAGCGGGGGCGCTCGAGCGAGATCCTGCTCCACCTGACGATCATGAAGGCGCGGGCGGACGTCCGGTCGGTCGTGCACTGCCACCCCCCCCACGCCACGGCGTTCGCGGTCGCCGGGGAGCCGATCCCCAAGTGCATCCTGCCGGAATTCGAGGTCTTCCTGGGCGAGGTCGCCATCTCTCCCTATGAGACGCCGGGCTCGCAGGCTTTCGCCGATACCGTGCTCCCTTTCGTCAAGGACACCGACACGATCCTGCTGGCGAACCACGGAACCGTCACCTACGGCAGCGACCTGGAAGACGCCTATTTCAAGACGGAAATCATCGACGCCTATTGCCGAATCCTGATCCTGGCCAAACAGCTCGGCCGGGTCAATTACTACACCGACGAGAAGGCCGCCGAGCTGATCCGGCTCAAGCCCAAGCTTGGTATCCCCGACCCGCGTCTCGAGCGGGGCCTGGAGAACTGCGACCTCTGCGGCAACAGCCTGTTCCGCGAAGGATTCGGCGAGCCCAGCCCCGAGGCTCGCGTCTTCTTTCATCCCAAAATCACGGGCGCCCAGGCGGAGGCGTCGCCCATCGAGTCGCGGTTGACGCCACTGGCCGCCGATATGACGCGAGCCGGCGCGGGCGGAGCCTCATCTTCGCGGCCATCTTCGCCGGCTCAGCCTTCGGGAAACGGTCAAGGTCGACCAGGCCCGATGGACCAGGAGGCCCTGGTCCAGGCGATCACCGACCAGGTGATGCACGCTTTGAACGGGGCGGTCAAATGAGCGCTGGCGCACGAACGCGGCCAAAGATTCGGGAGATCGACTCATGAAAGTCAGCATCATCGGCGGTGGCGGCCTGGTCGGCTCGTCGGCGGCCTTTGCTCTTCAGTGTGGGGGCGTCGTCAGCCAGATCGACCTGATCGACCTCAATGCCGACCAAGTCAAGGGACAAGCCCTTGACCTACTCCACGGCGCCTCCCTGGTCGCCGATCAGCGGATCCGCGCGACCGGCTACGAGGCGATCCCCGAAAGTGATCTGATCGTGATCACGGCCGGCCTGCGCCGCAAGCCTGACGAGAGCCGGCTCGACCTGATCAACCGCAACGTCGAGCTGTTCCTCGGCATCCTCGGCCAGATGACCACGGCCGGCCTGAAGCGAGAAGCCATCGTGCTGGTTGTGTCCAACCCGGTGGATATTTTGACCTATTTGGCCGTCCGCCAGCTCGATCTGCCCGCGTCGCAAGTGATCGGCCTGGGAACGCAGCTCGACACGGCCCGATTTCGCAGCCTGATCGCCGAAGCGCTCGAGGTTCCGCCCACTCAGGTTTCGGCCCTGATCCTGGGCGAGCATGGCGACAGCATGGTGCCGATCTGGTCGGCCGCGCAGGTTGGCGGCTTGCCGCTGGAACGATTCCCCGGCTGGAACAGCAGCCTCGCCGAGTCGATCCTCAAGCGAACCCGGGGCAGCGGTGCGGAGGTGATCAAGCTCAAGGGGGGCGCGGGCTTCGCGGTCGGGATCTCGATCCGCGAGGTGGTCCACTCGGTGGCGCTTGACCATAAACGGATCTTGCCGGTCTCCTCGCTTGTCAACGGTCCCTATGGGCTGCGCGACGTGTGTATCTCGATCCCGGCGGTGGTCGGGCGCAAAGGCGTCCTGACACAGCATGAGATCGAGCTCTGGCCCAAGGAGACCTCGGCGCTTCAGCATTCAGCGCAGGTCCTGCGCGAAACGATCGAAGCCGTCTTCAAGAGCAATCCCAAGGCAGCCGGCAAGGCAAGGACCGACTCGGGCCGACCGGCATCCGAGCCCCGGCACGCGGCCGCCGCCCCAAGCCCGCGCCCCGTCCGTGTGACCATGGGCTCGGCGGGCGGCAACGGCGCGGTCGGAAATTCTCGGGTCACCGTCTCCGGACAAGCGAAGGGGAAACGCTGAGGCCATGGAGAAATCTCTCGACCGCAAGCTGGCCGCCATCCACGCCGACCCGAGTTGCCGTGAGTTCATCATCGCCGACGCCAAGGACGGCGACATGGCGCTCGGGCTGGGTGCCCCCGGCCAGTCGCCCGAGATGCACGCGGGCGAAGTCCGTTTCAAGACACTCGAGGAATACCGCGAGCAGATGCGGCTGATCAGCCGGTCCGGGCTCGTCGACATCATGCTCATGTCGGCGAGCTCCAACCATGCCCTGACCATCCGCGAGCGGCTGTTCGACCAGTCACCGGTCACACCCGCGGTCCGGGCCAACGACACGACCGACATCCATCTTGCGCGGGGCGCGACCTACCACGACCACCCTTCGAGACCGTTCCGCACCGCCAGTCTCGACCACATCCAGTGCGGCCACCTCGAGTGTGCACCCGAGGAGCGAGCCAGCGGGGCGAACCTGGGTCTGTACAGCGTGACCTTCAACAACGACCTCGAGCGCGACCTGGCCACCCTCGAACGATTCCACGACTTTCGTGAAGAGGCCGAGCGCAAGGGCTTCCGTTACTTCCTCGAGGTGTTCGACCCGAACGTCAAGGCCGCGGTCGCGGCCGACGTGCTGCCCTCGTACATCAACGACATGATCACGCGGATGCTGGCGGGCGTCGGCCCGACCGGCCGCCCCCGGTTCCTCAAGATGGTCTATCACGGCCCGCAGGCGATGGAAGAGCTGGTCCGGTTCGACCCGCACCTGGTCGTCGGCATCCTGGGCGGCTCGGCCGGCACGACTCGCGACGCATTCCAGCTCCTCTACGACGCCCAGAAACATGGCGCCAAGGTCGCCCTTTTTGGCCGCAAGATCAACAATGCAGAGAACCAACTGGCCTTTGTTCATTTTCTCCGTCTGATCGTCGAAGGCCAGATCGGGACCGTCGACGCGGTCCAGGCGTATCACGCCGTCCTCGCCAAGCTCGGGCTCAAGCCCCATCGCAGCCTGGACGACGATCTCCAGTTGACGGACCAAGGCATGAGCTACGCGGGGACCTCGCGGACCTCCGTGGTCGTTCCCAAGGGGAACGCTCGGGCGGTTCGAGCGACCGCGGCACCCGCGTCGCGAGCAGCCAGCGCGAAACCGGCATCACAGCCGGCGCTGGCCGTCGCCGAGTCGACGAACGGCAGCGAGCCGTGTTCGTGTCATTCCAGTGCAGCCGCACGGAACGGGCAGGCCGGCCGGTGCGGATGCCGGCGGCCGGTCGTCACCGAATCGCACCCCGGCGCTTCCCGCCATGCCCACGTCCCGACCAATGGCAGCACCGGGACGCCCGCTGCTCGCCCCGATTTCACGCGGATGAGCCCCGAGGAGCGTCTGGCCTATCACCGCCAGCGGCTCGGACTGGGGCGCTGATTCGAAGCTCGCGGCCGATTATGCTGGTCGCTTCCGATCGCCGCGCGATGAGCGCGGGATCATGCTCCCTAGCATCGACGATCCAACAGCAGGAGTCACGATCATGATCCGAGGCCGACCGCTCGCTCGACTCACCCTGGGGGCGGCGATTTTCTCCCTGGGGCTACTTGCGCCCGATCGACTGATGGCCCAGGGAGTCGAGTACATCAAGTCTCATTACACGAAGTACGAATATCGCATCCCGATGCGCGACGGCGTCCGGCTCTTCACATCGGTCAACATTCCCAAAGACCAGACCCAGCGCTACCCGATCATGCTTTTGCGGACCCCCTACAGCGTGCAGCCCTATGGCGCGGACGCCTATTTTTCGGACCTTGGTCCCTCGCCGCTCTTCGGCACCGAAGGCTATATCTTCGTCTACCAGGACGTCCGCGGGCGCTGGATGTCGGAGGGGGAGTTCGTCAACATGCGGCCGCATCGGCCGCAAAAGATGAGTCCACAAGAGATCGATGAGAGCACGGATACGTTCGACACGATCGACTGGCTGATCAAGCGCTTGCCGAACCACAACGGCCGGGTGGGGATGTGGGGGATCTCGTATCCCGGATTCTACACCGCGGCCGGCATGATCGACGCCCATCCCGCGCTCAAGGCCGCGTCGCCGCAGGCCCCGGTGACCGACTGGTTCACCGGCGACGACTGGCACCACAACGGCGCCCTGCAGTTGAACCATGCCTTCAACTTCATGTCCTCCTTCGGCCATCCGCGACCCCTTCCGACCAAGAAGTCAAGGGAGCGCTTCGATCACGGCACGCCCGACGGTTATTCGTTCTTCCTGCGGATGGGGCCGCTGGCGAACGCCGACGCGCGCTATTTCAAGGACGACGTCCCGTTCTGGAACGAGATGATGCAGCACGGGACGTTCGATGAATTCTGGAAGGCACACAATCTCCGCCCGCACTTGAAAAACATCAAGCCGGCCGTGATGACGGTGGGCGGCTGGTTCGACGCTGAAAACCTGTTTGGTGCGCTCGAGACATACCGGAACGTCGAGGCATCCAGCCCGGGCGCGACCAACGTGCTGGTGATGGGGCCCTGGCGGCACGGCGGCTGGAGAGGGGATGATGGCTCGAAGCTCGGACCCGTGCCGTTCTCCTCCAAAACGAGCGAGTATTTTCGCGAAAAAATCGAGTTCCCTTTCTTTCAATACTATTTGAAAGGAAAGGGATCGCCGAGCTTTCCCGAAGCCTGGGTCTTCGAGACCGGCACGAACCAGTGGAAGACGTACGACGTCTGGCCGCCGCGCAACGTGCAACGGCGATCGCTGTTTCTGCAGGCTGGGGGTGGCCTGGCGTTCGACGCCCCGGCCGGCCCAGTCGACTCCGCCTTCGACGAATATGTGAGCGACCCCGCCCGGCCGGTGGAATACATCGACCAGATCGAGAACCGTATGACGGCCGATTACATGGTTCAGGATCAGCGCTTTGCCTCGCGCCGTCCCGATGTGCTCGTGTATCAGGGGGCGGAGCTGACGACGGACGTGACGATCGCCGGGCCGATTTTGGCCCGTCTCTTCGTATCGACTTCCGGAACCGACTCGGACTGGGTCGTCAAGCTGATCGACGTGTACCCCGATGACTATTCCGGCTCGGGTGCCGGCGAGTCGTCTCCGAAATTCGGAGGTTTTCAGCAGCTCGTCCGCGGCGACGTGATGCGCGGCAAGTTTCGGAACAGTCTGGAGAAACCCGAACCGTTCAGCCCCGATCAGCCGACGGCGGTGAACTTCGCGCTGCAGGACGTTGCGCACACGTTCCGGGCCGGTCACAAGATCATGGTGCAGATTCAGAGCACGTGGTTTCCGCTGATCGACCGCAATCCGCAGAAGTTCATCGACATCTACAATGCAAAGGAATCCGACTTTCAGAAAGCCACGCAGCGGGTGTATCGGAACAGCGAGAAGCCGTCGCATCTCGAGTTGCTGGAGGTTCCCCGTTGAGTGAACGGACCGATGGGGTCGACCTCTTGACGGGCTTCGGTGGATGGCTTTCTAATGAGTTCAGGCCGAAGTGGCGGAATTGGCAGACGCGCTAGGTTCAGGTCCTAGTCCTCCTAACGGGGGGTGCAGGTTCAACTCCTGTCTTCGGCAATAGTTAGGGCGAATAGATCAACTGACTTATATATGCTTTTCCGCCATTTTTCCGCCACAAAGGCGGATTCAGGGCAGTTTCGTAGGAGGGGTAACCGCCTGTCTGATGGCCAGTTCGTCGCTCTGCGTAATCGGCGATCTGCCGTTGAGTTTCCGCCAGAGCGTCGAGAAGTTCCAGCCGACAAGACGGGCGAGCTTGCTCTGCCCGCCCGTGCCGCGCTCGTCGTTGAGCGAATCGCAGATGGCCCGCAGGCCGGCGGCGGTAACTCTCACCAGTAGCCCATCGCTTCGTTGTACGCTCTTTCGGCCTCTTCCTCAGCATACCCGCGTGTCTCATCGCGCAAATCGCGCATCGCTCTGTCAAACTCCTTTTGCGAGATTTCTCCCGCGTTGACTTGGCGGACAAGCTCGTCCTCTTCTCGTTCGTAGACATTCCAGTTGATAGGCATAGGCTCCTCGATCATCTCGCCAGGCATCATCGCCTGTACAGATGGAGATTATTGCAGATTGCAATAACGGTCAAACATTATTTCATTCAATATCACGACAGGACGCGTCCGTGGTCTCGTTTGGGGAAAGCGGGTCCGCTACAGCGCGAGGTTAGGCGGTCCTCGATAGATTTCGGGATCGGCACTCCTCGCTCGCTAGAGCGCAATACGAGCCTGTGAAATGGTGTTGTCAGGGGGACTGTACGTGTGACCATCACTTTATGTGCCGACTGGATCGCCAGACGCATGGTTGCCGCGATCTCGCGGTTCTTGGTGACCGTCGGTTGCTTACCGATGAAGAACTGCCAAACTGTTTTGCCGGGGTCGCCCGTCCCGCCGTCAGACGATTCATAGACCTCGACGTTGCCCTCGACTTGAGCCACGGCAGACTCCTATTTTTCTTGAGAACCTCGAAGTGATCGGCCGACAAAGCTCAGCGGACCGGCCCGCCGAGAGTAACCTATCGAACTCGCAGAACGCGCCGCGGCGGCCCCAGTCCGATGCAACGAAAGGTTAGGCGATCGCTTCCGTCCGACGGGGCACGATCCACGTCGGGAGCCTATAGCGAGTTTAGGATCAACGTGCAACTGGCCGGATCGACTGTAATCGCGATGTCAGAGCCAGTCGGCTGGTACCAGTAGTAGGCCGCACCGGGCCGTACCCGGAGGTCTAGGCTCCCGTCGGCATTCTTGAGCGTATTATATCCAATCGCGACGAGCGCCCCAGCAAAAGCCGTCCATGCAGCCGCAGGGGCACCAGCGCCTGTTGACGCTAATGCACCCGAGATGGCTGTCAGAGCCTGCGATACCCCTTCGGCGATCTTTGACGCCACTTCCTTTGGGAGGTGGATCATCGCTAGGGTTCGCACCGTCCCAATTCTCACGCCGCCGACTACTATATCCTTGCAGTAGATCCTGACCTCGGTCTGCCGGTCCGGGCTGAACCGATCCTCGCAGGGATAATCATATGTCATCTGGTAGCACATCGGCTGCTGCCGCGCGACCCTTCGACGACGCAGACAACATGCCTCGGACGCCTCGGGCAGAATCAGCCCGGCTACCGATGCGCCAATCAGCGAGAGAAACCGTCGCCTCGGACTCGCCATCAGTTGCTCCCTTCTGTTCGCCTTACAACAAGTCGTTCGCCTCTGAACGGGCGTGATGCAACACGCCCAATTGTCCGAATAATCCCAGGTGACAGTCGATTGTCATGAGCCCAGACACTGGATGCAAGGGCCAGTAAAGATTTTCCGGAATTTCGCAAAGACGATCCCTTCCATGTCCCGGCGTCTACCAGATCCGCCAGGCGAGCCAGCGCCTACATGACAGCATCCATTCGGAGGACTGCTACGCCCCATCGATCAAGCGGTTCGTCATCTTCCAGGGCAAGCGACGCTCGCTGGACTGCACGCGGCGCAGTTCGTGGCGTTCCTCAAGTACCTACCCGCCCAGGAAGTGGTCGCCACCTCATCCGTAACCAGGCTACGTGTGCCTGGGAGTTCCACATACGAGGGATGGAAGATAGACTCGCGTCCCCCGCCGGTCCTTACGTTCCTAGCGCGTCTCAATTCCGCCAAATCTCCGCCAACATTGCCCGTGAGACCGCCCTTTTGGTACCCTATGGATGCCATGTGATCAGGGCCGAGTTGACCGAGAAACAAGGGCTTTCTGCGAAACGCCCCTATAGATGCCCGCAA
Source organism: Isosphaerales bacterium (assembly GCA_044450785.1). Classification (GTDB taxonomy): domain Bacteria; phylum Planctomycetota; class Planctomycetia; order Isosphaerales; family Isosphaeraceae; genus JBIOJM01. The sequence goes on from JBIOJM010000218.1 coordinate 17,169, forward strand.
GATGCCACGCACACACGCCAGGTTCAGGTCCTAGTGGCCTTAACGGGCCGTGCAGGTTCAAGTCCTGTCTTCGGCACTAA
>JBIOJM010000219.1:0-17201 GCA_044450785.1 Isosphaerales bacterium
CCGGACAGACTGTCCGCATTTTCCTTGATGCCGGCTCCCAGCCCGTCTTCGGCACCGAGAGTCCCACCCTGAGTTATGTGCGGGTGCTGGGTTTCACGATCGAGCCCACCTCCACCTATACGTCCGGCGGTATCCTTGAAGTCGCATCCCCCTTCCGAATCTCCGGCACCAGCGACGAAGTCGCCTACTGCGAGATCATTGGCCAGTATGCGGCGACCACGGATAACCATGACGGGATCCGGTTGGATTCGGCGAACAGCGCCTGGATTCACAACAACAACATTCATGGAGTCACGGGCGGCGGGGGCAACAGTGCTGGCATAAAGGTTTATGGATCTTCCGATATCATTGTCGAAGACAACTATATTCACGGCTGCACCTCGGGGATCTTCGACAAGGAAGGCGGCAACCAGAACACGTACCGACGTAATTACCTTACAAACAATACAGATTTGGAGTTCATAGGTAACAACCAAGGTACCGCGGCGATCCTTTATATTTACGATAATGTTGTTGATGGTGAAATCAACCTTCAGTTTGTAAATGATAGTAATCAAGTCTATAATAACCTTATTCGCACGAGCGATTCCTATAATGGAAAGGTCACGGGTATCCAAGCCCAGAACCCTTCAACAAATGCGCAAGTTTGGAACAATATTATTCTTAGTGAAGGCCAAGCTGTATGGGGATATGTAGACGCAAATGAAAACCTCACTGACTCGCCACCGCCGCTGTCGTACATGAATTATAACGTTTACGATAGCTCGCCCAGCTATGGCTTTGGTCTCTATCTGTCAAATCCCGTCACATACAGCCTCTCGCAATTTCAGGGTCAAGGCTTCGAGCAACACGCCCAGGTCGTCAGTTCCGATTTGAGCATCTTTCAGGACTTGACCTCATACGTGCTCCTGACGCAATGGACCACTGCCGGGAGGTACGGCGACCCGGTGGGTCCGCGCTACCCTGTCGCTCAAATCCTGAATACCAGCCGGTACGGGCCTGGGTCCTTGAGCACCGGCATCAGTCCGATCATCACCCAACAGCCTCAGAATCAAACGGTCTCGGCGGGGGGCTCAGCCACCTTCAGCGTCCAGGTGAATGGTTCCGGGCTGCTGTACCAGTGGCAGAGCAGCAGCGACGGGGGTAATACCTGGATGACGATCCAAGGCGCAAGCTCCGCGGCCTACACCATAACCCAGGTCACAACGACTGAAAGCGGCGCCGTGTTCCGATGTCTCGTATCTTCTGTCGGTGGGAGCGCCTGGAGCAATCCAGCGACCCTCACGGTAACTGGGTCAAACAACGCGATCGTGAACCAGTCGTCCATTCGGACGGTGATGGCAGCGCCGACGGCGGCCCTCGGCGTGGTCGCAAACGGAACGGTCTCAGCGGCGGCGACGCCCGCGCTGACATACTCCCTCCAGACGGTCTCAGCCTCGCCTGTGGCGGCACAGAATGACGGGGTCGATCCGGGGTCCAGCCCCGCTTTCGTCCAGAACGTGAATTTGAGTCCGGCTCAGCCTGCCGAACGGGCCAAGACCCGCCCTGGCCAGATCAGCCGCCACCGGAAAGTTCCGGTGATCGCGTCGGTGTCCGCCCACCACCCCAGGCCGTCACGGGTGCGTTGGGCGAAGGAATTCAGGCCCACACACCAGGCTTGAGGATTAACAGGGGCAGGTGTGTCGTCGTCCACCCGCTTGAGCGGCGCAAAAAAGGAGCCCAGGGCTCACTGTTTTCAGAGGCATTCATCGGTGTTCGATCGGCGGGGCGCACGCTCGCCGGCCAGGTACACCATCATCTTCCGGAATTCCTGTTTGTAACACTCTTCGGAGAAGTGACCGAGAACGCGGTCATACCCCGCTTCGGCGACTCGCCTGGCCAGTTCAGGGTCGTTCTGTAGCAAATCCATCTTGGACGCCAACCCTTCGACATCGTCGGGCTCGACGAGCAGCCCGTGGACACCGTCCTCGACCAGGTACGGGATCCCGTCGACGCGCGTCGAGATGACCGGCTTTTTCGCCGCCATCGCCTCGATGAGTACGCGGGGGACGCCCTCCGCGCGGGAGGGCAGCACGAAGAACGTGCAGCCGGCCATCAGCTCCATGGCCTTCTCGTGAGATTGGCCGGGGAGGAAGCTGATCCTCGGATTGTCCCCCACCAGGTCCTGGTAGGGAGAGACGTCCGGGCAGTAACCGACGATCTTGAGGGAGAGATCGGTATGTCGGTCGCTGATTTGTCGGAAGGCCTTGATGAGGACGTCAACCCCCTTGCGCTCGAAGGGATGGCCCATGAACAGGGCGTAACGGCCATCCTGGCTGGTTTCTCTCCTCGGCAAGGACGTGATGGTCGAGACCGCGACGAGGTCCGGAAAAACAAAGGCAGGTGGATAATTGCCGGCCGGCAATTCGTCGAGCTGATTCGGAAAATAGAGTCGGAGGGCATCGGCGCTGCGGAGCAGTCGAGGGACATATAGCTGGGCCAGACGGGACTTGACTCGATTGACGAGACCTCGCTCGAAGGCGTGTCCCCCCGTGGGCGGCCCGGGAACTTCGACGACGAGCTTGGCGCTCGTCCAGCGCCGGAGCAGCCACCCCACAACGGCGAAGGAGAACGGCCCGTAGGCGACGATCGCGTCGAAAGGACCTCGAGACCGCGAGAGCTGGACTCCCTTACGGAGCAAGTAGGCGAACTCCCAACCCAGTCTCAGGGGTCGGGGTATACCGCCACTGAGGGTCGCATGATAGCGGAACGAGCCAAGCGTGTCGTAGAGGTCTGTGAGCGATCGCCCGCGATAGTCTCTCCGCGAGCCCCAATGTTCTGTAATATAATCGCCTTCGCAGAAGTCCGAGATCTGAAAATGGAGGTTTTTTTGAGGGTCCTTGCTCGGCGGGACAGGCCCAGGGCCGATGAAAAGGACCTTGTACTTGCTCCCCATGGGGTCGCGACCAGGTTGTTTTGTCGCGGATTCGTTTCGCGCCGCCGTGGGAGTCACGTTTCACTCGCTTTTCATGAGTCACATACTTGATGTCAGCGGGGCACCGCCCAATCTTCTTCGCTTTCTATCGAACTGTTGTCCACGTAATATTGCGCTCACCGCGGAGATACTTGAGGAAACCCCAAAGGGCGGCCAGGTTCGAGATGACGAAGTAGAACGGGATGTGCAGAAAGGGCACAGGGATTTTGAATAGGAGCGACAGCCAGCCGAGCAACGCCGCGAAATACAGGGCGAGCTGTCCCGCGAACAGCAAGCCATAGATGCCGGCCCAAGACGAGTCGGAGCGCGCCAAAGCCAAGCTGAGAAAGAGAGTCCCGAGCAGGAACTCAGGCACGAGGTAGCGCATCACTTTGTGACTCAATAGCTGGAACGAAAAGAATCCGTAACGAAACGGGTTCAACATGCGAGCCTCTCGGACCAGCCCGTGGATGCTCCGGATGACGATGCGGACCCGCATCTCAAATTCCTTCGATGCGTCCTCGTGTGCGATCTCCTGGGTATCGATCCCTCGGGACGAGATGCTGATGTAGCCCTTCGAATAGATCTTGCTCGCGATGATGAAGTCACTGATCAGCTCGGGATCGATCGGCTCGTAGAGCGAGCGCCGGACGGCGTACAGACAACCGGTCACCCCAATCAGGGAGTTGACCCGCGCTTCCAGTTCCTTGATCTTGCTCTCATAACCGCGGTAGGCACGGCCGCCCCGACCGACGACCGTTCCTGCGTGCGAGACTGATTTGTGCGGGGCATCGATGCACCCGACGCGCGGATCCGCGAACCCCTGAACCAGTATCCGAATCGCATCGGTTCGAAGGATGGTCGTGGCGTCGGTGAAGACGAGAATCTCGCCCGTGGCCTGCTGAACCGCAGTGTTTTGAGCGGTGGTCTTGCCCCAGCGCTGAGGCAGGATGACCAGCTTGACCCCATGATCTCGGAATTGCTCGACGATCGCGTTCGTCTGGTCGGTCGAACAGTCGGAGGCGACGATCACCTCGAGCTTCTCTTTCGGATAATCCAGCTCCAACGTGGTCGTGAGCTTGTGGGCGATGTGCTTCTGTTCGTTGTAAGCCGATATGATCACGGTCACTGTTGGCTCGATCGGCGCGTCAACGAGACGGCGCCTGTGGACGAGAGCGAGGATGGCCAGCAAGCAGGGATATCCTGCGTAGGTCCACAAAACGGCTCCCACGAGTGTCCAGAACAGAATGGGCATGATGTCAACAATCAGGGGTGGTATACCTCGGCCCAGAGCTCGAACATTAACAGACCCCAGAGCACCGTGCTATGGTTGCGCCTGCGATCGAAGTGTTCACGCTTGAGCTGCTGGACCACGCAGGGCTCGAAGTAGCCTTGCTGACGGAGCCGGTCAGGAGACAAGTAGTCCTCGACCATCCCGCGGAGATCCTCGCGGAGCCAGCGAGCCAGCGGGATGCTGAACCCGGCCTTCTTCCGCTTGAGGATCGTTCGAGGCAGGTCCGCGGCAAAGGCCCGCTTGAGCAGGTATTTCTTCCGGTTTCCCTTGATCTTGAACCGGCCCGGAACTTGGGCCATGAACTCCACGAGCGGATGATCCAGGAAGGGGACGCGCAGTTCCAAGGAAACTGCCATACTGGTCCGGTCGGCGACCGCCAGCAGGTCGTCGACGAGATAGGTCTGCTGGTCGACGGCGAGGAGCCGGTTGAGCATGTCCGCCTCGGACTGCTCCTCCGCCAGGGCTCGGATCCGCTCAAGCGCCGAATCGATCTCGACCCGCTCGCGAAGATCGGCGGTGTAAAGGGCGGCGCGCTGGGCGCGATCGATGGGGCTGGAGTAAGCGAAGAACCGATCGATCCAGGGCAGATCAGCTCCGCGCACGAATCGCTTCGCCTGGTCGATCCCTCGCCTCCCCCTCCGCGATTCCGGGATCAACTCGACGAACCGCCGCACCACGCTCTCGCGCAAGGGCCGGGGTATCTTGCGATACCACTCGGCGGCCAAGACCCCGTGGTACCGCTGATAGCCGGCGCACAACTCGTCGCCACCGAGGCCGGACAGGGCGACCGTGAGGCGCTGGCGAGCCAACTGACAGACGAGCAAATTGGGCAGCGCTCCCGAGTCACCCATCGGCTCGTCGAAGATCGTACCCAGCCGGTGAATCAGGTCGTCGACCTGGGGCTCGACTTGCAGTTCCTCGTGGTCGGTCCCATACTGGAGGGCAACAAGGCGGGCGTACCGACGTTCATCGAAGTCGGCGTATTCTCGCGGAAACCCGATTGAGAACGTTTTGATGCGCCCATTCGCCTTCCGTGCCATGGCGGCGACGATCCCACTCGAGTCGACCCCTCCCGAGAGGAAAACGCCCAAGGGGACATCGGCGACCAGGTGGCTGCCGACCGCGTCATCGAACCGCTCGCGGAATCCTGCAATCCATTCCGCCTCGGTCAGGCCGGCGCAGGGTCGCGACTCGAGCCGCCAGTATCGATCCAGCCGGAGCGGCCGGCCGGGATCCTTGGTCAAGACGTGCCCCGGCGGTAGCTTCCGTGCCTCGCGAAAAATCGTCCGCGGGGCCGGGATGTAGAGCAACGAGAGGTATTGATCGAGCGCGACTTCATCGAGCGAGAGCGAGACATCGGGGACCGCCCGAAGACTTTTCAACTCACTCACGAGATAGAGGCGTCCATCCTGCTCCAGGTAGTGAAGCGGCTTGATCCCAAGTCGATCGCGGGCGGCGAAGACCTGTCCGGTAGTTCGGTTGTGGATGGCAAACGCGAACATTCCGCGCAGCCGCTCGACCGCCCGCGCGCCATACTCCTCGTAGAGGTGGACGATCACCTCGGTGTCTGAATCGGTCGCGAACCGATGGCCGCGCTGGATCAGGTCGCGCTTCAATTCCCGGTAATTGTAGATCTCCCCGTTGAAGACGATGGCCAGCGTGCCGGCCTCATTGAAGATGGGCTGCCGGCCGCCCTCCAGGTCGATGATGCTCAGGCGTCGCATCCCCAGGCCGACACGGCCTGAGACTGCAATCCCCTCGGAGTCGGGACCCCGGTGGGTGATCCGGTCACACATGGCGTGGACCATCGGTACCTCGACGTTCTCACGGTCATCAACGATGACGCAGATACCGCACATGGTCAGCGCTCAACTCCAGCCGGAGCCGCCCCGCGGATCTCGTGGGTCGGAGGGGCTGTGCCGTAAGCGGACTTGCCCCAACAGCGATCCACTCGCCCGGAAATCCAGACCCAGAAGGCGATCCAGGCGGCGGTGTTCAGTATCAGGAGGGCAGCCGCAGCCGTGGCGAGGGAGGACCGCGATGCGACGGCTTTGCTCATCCCGACCGCAGCGAGCAGATAGAACGCCGCTTGAATCCACAAAGCGACCCGGTAGACTGGCCCCTCGAGGACCACCGCCGAGGCGGCCAGGCCGATCAAGGCCCACGGCACCAACAGGCGCAAGAGCCGGTGCGAGACGAATTGCCACCAGACCGGGTTGCGCCAGGGCAGCAAGGCCGATGGCAAGCGGGTGAGCAGTTGGAAGTTGCCGCACAGCGTCCGCACCTTGCGGTGGAACTCGTCACGGACCCGGCCCGGCAGTCGGTCGAAGGCATGGGCCCGATCGTCGTGAACGACTCGATGCCCCCCCATCGCAACCAGCAGCGGCCAGTAGGCATCGTCGAGGATCGCCCCGTCGGGAATCGGGCGGAAGAGCTCGTGCCGCACAGCGCAGATCGATCCGGTGACGCTGACCAGCGAATCAAACCGGCTTTCGGTCCGGCGCAGCCACTTCTCGAACCGCCAGTACAAGCCGAACCCTGCCATCACACCAAGGGGCGATTCGACCACGAGGTCGCCGCTGACGGCGCCGACGGAGGGGTCGGCGAAGTTCTCGGTGATCCGCTCGATCGCGTCGGGCGCCCAGGTCTGCCTGACATCGGCGAACACCAGCAGGGGGTAGCTGGCCGTGGCACAGCCCGCGTTGAGCGCGGCGGCCTTCCCCAGGTTGGCCGGCAATTCGATGACGCGGATGGGGACCACCGCCCCCGTCTCGAATTCGGCTTCGGTCGCGGCGGATCGAGCCACCTCAGCCGTTCGGTCGGTTGACCCGTCGGAAACCACGATCACCTCACCGCCGGCCGGCCGGCCGGCGACCAGCCGGGCCAGCTCGCGGACGCGCGAGCCGATGACGGTCTCCTCGTTGTACGCGGCGACGACCACTGACACCGGCACGATGGGGGAGCTGGCGCGAATCGTGTCGCCGCGCGATCGAAGCCGGACCGCCGCGGCCAGAATCAGCGGATATGCGACGTAGGTGTAAAGCACGCACGCCGCTGACAGCCAGAAGAGGGCGGTGAGCCAGGTCATGGCGTCGCCACCGAGTTCGGGACGGGGTGATCGATCACTTTACCTTCGCGCCGGAGATTGACGAGCTCCTCGCACACCCCCTGGAAGCGGAGGGCCTGGGCTTCGAAGGTGAACTCGGCGCGGATCCGCCGGCGCCCCAGCATTCCCATGTGACGTCGCCTGTCGACCGATTCCAGAACGTCGAGGATGCGGCGAGCCAAGGCACTCGCGTCGCCCGGCGGGACGAGGTAGCCGTCCACCCCGTCGGACACCGCCTCCGGCGTTCCCCCGACGGCCGTCGCCACCACCGGGACCCCCGCCGCATACGACTCGAGCACCACGGTGGGGAGCCCCTCCGTGAAGGAGGGGAGTACCGAGAGGTCCCAATGCGGCAGGAAACGGTCGAGGTCGTCGCGGAAGCCGGCCAAGATGAACCGTCGTTCCAGGCCGAGCTCCCTGATCCGGCGGCTGATCGCCTCGCGGAGCGGGCCATCGCCGAAGTGGATGAAGCCGGCTCCCGGATCCGATCGGGACACGATCGCCGCGGCCTCGATCAGGACACCGAACCCCTTCTCGTAACTGAGCCGCCCGGCTGACCCGACGATCCGCTCGGGAGCTGCCGGGAACATCGCCTCGAGCACGCCGCGGTCCGCGGGATTGGCGTGATCGAACCGCTCGGCCCGAACCGCGTTGCGGATGACCGTAACTCGGTCGGGTCGCACCCCGGCGTGGCGGACCTTCTCGGCCTGGCCTTCCGACACGCAGACGACCCTATCCATTTTCCGCAGGCAGGCCCGATCGACGGCCTCATAGATCCGGACTTTCCAGGTTTCCGCGGTCCATCCATGCGACATGGCGATCGCGGGCACACCCGCCCGCCGTGACGCGAGCAGGCCGACCAAGTCGGCCTTGTAGCCGTGGCAGCAGAGGACATCGGGATCCCATTCCAGGAGCCGGCCCGTCAGCTCGCGCACCATGGCTGGAAGATGGGGAGTGTCGTGGGCCAATGCGAGCGTCTCCAGCCCATGGTCGAGGAGCTGCGTGCGAAATGCGTGGCTTTTTCCCCTGTCGCCGAACAGAACAAATGCCGACCGGCATGACCCCGGCAGGCTCTGGGCCAGCCCCAACATCAGTCGCTCCGGGCCGCCGAAGAACGGCGATGTCGCCAGGTGTACGATGACCATCGTTCCCAAGTCCCAACGAACGCCATTTGGAGAAGAAACGAAACGAACTGCGGTTCGTTCAGAATGAACGCAGGGCGCCGCCTTCAGGTTCTGATGCTCGGTTTGAGGCGAATGATCCCGACATGTTCGGGGCGGGGCGGGTAAATTGCGTCGTATTGGTATTTTTCCAGAAGGGCGAGAAACGTGTCCGGCCCGTAGTCGTGCTCGATGTGAGCCCAGGGATAACCCCGCTGTTTTTCGTGACCTTCCCCCGAGGTTCTCTTGACGGTCCGCTTCGCCGCCGCTGCCCGGATCTGCTCGACCACCGAGACGTGCCGACGGCTCGACACCGCACCTCAGAGGACGCGCGAATTCTCGAAAGCCACCACCCAACCCTCTCGCGCCCGTTCCTGGAATCCGACCGATTGAAGCTGGGCGAAGAGGTTCTTGATCCGGGCGGGGCCGAGGGCCGGGGGATGGAATTCGAAGATGAACCAGCGGATCCGGGAACCAAGGACATCGGATTCTCGTTCGACGAGGCTCGCCTCCGCCCCCTCGATGTCGGCGATCAGGCAGGCCGTTGGAAAACCCGCCTCCTCCAAAAGGCGCCCGAGCGTAATGGAGGGCACTCGGACGCTCCGGCGGCTCATCGGCTCGAGACTTCCGGCGAGGAAAGTGGATCCGTTATAGAAGTCGACCTGGTCCGAATCGTAGCTCAGCGCGGCATGCCTCACGGTGAACTGGCAATGGTTGAGGTCGCGGTTGAACGAGAGGGTCGGGATAAGTGAAGGATTAGCCTCGACGACGATGTGCTGCTCCGGGCGGATCAGGACCCGGTTCGTGAAGCAAGCAACGACCCCGATCGCACCTCCCAGCTCGATTACCGGCAGATCCGCTGGCAAGAACCGGTTGATCAGCAACCTTTCGAACAGCTCATAGCTCCCGTCCGCTAATGTGCTCTTCATTCGGACGTGGATCGTCGGATTATCCACCGAGAACACGAGGCCGGACATCTCCACCCGGTTTCCCCGGGCTTCGATCCGCCGACCAACCAACCAGGCGCGAATGACCCGGCTCAAGACCCGGCCCAGTCCCTCAGCGCGAGTTCGTTCCCAGAGCCTGCTCATTCTCCACCGCGAGACGGGTGCAGTTACCATGGAGCGCTCCCCCGGGACGGGTTTGCCCCGACGAATCCCGGCGCTGGACATTCGAGACAATCGAACCACACTCGCTCGAGCCGTTCGGCCAAGGTATCCCAGTCGTAACGGTCGAGCACGAAGGCTCGGCTGCGCCCGGCCATGGCACGGGCCGGCCGCGGGTCTCGGATGGTCGCCAGCAGGGCCTCGACCATTAACTCGGGGGCGTCGGCCGCGATGTAATTCTGTCCCGGCACCAGCTCCAATCCTTCAGCGCCCACGCGGGTCGAGATCACCGGCAGTCCTGCAGCCATCGCCTCGAGGATCTTGAGCCGCGACCCTCCGCCGATCCGCAAGGGGACAACCATCGCCCCGCTTCGGGCCAGGTAGGGCCGAACGTCCGGCACGTCCGGGTGCAGCTCGACGCCGGGTAAGTCCCGGACCCTCTGGACGAGAGCCGGGGGGGGCTTGCGACCGACCAAAAGCAGCCGGGCAGCGGGCTCCGCGGCCCGCACCGCCGGGAAGATCAAGTCCAGCAGCAGGCCGACCGCGTCGAGATTCGGCCGCCAGTCGAGGCTGCCCAGGAAGAGGATCGTCCCAGGGTCGGGGTCCCGCCGCACCGCCTCGAAGTAGCCCCGGTCGATGCCGTTGTCCACCACATCCACCTCCCGGCCGCCGAACCGATCCCGGATCAGCGCCGCGTCGTGCTCGCTGACGGCCACAACCCGGGTCGCCGCGGCGAACGCGCGCCGCTCGAACCGCTCGAATTTCCGCCATTGCTGCTTGATGTACCAGCGCCTGAGGAGGGCGGTTTCGTGCTCGTGGTAACGCTGCCAGATCATGGATTCGATGTTCTGCGCAACGACAACCCTGGGGCGACCTTTCAGGCCGGCGACCGCATCGGCGAGGACGGTCGATTCCACCTGCCAAAGGTCGACTCGATGACATCGGGCATGCGCGTGGACCGCCCCGCGGAGTGCCGTGCTGCAATGAGACGCGACGGAATAAGGGACGGCAGAGGCCAGGTTGGCCGCCAGTCGGCCGTAGAAACGGGGGCCGGATTTCGCCGCAACTGCCCGGTCGACGAGGACCGTCTCAATCCCTCGTTCGCGCAGGAATCGGGCCGCTTCGGCCGACTCGTCGCTGCGATGGGCGATGATGGTTATCTGGTGCGCGCGGGCCAAGCTGAGAGCCAGGTTCAAGGTCCGGATCCGGCCCCCGGTCGTGGGCGGGCTGGGCAGCTCCGAGGCGACCATCACTACCTTCAACGACCGGATCATGCGACTTCACTCCACCACCGTCGAGAATTTGGCCGGATCGGGTGTCGAGCCCTCCGCCTTGGAACCGGCCGTGGACCAACGATCAACCTAGCTGCCTCACAACGCAACGCCTCGTACGGGGCGACCATCCGGCGGACGTCGATCCGTTTCCTCCCAGCGGTTCAGGAATCCGAACGAGGGGTTGCCCGACAACCGGACGTCGTCGCCCAGGATGATCCTCCCATAGCCCTGAATGAACTGGAGGAGTTCGATCGCCAGGCCTGGCCGGACAGCCGCACACTGGCTGCGAAACGGGGGTTCGAACCAGAGCAACCGCAACGACCAGAGCCAACCCTCGCGCACCCCGATGTGAAGGGCGGAAAGCACGCGATACGAAGGCCGGTAATTTGGGCCTACGGGCACGTGAAGTCGAGGTGTCGCCAGCGCCAGTCGCTCCAGGCTGCCCCAGCCCGGTCCCTTCCCTCGCCGGAGCAGAATGAGCGGATTCATCGGGCTGCCTCCGACACCGAACGTTCGTCGAGCTTGAAGCATACGGCATCCAGGCAAGAATCCAGCAAGGCGGCCAACTCGCCCGCGAGGTGCTTGCGCGTGAATCGGGATTGGAGGGGCTTGTCGTGCCCGCCGCAACGGGCGGTCGCGGGGTCTTGCAGCAACTCCGTCAAGGCGCGTCGGATCGCCTCGGCATTGAGGGGCGACGCGATGCGATGGGGGACACCACTCTCGTTCAGGACCCAGGCGACATCGCTGTCGAGCTCGGCGAGGGCCAAGATCGGCCGCCCGGCTCCGATGTATTCGTAGAGCTTGGCGGGGACGCCGGCCTGCCGCCCGGGAGTGTCCATCAGGAGCAGGAGATCCGCCTGCACCGTGGCCCGGATCGCTTCGCTGTAGGGCATCTGCTCTTCCAGCGATACCGACGTGTTCATGAATACGTGAACATTATCTTGAATTTCCTGCTTCTTCTGCTCATCCAGGAAGTCGCCGATGAACCGCACCCGGAGCCTTTTGCCCGCGACCGACGCGGGCTCGAGCCGCTGGATCGCCTCCAGAAACGGGCCCGGCGAACGGTTGGCATAGATCGTGCCGGTGTGGATGATTTCGATGGTTGAGCCGGTCAGAGGCGGGACCGGGTTCGGTTCGAAGGGCTCGGGATCATAACCATTGGTGATCGAACTCATCTTCGACGCGAATTGGGGATAGGCGTGACACAAGAGGTCGCACGCCCTCGGTGTGTTGGCCACGATCGCCTCAGCCTCGTGCATCACGCTCAGCTCGGCTCTCGCTTCCCGCCACGGCACCTTCCGGCGGGTCTGGGAAGGATCACCGGCAACCCACGGATCGCGGAAATCGGCCACCCAGGGCAGACCCGTCCAGCGACGGAGATGGCGCCCGAGCAGGTGGATGGAATGGGGGGGGCCCGAGGTCAGCACGGCATCGGGTTGATGCCGGCGGATCGCCCGGTAGCAGGCGGCCGCGGCCGAGGGCAGCCAGACCCGTTCATGGAAGAGCCTACGCATCGGCTTCCAGATCAAGCCATCCGGGTAAGGGACATGGTGAACCGCCGTCTCGGGTGGCACTCGCCCCAGAAGCGCCTCGTCCGTCGGCTCCCACGGGAGTCGGGGCGGAGCGACGACGACACTTTGCCAATCGAACCGGGGAAGGTGCTGTACGAATCCGAGCATGCGGAACGCCCCACTCGCCGCCGACGGTGGGAAATGGTAGGTGAGGACGAGCAGCTTGCGATGGGGCATGCGCCTGTTTCCTTCGGTGCTGAAGACCCGGCCGTCAGGCCGTGAGGATGTCGACGATCCGTGCGGCCGCCCGGCCGTCCCAGAGATCGGGGACCCGGCCGGCAGGGGGCGGGTCGGACAGCACTTTCCTCGCCGCGGCCACGATTCGCTGGGGGACGAGACCGACCAGGTGATTCGTCCCCTGATCGATGGTGATCGGCCGTTCGGTGTTGGTCCTCAACGTCAGGCAGGGCACGCCCAGGACCGTCGTTTCTTCCTGGATCCCTCCGGAATCGGTCAGGACGAGCCGGGCCTCGGCCAGCAGCTTCATGAAGTCGAGATAACCCAGCGGCTCGGTCACGATCAGTCCCGGCATGACGGCCAGGTCGTGCCCTTCGAGCGCCTTGCGGGTGCGGGGGTGGACCGGGAAGACGATCGGCAGCTCGCGCTGGATCCGGCCGATTGCCGATAGGATTCCGGAGAGGACTCCGGGGTCGTCGACATTGGCCGGCCGGTGCAGAGTCAGCACGCCGAAGGGGTGACCGATCAGACGCAGGTGGTCCCGGATCGGTGAGCGGCGGCTCAGCTCCCGGCAGGCCAGCAAGGTGTCGATCATCACGTTGCCGACCAAGAAAATGCAATCCTTCGGGACTCCCTCCCGCCGCAGGTTTTCCACTCCGCTCCGCTCGGTCACGAACAGCCAGTGGCTGACCGCGTCGGTGAGGATACGGTTGATTTCCTCGGGCATGGTTCGGTCGAAGCTGCGCAGGCCCGCCTCGACGTGGGCCACCGCGACGCCCAGCTTGACGGCCGTCAGGGCGCAGGCGATCGTCGAATTGACGTCGCCGACCACCACCACCGCATCGGGCCGCTGGTCGAGCACGACTGGCTCGAACCGCTTCATGACCTCGGCGGTCTGGCAGGCGTGGCTACCCGACCCCACACCCAGATCGATGTCCGGGCGCGGAATCTTCAGCTCCTCGAAGAACAGCTTCGACATCCGCTCGTCATAATGCTGGCCGGTGTGGACGAGGTAGGCATCGATGTCGGTACGGCGACTGATCTCCCACATCAGCGGGGCGATTTTCATGAAGTTGGGCCGCGCGCCGGCGACGACAACGAGCTTCATGAGGAGGCCTCGTGGACTGTCTTCAAAATGAGTCCGTTGGGTGGGCTGGTTGGGGTCACGACAGTCCCAGCGGAAACGACGCTCGAATCCTGTTCGATGATTCGATCGTTCCGCACGCCATCCGCGAGAAAGAATAGAGTCGTTTCGCCGGGCGTCGAATAAGGGCTTTTGAAGGTCATGATATCGAGATCGTGAAAGAAAGGCCCGTAGCGAGCCCTGACTTCCTCGGCATCTCGAAAGTAACGGACGTGGCCCGGATACGCGAAGTTTGGTACCGAGCAGATGCATCGTCTTCCATGAGTGAAACGCGACATGGTCAACAAATCATCCTCGATGTGCTCGAGAACCTCGGTGCATATAATGACCTCATGCTCGACCTCGGAGTGCAGTCTAGTCGTTCGAGCGTCACCGACGAAGAAACGCCCGCCCGGAGCGTTCTTCCGAGCCATTGCGATAGCTGTGGCACTGAAATCAAGGCCCACGTAATCCTCGACGCCCTGCTCCAGCAACATCGCGGCGAGTTGGCCTGGGCCGCAACCGATCTCCAGTACTCGGCGCATACCCGCCATTCGGAGCCGATCCGTGATCACCGCCCATAGGAAATAGTAAAATGAACGATAGTAAGGCTGCTGATAAACGCCGGCCTCATCATAGAGCCTATCGTACCAATCCGACGTTTTTTCCGACCGTTCTCTGGTCACGCTTCCAGGGTAAAGGCCGAGCCGACGTCTTAACCCATGCAGAATCTGTTGAAAACCTGCGGCAATCAAGGTGTGGTCCTCGTCAAATGAAATCCACCGGTTCCGACGTATTCCCATTTCGAGGGGGCGACGCAGCAACCGCGCTGAAATCCTCTCCCCTCCGAGAAAAGTTCCCCATCGACGACAGAAAAGTGTAGTGCACGCTCCTCGGAATCGACCTCGCTACCCCCGACAGAGAGAGCCACCTTGACCCAGTAGTCTCCCGGCGCCATCGGAAATTCGGATATTCGGCAGTCCACGGCGCACCGTCCTTCAACCCGTTCGATGGCGACCCGTGACTGAGGCGTGTGTACCGTAAGCATCCGCTGGCCGTTGGCATCGTCGATGCCCAGGCCGAGAGTCGGGTTTGAAATGGGCTGCGTCGCCTCGATGCTGATTCGAAGTTGGAGCAGCCCGCCCAGTCGGATGAAATTGGTGGGAACTCCCTCGGCGTCCAGGAGTGTGGCCGATCGGAGCAGGCGGCCCTCCCCCCGGAAAGGCGCTCCGCCCTCGGCCTGCAGGGCCATGGCTCGACGCCGGTACTCACCGATCAGATCGGTCACATCTCCGTCGCGGACAACCTGTCCTTCTTCAAGCAGAATCGCGCGGGTGCAGAGGGACTCCACCGCCGGCATATTGTGGCTGACGAACAGCACCGTGCGGCCAGTTCGCCCGACTTCCTTCATTCGGCCCAGGCATTTGCGCTGGAAGGCCATGTCGCCGACGGCCAACACTTCGTCGACGATCAGGATCTCGGGCTCGAGGTAGGCCGAGACCGCGAACGCCAGCCGGACGTACATCCCGCTGGAATAACGTTTTACAGGCGTATCGAGGAACCGTTCTACCTCTGCGAACGCCACGATCTCGTCGAACTTCCGGTCGATCTCCCGGCGGCTCATCCCCAGGATGGCCCCGTTGAGGTAGATATTCTCCCGCCCCGTTAGTTCCGGGTGGAAGCCAGTGCCCACCTCCAGCAAGCTTCCAACGCGCCCCCGCAATTCCACCTGCCCGGTCGTCGGCTTAGTGATCCGGGAGAGGATCTTGAGCAGGGTCGATTTGCCGGCGCCGTTGCGACCGACGATGCCGACCACCTCCCCGGGCTGGATCTCGAAATCGGCATTCCGGAGGGCCCAGAAGTCCTCGCTCGGGTCGGCGATTGCCCGACCCAGGAGTCGACGCCAGGGGGCCGATGCAAGCCGGACCAATTCCTCCTGGAGGGTCCGATAGCCGAAGTTGCCGCGCGGCGCGGCGCGGCTGATGTGGTATCGTTTTCCCAGTCGTTCCGCGCGGCAGGCATACGTCATTGATCTGCGATTGCTCAGATGATATCCGCGAATGTATCTTCAACTCGCCGGAAATAGAAGCAGCCGACGAAGAACGCGAGCAGGGAGAAGACCGAGGAGGTCGCCAGGTCCGCCCAGGGGATCGGCCCGCCCAGCACCGCCGCCCGGAATGCACCGATCAGCCCGGTGATCGGATTGAGGGCCAGCGCAGCCCGGACCGCGGGGCTGAGGGGGCGCTTGCCAGCCTCTCCGGCATCGGGAGGCCGACTCGTCGGGGCGCCGGCCGGTGGAGAAGCCAGGCGACTCGCCACCACGGGGGACTCGTCGGCGACCTGCATGTAGACCGAGGGGGTGGCGAACATCCAGACCTGGACCAGGAACGGGATGACGTAGCGGAAGTCGCGATACGCCACGTTCAGGGCCGCGAGCAAGGTCCCGACCCCCAGCGCCGCCAGCAAGATCGACCCGAAGATGGCAGGCACGAGCAGGAGCCCCCAACCGGGAGGAACCCGGTAGTACACCATCATGGCGATGAGCAAACCGAAGGCGATCAGGAAATCCACGATCGCCGCCCCCACCGCCGCGAAGGGGACCGCCAGCCTGGGAAAGTAGATTTTGGTGATCAGCCGTTCGGATCCCACGACGCTGTTACCCGCGGTGGCGATGGCCGTCGCGAAGAAGGTCCAGGGGAGCAGGCCGGCGTAGGCGAACAGCGGATAGGGCAGATCGCCGGACGAGACACCAGCCATGCGGCCGAAGAAGATGGTGAACACCACCATCATCAAAAGCGGCTGAAGGATGGCCCAAGCAGCGCCCAGGACTGTCTGCTTGTAGCGGACCTTCACGTCCCGCCAGGTCAAGAAATAGACCAGTTCACGAAACTTCCAGAGCTCCCGGACGTTGATCAGTTGCCAGCCCTGCGGGGGACGGATCATTGTCACGCAGGGATTCAGAGCGGTCGCCGGCGACGAGTCGTCAGCAACACTGCTTAACCGTGTTTCAACCTGGGGATTCAAAATCGTCATGGAACCATGCTGTAACGGCTTCAAACGGATCAGCCAAGGGTAGCCGGGAATCGCACTCGACCGTAAGTCGCAGATCTCGCCCAGTTCGGACTATCTATTTTCATTAGTGTTTTAAAAATATATAGATGTCATAAGAATAATAGTCGAGGCGCGTTTTTGAGATCACTGTCTCCCAGGCGCAATTCCTTCCGAGCCACTCGCGCAATTCGTCGGCCAATCCTGAACGGCCGCTCGTGACGACGATCCAGAGCCGCCCGGGAACACTGGCAAAACGGGTGATTTCACGCAAGCGCAAGTGATCATCGACCGAGAGGGCCAAGACGTCGGGCTTGTTTAAAGTATAATACTTAAATAGCCCGGCTGACACGGAAGCGACCCGATCTCCCGGCTGGAAGTGATCCTCG
>JBIOJM010000220.1:0-17144 GCA_044450785.1 Isosphaerales bacterium
ATCGGCGAGGGCTGGGGAGCCGTCGGGGGCTCGGGAGCCATCCCAGGGCCGGCCTCAGGGCGCGCGATCGTCGCCTCGGCCTGGCGCAGCTCGTGTTCCAAGGCCATCAGCTCGGCCCGGAGCGCCGACCGGCCCTCGTCGGGGACTTCGGCCAGGTAGTCGTCGATGGGCGGCCTTCCGCCGCCGCGCCAGTCAGCCTCGAACCGGCGGCAGATTGCGTCGATCCGCCGGGCCAGGTCGATGTCCAAGCCCCTGAGGTTGTCGCTGGGTCGGTCGCTCATCTTGATTCAGTCCTTGGTCCTTCGTCCTTGGTGTGTCGTGTCGAGGTTTCGCCCGTTGTCTGGGTTCTGGTGCTAACCCTTGGCGTTCCCGGCCCGGATTGACGCTCGGGAAGATTTACCAAGGACTAAGGACCAGGGACTACGGACTAATCATTTGCCCTTGTTCCTCGGCCGCCGTCACAGGTACATGTCCATTCTGGCGAGAACTGTGACGCGGCGTCACGATTCCGCCGCCAGGATCCGGCGAATGAGGGCAAGCTGGCGCGCGACGGTGCGCCGGCTGCAGCCAAGCTGCTCGGCGATCGCGTCGGTGGTCACTCCTTCCATGCGGAGAATGGCGACCTGGCGGAGGACGTCGTCGCCCAGCCGGTCGAGCAGCCGGCGGTATTCCTCGGCGACCATGGCGGCGAACTCAGGTGTCGGCTCGGAGCCGACCGCCCGGGCCAGGATGTCGTCCTCGTCTTCGGATCCTGAATCGGCAAGGTCGGAGGACAGTTGGACATGTCCCCCGCCGCGCTTCTGGCGGAGCTGGAGGCGGGCCTGGGCCATGACCTTGCGCGTGGTGATGACCACCAGGAGCCGCCAGAGATCGTCGCGATCGGCCAGTTGGGGAAACCGCCCCTGCGCCAGCCCCGCGCAGAGACTGTCGAAAGCGCTCAAGGCCGCATCTTCCTCGTCGCTGGCGGCGTCCCTGCGACACGATGCACTCAGGCGTGCACGCGCCAGGTCGACCATCCGTGCGAAGTAGCGCTCCCAGAGCGGCTGCGCGGCCGCGAGGTCGCCCGCCTTCAAGTCGGCGATCCATCGAGTGATGGAACCATTGCTATCGTCTGGCATTTGTCGATTCCATCGGTTAGATTGACGGCTTACTGATTGTAGCGGTCGCCCGGATGGAGGAGAACCGAGCGGGCCGCGCACGATTGGCATTTCTCGCGGGTCCATGAGTCAGGCGTTCGCGAGACGACAGTGTATCTCGGTATGGTCGCGACCAACTCGGAACCGCAGGTTGCGCTGCCGGAAGGAGATTCCACCATGCAAGCCTATCTGAGAGTGATGGCCGGCCCGGACGCGGGTCGGAACATCGAGCTGACCGAAGGCGGCACGTTGACGATCGGCCGGTCGGAAAAGTCGGACACGCACTTGCGCGACCTGGGCGTGTCGCGGCTTCACTGCGAGTTGCGATGGGAGGGAAGCAAGTTCAATCTGGTTGATATGGATAGCGTCAGCGGGACGCTGGTCGACGGGCAGAAGATTACGGAACATGACTTGAGACACGGGCAGGAGTTTCAAGTTGGTGTCACGCGTTTCAAGCTGTATGCCTCCGGCATCGGCGCTGCCGAGACGGTGATGGCGGATCAGAAGCCGGCGCGCGAGCTCAAGCCGGACGAGGTCGTACTGACCGGGACGACGATCTCGCACTACGAGCTGGGTCCGGTGGTGGCGAAGGGCCGCACCAGCACGGTCTACAAGGCGCGCGACACGCGCGACGGCAAGGACGTCGCCTTCAAGGTCCTTTACTCCGACTTCACGAGCGACCCAGAGGACGTCCAGCAGTTCGTCCGCGCCATGACCACCGCGGTCGACCTGCGCCACCCGAACTTGATCGCCCTCTACGCCGCGGGCAAGCAGGGGAATAACTGCTGGTTCGCCATCGAGTACGTCGACGGCGACCCACTCACCAAGCTGATCGAAAGATTCGGTACCCTCAAGTCGCTCGACTGGCGGTTTGCTCTGACGGTGGGCGTGCACATCGCGCGGGCGCTCGAAGCCGCCCACGAGAAGCACATGATCCATCGAAATGTCGCCCCGGAGAACATCTTGATCCGCAAGCATGACAAGGTCGCCAAGCTCGGCAATCTGAGGCTCACCAAGGCGCTCGAGGGGATCAAGGCCAAGCTGATCACCAAACCGGGCGAGCTGGTGGGCAACGTGGCCTACATCGCTCCCGAGCGGACCCGCAGCGACGTGGAGCCCGACACCCGCGCCGACATCTATGGTTTGGGCGCCACCCTGTACACCCTCTTGACCGGCAAGCCCCCTTTCGAGGGGAAGACCAAGGTCGAGATCATGGCCCAGATTCGCCAGGCCGATCCCGTCCCTCCCAAGAAATTCCAGGATTCCATCCCCGATAAGTTTCAGGATGCCGTCATGACGATGCTGGCCAAGCGTCCCGAGCTGCGCTTTCAAACCCCCGCGCAGGCGGCCCGGGCCCTGGAACAGGTGGCCAAGTCTCATGGGATGACGGTTTGAGCGCCCTTTTTTCGAGGTTTCTGGCACATCCTCGCCAGATGCGATAACATCGCTGGGGAACGATGACGACCAGCTTTGATGCGTAGCCTGCCCTGGCGGAAGGAGATTCCTCGATGCAAGCCTATCTGAGAGTGATCAGCGGGCCCGATGCGGGTCGGACCATCGACCTGACGGAAGGCGTCAAGTTGACGGTCGGCCGAGGGGAAAAGTCGGACACGCGGTTGAAGGACCTGGGCGTGTCGCGGCTGCACTGCGAGATCGAATGGGCGGGAGGCAAGTTCCATCTCGTTGATCTGGGCAGCGTCGGCGGGACGCTGGTCGGCGGGCAGAAGATCACGGAACACAACTTGAAACACGACCAGGAGTTTCAGATCGGCGGGACGCGGATCAAGCTGCACACGACGGGGATTCCTGACGCCACGACCTTGATGGCGGCTCAGAAGCCGGAGCGCGAGCTGAAACCGGACGAGGGCGTCTTGACCGGTACGACCATCTCCCACTACGAGCTGGGTTCGGTGCTGGCCAGGGGCCGCACCGGCACGATCTACATGGGCCGCGACACGCGCGACGGCAAGGACGTCGCCGTCAAGGTCCTCCACTCCGACTTCACCAGCGATGAAGAAGACGTCAAGCGCTTCATCCGTGCCATGACCACCGCTGTCGAGCTCAAGCATCCGAACTTGATCGCCCTCTACGGCGCGGGCAAGCAGGGCGATACTTGCTGGTTCGCCATGGAGTACGTCGACGGCGACCCACTCACGAAGCTGATCGAGAAATTCGGCACGCTCAAGATGCTCGACTGGAAGTTTGCGCTGACCGTGGGCGTGCAAATCGCCCAGGCGCTCGAGGCCGCCCACGAGAAGCACATCATTCATCGCAACATCTCGCCGGAAAACATCCTGATCCGCAGGCAAGACAAGGTCGCGAAGCTCGGCGACATGATGCTGGCCAAGGCGCTCGAAGGGATCAAGGCCAAGCAGATCACCAAGCCGGGCGAGCTGGTTGGCAACCTGGCCTACATGGCTCCAGAGCGGACCAAGAGCGACGTGGAGCCCGACACCCGCGCCGACATCTACGGTCTGGGCGCCACCTTGTACGCCCTCTTGACGGGCAAACCTCCGTTCGAGGGAAAGTCGCTGGTCGAGACCATCGCCCAGATCCGCCAGTCCGATCCCGTTCCTCCCAAGAAGTTTCAGCTTTCCATCCCCGACAAGTTTCAGGATGCCGTCATGGTCATGCTGGCCAAGCGCCCCGAGCTGCGCTACCAGACCCCAGCGCTGGCGGCCCGGGCCCTCGAGCAAGTGGCGAAGTATCAAGGGGTGACGGTATGAATTCCGGTGAGCCCATCCCCGGCGCGGCGACGGACTCCATCGATCGGGGGACCGCTCGGCCGCCCCCGGCGATCGATGAGTGCGCCACTGTGCCACCCGGCGACGCAACGCTCGCCCGGTCCCAATCGCCTCACGACCTGCCGACGGCCGCGGGGCTCGCCCAATCGACCTCGGCCGCGCTGGGCGCGGGTCTCCCGACCCCGCCCCACCAGCCCGAGCCGACCCGGATCCGCTATTTCGGCGACTACGAGCTCGTGCACGAGATCGCCCGGGGAGGGATGGGTGTGGTCTACCGGGCGCGTCAACTGAGCCTCAACCGGCCCGTCGCGCTCAAGATGATCCTGGCCGGCCAGCTCGCCAGTGACACCGAGGTCCGGCGGTTTTACACCGAAGCGGAGGCCGCGGCCAACCTCGACCACCCCGGCATCGTCCCGATCTACGAGGTCGGCCAGCACGAGGGCCAGCATTTTTTCTCGATGGGCTTTGTCGAGGGGCAGAGCCTCTCCCAACGCCTGGCCGACGGGCCGCTGCCTGCCCGAGAAGCGGCCGAGCTGATCCGCCGCGTCAGCGAGGCCATCGAGTATGCCCACCAGCACGGCGTCATTCACCGCGACTTGAAGCCGGCCAACATCCTGCTCGATCGAAATGGCAATCCCCGCGTCACCGACTTCGGGCTGGCCAAGAAGGTCCAGGGCGATAGCGGGCTCACGGGCTCCGGCCAGATCATGGGGACGCCCAGCTACATGCCGCCGGAGCAGGCCGGCGGCCCACGGGGCGAGGTCGGTCCGCCGGCCGACGTGTATGCCTTGGGGGCGACCCTCTACGCTCTGGTCACCGGCCGGCCGCCGTTCCAGGCGGCCACGGCGATGGACACCGTGATCCAGGTCGTCAGCGATGAGCCCGTCCCACCGCGGCGACTCAACGCATCGATCTCTCGTGACCTGGAGACGATCTGCCTGAAGTGTCTGGAGAAGGGGCAGTCGCGGCGGTATGCGTCGGCGTCGGACCTGGCCGCGGACCTGGGCCGGTACCTGGCAGGCGAGCCGATTATGGCGCGGCCGGTGACGAGAGTCGAGCGAGCGGTCAAGTGGGCACGGCGGCGACCGGTGATCGCCGCGCTCTTGGGGCTGGTCGCCCTGGTGACGGCGCTCGGGCTCGGCGGGGTGCTTTGGCAATGGCGCCAGGCGGTCCAGGCCCGCGGCGTCGCCGAACGGGAATCGGGTCGGGCGAAGTCCCAGACGGAATTGGCTGAAGAACGTCTGGAAGACGCAGTCAAGGCCCGGGCTGAGGAAAAAAAGCAGACCGAACTGGCGGAGCAACGTCTGTATGACGTCCGAATGAATCTCGTCCAGCATTACTGGGAGGACTATCATGGCGAACTCTTGCGGCAGGGGCTCGACGAGCAGCTTCCAGCCAACCAGCGCGGCATTGATCGCCGAGGTTTCGAATGGTTCTACTGGGAGCGAAAGATGCCCTCGGGGCATATCACCCTCAAGGGGCACACCAGCATGGTCTCGAGCGTGTCGTTCAGCCCAGACGGTAAGCGGCTCGCCTCCGCCAGTTACGACCAGACGGTGAAGGTGTGGGACGCCCGGCCGCTGGACGCCGAGCCGGCGAAACCCGGCCCAACCTCACGTTGAGGGAGCCTTGCAGCCACTTCTCGGATGACGACCTGGGGTCGCGCCGGTTCCCGACGCTGCCCAGCGCGGCGACAGCGTTCGTCTTCCCTGTAAGAAACTCCCCGTGTTCCGGAGGCTCCGAGGTCCCAGAGTCCGATGATTCCTCGGGGAAACAGCCCCATTCTCATACGCTGCCGACGGGATCGCCTGAATCCGGGTAAGCTCGGTCAATGCCTCTCCCGAGTAAGCGCCGTATGAAACCATACCCGGCACGTGGTCGGCCAACTCGGGCTCGCGGATACCAAGGTTGGGGGGTCGCCGCGCCTCCCCCGGCATTCGGAGGTGCCGGCGCGGGGAAGCCGGAGATCGGCGGAGTCGTCACGACGACGTTCTTGAACCAGCAGTCGCCGCCCAGGTCTTGAAATCCCACATATCCGCGGCGGGCCAGCCTCGCCAGCGGACGTCTTGGCAAGAGCGGCCGACGCCTTGCACGACTCGAGCAGCGAGATCACCTCGGTCATCGACGCAGGGCGGTCCTCTGGCCGCTTGGCCATCATCCTCTGCTACGCGGCATCCAGCTTGGAAGACACGTTGGGCCGGGCGCTGCGCAGCGACGGGGCCGGGCGCTCCATGGGGGCGATCATCCGTTTCAGGACGGTTTCACGCGGGAACGGCTCGTGGCCGGTCAGGAGGTTTTGAGCTCCTCGTCGCCGATCAGACCGATCTCGACGAGTGCGCGCGAAAACTCATCGATGTCCCGAGAAGCTGACATTCTGTGGGGCTCATCGCCGGCCGGCATGCTGGGATCTCTCCTCAATCTCACAACAGACGGTTTTTCTGCTTCGAGCCAAAATGGGTTTGCCCCCTTCGGCGTCCCTCGTCAGGATCGATCGTCGTCCAACGATCGATTATAAACAATGACCCGCCACAAGGCTAAAACGAGTTGGGCACGGTCGATCTGGTCACAGATAAGGGAGAAGGGAGCGGTCATGGACTTCAAGGCGATTAACCCAGCGAAGCAAGCTTTGACCCTGTTCGACGAATTCAAGGCGTTTGCCTTCAAGGGAAGCGTGATCGACCTGGCCGTCGGCGTGATCATCGGCGGCGCGTTCGGCAATATCCTCAACTCGCTCGTCCACAACCTCATCATGCCGTTGATCGCTGTGGTCGTGCCGGGCGAGCACGGATATGAGAACTGGGTCTTGGTTATCCGCGGAAAGGCCATCCCCTACGGTAAGTTCCTGGGGGATATCGTCAACTTCCTGATTGTGGCGCTGGCCCTTTACATTTTTATCGTGAAGTTCACGGCGTGGATCATGGCCTTCAGGAAGGAACAGGCGGACGCGGCCCCACCTTTGACGAAGGACCAGGAGCTGCTGGCCGAGATCCGCGACCTGCTCAAAGACGCGTCCCGGCCCGCCCACGAGACGTGACTGTCCCGCCGCTTGGTAGGGACCAAGGTGACGGCCGGCTGGATAGCACCGCCGATCGAGACGTCCGCAAATTGTTTGCATATCGAATTTCGAATGGGACCTCGCGGGCGCATGCATGGACTCGTCCGATGACGTACTTCCAGCGCGAGTCCAGTTCGCTCCGTCGAGATCCGACCTTGGGTCGGTCCTTGCGACGCCTTGGTGTCGGGGATAGATTGAGTCTCGTGGCGGACCTCTGTTTTTTTGGTGAAGATCATGCAAGTGATCCCGGCGATCGACCTGCGGGGAGGGCGTTGCGTGCGGCTCCGGCAGGGAGATTTCGAGCAGGAGACGGTCTTCGGCGACGATCCCGCGGCGATGGCTGCGCGGTGGGAGTCGGAGGGAGCCGAGTGCATTCACCTGGTCGATCTCGACGGTGCCAGGACCGGCCGGCCGGTCAACGTCGACGCGGTCGCCCAGATCGTCGGCCGCGTACGCGTGCCCTGCCAGCTTGGTGGAGGGCTGCGCGACCAGGCGACGATCGCCACCTGGTTGGATGCCGGGCTGAGCCGGGTGGTCGTCGGCACCCAGGCGCTGCGCGACCCGGATTGGTTCGGCCTGATGGCCGAGATTTATCCGGGCCGGCTGATCCTGGGGCTCGATGCGCGGGATGGACGAGTGGCCACCCAGGGATGGCTCGACGTCTCGAGCATTCAGTCGCTGACGTTCGCCAGACAGTTCGAGTCGTTGCCGCTGGCGAGCATCATCTACACCGACATCGCGCGTGATGGCATGCTCGAAGGTCCCAACCTGGACGCGATCGCCGCGCTGGCGACCGCGGTACGAACGCCGGTGATCGCCTCGGGAGGCGTCGGCGAGCTGCAAGACGTGGAGCATCTGGGGGCACTGCCGATCGCGGGGTGCATTGTCGGCCGCGCCCTGTATGAGGGCCGGTTCACGCTGGGTGAGGCGATCCGCCGCGGCCGTGCACCCTCGGCCCGCACCGGCTGAACGCGCATGGAGGTTTGACCTGCACGTCACGACACCCTGATCGTCTGGAACCTGGAGCGGAAGGACAACCGATCAACCGCTCCAATGAGGAGATATGACGCTATGAGCACGACGTATCACATCGCCGAGATCCGGAACGTCGCCCTGGCTGGTCATGGGGCGTCGGGCAAGACCAGCCTGGCCGACGCCCTGCTATTCTCTTCCGGCGCGACCAGCCGGAAGGGCTCGGTCGACGACGGCACGAGCGTTCTGGACGTGGAGGAGGAGGAGAAACGCCGGAAGTTCACGATCGACTGTCACCTCGGTCATCTGGTGTGGGGAGGCAAGCAGATTCATCTGATCGACACGCCCGGGTATCCCGACTTCATCGGCAGCGCGCTCTCCGGGCTCGCGGCGGTCGAGAACGTGGTGGTGGCCGTCTCGGGACCATCCGGGATCGAGGTCAACACGCGGCGGGTGTTTCAGGAGGCCGGCCGGCTGGGCCTGGGCCGGTTCGTCGTGGTCACCAAGATGGATGCCGAGAACGTCGATTACCGCTCCGACCTGGCCGCCATCCGCGAGACGTTCGGCACCCTGTGCGTGCCGTTCAACGTGCCGGTGGGGCAGGGGTCGACCTTCGCGGGCATCGTCGACGTGATCCAGTCGCACGATCTTGACCCTGCCCTTTGCCCGCTGGCGCCCACCGAGGCGTATCGCATGGTGGTCGAGCAGATCGTCGAGCTCGACGAAGAGTTGATGATGCGCTACCTCGAGGGAGAGACGGTCGCTCCCGAGGAGCTTCGCCGGGCCGCCCACGACGCGATCGCACAAGGAAAGCTGGTGCCGGTGCTCTGCGTCTGCACCCGCAAGGACCTCGGCCTCCGCGAGCTGCTCGACTTGATCGCCGCCTGCGGCCTCAGCCCGGCCGACATCCATCGCTTCGGCACCCGAGGGGCGGCGACCGATGCGCCGGAGGAGGAGATCCTACCCGCCGAGGAAGGTACCTTGGTCGCCCAGGTGTTCAAAACCGTCAACGATCAGTTCATGGGCAAACTCAGCTATTTGCGCATCTTGACGGGGCGGCTGGCCTCCGACACCACCATCGTCAATCTGCGCAGCGGCAAGACGACCAAGACCGGGCACATTTACATCTTGCAGGGCAAGCAGCAGGAGGAGGTTCACGAGGCGATCGCCGGCGACATCGTGGCCATCGCCAAGTTCGACGACCTGCACGTCTCCGACACCATCAGCAACGTCGGCGGCAACACAACCGTGTCCCACCTGCGGGTACCGCCGATCAAGTTCCCCGTGCCGATGGTCCCCCGTGCCGTGCAGCCCAAGGCCCGGGACGACGAGGCCAAGATGTCGGCCGGATTGGCCAAGATCGCCGACGAAGATCCGACCTTCTCGATCCGCCGCGACACCCAGACGCACGAGCTCGTCATCTCGGGGATGAGCGACCTGCATCTGGACGTTATCCAGCAGCGGCTCAAGCACCGTCACAAGCTGGAGATGAACACGCATGTGCCCCAGGTCCCCTACCTCGAGACGATCATGGGCGAGGCCGAGGCAAACCATCGGCACAAGAAACAGACCGGCGGCCGCGGCCAGTTCGCCGAGGTCCACTTGCGGGTTCGCCCCCGCGAGCGAGGCCAAGGCTTCAACTACGTCAATGCCGTCAAAGGCGCGACCATCCCCAATCAGTTCATTCCGGCCGTGGAGAAGGGGGTGCGCGAGCAGATGGACAAGGGAGTCATCTCGGGCAACCAGGTCGTGGACGCCGAGGTGGAGGTCTTCTTCGGTAAGGACCACCCGGTCGATAGCTCGGAACAGGCGTTCAAAACGGCCGGGGCCACCGCGTTTCGCAAGGCGTTCGAGCAGGCCCAGCCCGTGCTCCTGGAACCCATCGTTTCGATCGAAGTGACGGTCCCCGGCGCAAAGTTCGGCGACATCTCGGCCGACCTGTCCACCCGCCGCGGCCACATCACGGGCATGGACTCACTCACGGGAAACATGCAGGTCATCCGCGCCCAAGTCCCGCTGGCCGAAGTCCTGACTTACGCCTCCCAGCTCAAGAGCATGACCGGCGGTCAGGGCTCATTCACGATGGAATTCAAGTCGTACGACCCCGTTCCTCCCAACGTCCAGCAGCAAATCGTCGAGCGCTACAAGAAGTCTCGCGCCGGCATCGAGGAGGAGTAGTCTTGAAAGGATGAAGGCGGAAGGATGAAGGATGAGTCGGAAAGAATGTGTTTTATTCATCCTTCATCCTTCAGCCTTTCGAGGCTGTCTACTGCCTACTCTTTACGACGTCTGAGCGCGTGACGGCCCCGTTTCCGTTGCCGTTAGCGTGGGCTCCCCCCAGCAGTTCCAAGGACACGGCAGTCTCTCCGTGCTGGCTGAGATCGAGGCCGATGGTTTCCTGATCGAAGGTCACTCGCAACGGGATGACCCAGTCAGTGAATTTATAGAGCACCCAGGAGCCTCCGAAGGTATATCCCGCGACGATGACCAGTGCCAGGAGGTGATAGAGGAATGTCTCGTACCGGCCCGAGGTCAACCCGACGTCCTTGGCGAAGATTCCGGTCATCACCATGCCGATCATGCCGCCGACTCCGTGGCAGGGGAAGACGTCGAGCGTATCGTCCAGGGTCGAGCGGGTCCTCCAGTGGACGGCCAGATTGCTGACGACGCTGGCGACGACCCCGATGACGATCGACTCGCGAATCGTGACGTAACCGGCGGCCGGTGTGATGGCGACCAATCCGACGACCGCGCCGATGCACGCGCCCAGTGCCGACGGCTTGTTGCCTTTCATCCAGTCGAAGAACATCCAGGCAAGCATTGCCGCGGCCGACGCCGTATTCGTGGTCGCGAAGGCCATTGCGGCCGTCCCCGAGGCCGCGAGCGCCGAGCCGGCGTTGAAGCCGAACCAGCCGAACCAGAGCATCCCGGTCCCGAGAATCACGAAAGGAACATTCGCGGGCGAATGGGTTTCATTGGCCAGGTGGCTGTGCCGGCGTCCCAGGATCATCGCGCCCGCCAGCGCGGCGAACCCGGCCGACATGTGAACCACCGTGCCGCCGGCAAAGTCCAGCACGCCCCACCTGTGAAGAATCCCCTCTGGGTGCCAGGTCCAATGCGCCAAGGGTGCATAGATGAACAGACTGAACAAGACCATGAAGAGAAGATAAGCCGAGAACCGCACCCGCTCGGCGAACGACCCGGTGATCAGGGCCGGCGTGATGATCGCGAACTTGAGCTGGAACATCGCGAAGACGATGAGAGGGATCGTCGCCGACAGCTTGGCATGAGACGCCTCCCCCACGCCGTCGAACATCAGAAAGGTCATGGGGTTACCAATCAAGCCGCCGATGTCGTCACCGAACGCCAGGCTAAAACCGACCACGACCCAGACGAGGCTGATGATCCCCAGCGCGACCAGGCTCTGAAGCATCGTTGAGACGACGTTCTTGGAGCTGACCATTCCCCCATAGAAGAACGATAGCCCGGGGGTCATCAGCAGGACCAGACCCGCCGCCGTCAACATCCAGGCGACATCGCCCGAGTTGATCGGGCCACCCTTGGGCACGTCCGACCCCCATCCTTTGGCAAACAGCGCGACGAAGCACAGCAGGACCAACGCCAGGAAGGGGAGAGCTGTTGCACGTTTCATTGGCATGCCTGTCGTGGAATGAAGCAAGAGCGAGGGTCTACTTGGGTCGCAGCCAAGCGTGGCGGCAAGGCGGCGCGCAGCGGCTAATCACCCAAGCCCCGTGGTGCAAGTGGAAGTCTTTCTTGACTTTAGGAGGGACGAACCACGCGACGCCGAGGACGGGGGTAGTGACCTGACCTCGACCGGCTTGTCACGACCAACGCACTTCCTGTACCAAGGGCGAATGCGGGTGGGCGCGCTCAAGTGCCGCAGCCCAGCGCTGGCATAGCCAGTGACACACGGCCGACGAGAATTACGAATCGAACGGCCTACTCAATCGCCGGCGAAAAGCGGTTCGATGACCGGCTTCCTGATGGTCGAGCCGGGGCCTGGAATGGTCGTGGTCTTGCACTTCTCCCCGAAGCGGCTGGCGACCGAGCGGCGTGACATCCATAACAGTCCGACGGCAAACAGGCTGACGAGGACGATCGAGTAGGTGGCCCACCCCAAGAGGCCCGGGAACTGAGGCTCACGAGTCATCAGGCTCACCACGAGAAATCCCGCGACCGCGATGGGGCTGAGCGTGGACATTCCCGGGACGATCATGGGATCTCGGAGGAGAACGAAGACAAGGATCGGCCAGGCGACGGCCACCGAGACGAACGTGCATACTCCGATTGCGATGGCGACGCTTCGCCGCTTGATCCAGGCGGCGAGCGCCAGACCCATGCTGGTCGTCGCCGCCCCGTGGGCGACGATCGTCATCACCAGCAGTGCGGCGCTGGAGAGGCGATTCCCGAGGGGTAGTTCCCAGGCGGGCCGTCCATGGATCCACGCGGCCTCTTGCCGCGTGACGATTTTCACGGCCTTCGCGCCCGATGGCAGAGTCGTCTGGACGCGCGTGGACGTCGGGGCCGGCTTGCCTGGAGGGGCCGTGGCGAGGGCCAGGGCGATCAACCCGGGACCGAGCGCCAGGAGCGGCACCAGGCGGAATACCCGCCACCACTTTTTGACCGCAATCATCCAGCCGGATACGGGAGTGGCACTCAGGAAGTCGGGGCTGCCCCCATGCCGCTCCTCAGGCATCCCGATCGGAGCGACCGCCGAGAGCAGCAGCAAGCCGAGCGCGACGACCATCATGTAAACGCACACGTCGCCGAGCTCATCGGGATTCAAGCTGTGCGATGTGACACCACGGACCCATATCGTGAGCGCGATGAAGAAGCAGGCGGCGCCGGCCGTTGCCCCCCACAGCACGAGCACGTCGGCCATCAAGGGAGACGTGCGGGCCCGTTCGGGAATGCGGCCGAAGCAGCGGTCGAACGTGTGTATAGCCAGCCACGAGAGTCCGATGGCCGTGGAGACAACGATGATGTCCCAAAGAGCGATCCACCAGAGAAAACCCCGGAAATCATCTAAAGGCAGGGAGAGCTCTGCGCTGAGCTCGCCGGCAACCCAAACGGGACTGAGCGCAGCCAGACCAAGGGTGTTATTGGAATGGCGGAGGACCACCTTGACGAGGATCGGCCAGCCGACGGCCACTAGCACGAACAGGCCGACACTGACGGTGATGGCCCGGCTCTGCCGTTTGATCCATATCGCCGCCGCCAGGCCGACACTGGTCATCGCCGCGCCGTGGGCCAGGATCGTGGCGACGAGCAGGACCGCGCCAGAGAGTCGGTAGCCAAGGCTTAGTTCCTGGTTGAGCCACGGTATGGCCCAGGGCGGCGGCGGGGCCTTATGGGCCGTGGCCAAGGCGAGTGTCATCAATCCGGGACTGATCGCCAGCAGTGGGACCAAGCGAAAGGTACTCCACCATTTTCCCAGCACGATCGTCCGGGTCGAAAGTGGGGTGGCCGCCAGGACGTCCAGGCTGCCGCGCTGACGCTCCTCCGACATCGACATCGGCGCCACGGCCGACAACATCAGGAGGCCGAAGAGCACCTGGACGACGCAACCGATGATCCCGGTGTACATCGCCGGATTCGAGCGTAAGGGTTCGACACCGTTGACCCAGATCGTGACGGCACCGACGACGCAGGCGATGCCGGTCGTCCCGCCCAAAAGCACGAGCAGACCGATCATCCAGGGGGAGGGGCGGGCGCGGTGCCATTCGCGCCAGAGCACCGGATTGCCGTCGAGGGAAGGACCGGGCAGCCGTCGGATCAGCCGGCCGAGCCGGCCGAGCACTGCCTTCCTGTTCTCGCCGGTGTCGCGGGAGGCGACGGGCCGCATCCGCCAGACCGCGACGACCGTGAACGCACCCGAGGCCCCCAGCGCCACGGCGAAGAAGCCCAAATAATCCCAGAAGTCGGTCCGGCCGGGCACCGCGTAGGGTGCGAGCGCCAGATAGAACGGGTTGGTCACGGGAACCCACGGGGAAGGTCCAGGGACCAGGCGGCCCGCCGACAGGCCCAGCCAGATCGGCCAGATGAGCAAGACGAGGATCCAGAACGTGTAGGTCACCAAAATGACCTCGTGCGGCTTCCGCGCCCACACCGAGATCGCCAGCGCCATGCAGCAGCCGAGGAGGGCGACGGCGACGATCACGGCGAACGCCATCGTCAGGGCCAGCGGATCGATGCCGCCCAGGAGCGAGGTGATCGACAGGACCGGCCAGGTGCAAGCGACCAGGCCGATG
The DNA here is from genome assembly GCA_044450785.1 of Isosphaerales bacterium. GTDB lineage: Bacteria > Planctomycetota > Planctomycetia > Isosphaerales > Isosphaeraceae > JBIOJM01. The sequence continues at coordinate 14,180 of JBIOJM010000220.1, forward strand.
ACCGGCAACAGCCGCGCGGCCAGCTTTCCCAGGACGATTTCCGGGTCCGACAGGTCGGTGGCCAGCATGTGCGCCAGGGTTCCCCGCGAGCGATCCAGGCAGATCGCGCCCGCGGTGGCCGCCGGCGCCGCGAGCATCACGAGCGCCAGCTCGACTCCGATCAGCCCGTAGAAGTAAGCCTCGCCGAGATTCGCGTACTCCCGCGCCGATTTGCCCACCAGCATCGCGTCGTTCGACCACGCGATCGTCGCCATCGCGAGCAGGAGTGCCGACACCCCGAACGACCGCGCCGCGTAGGTCTGCCAGCGCCGCGAGTTGGTCAAGCATTCGTAGATGAAGACCGGCCCCAGGCCCCACCGCATGGCTCTCTCCCTCAAGCGGGCTCATCTTTCCCAGCACGACCGTCCGGGCGGAACGCGGGCCGGCGTCCAGGGCGTTCATGCCGGCGCGCCGACGCTGCTCCGACAGCCACGAGGGACATCACGAGCAATTCGAGAATCACACCCACGCTGAAGCCGAACATCCTTGCGGCTTCGTCATGGTTCGGAAAAACGCTCAAGGCGATGTCATAGCCCCAGGTCGCGAAGGCAACCACAGCGCAGGCGATGGCGATCGTGGCTGCCCAGCGCACGACGTAGTCGGGCAAGAGAGGAGGCGAGAGGGCCCGTTCGGGCATGCGCCCGACGCAGCGGTCGAACGTGCGAATACTCAGCCACATTATTCCGACGGCCCCGAGGGTCACCTCGACGACCCAGAACGAGGCCCACCAGATGAAGGCCCTGAACTCCTCGAGGCGGATTGAGAGGAGAAGGCCGAAGAATCCCGTGCAAAAGATGGGACTGAGCGCAGCCAGACCCGTGGCGTCGTTCCTACCATTGCTAAGGACACCGACGAGGATCGGCCAGCCGGCGGCCACCAGGACGAACAGGCTGACGCTGATGGCGATGGCCCGGCTCTGTCGTTTGGTCCAGATCGCCAGCGCCAGGCCGACGCTGGTCGTCGCCGCGCCGTGGGCCAGGATCGTGGCGACCACCAGGGCAACGCCAAAGAGTCGATAGCCACGGCTCAGTTCCTTGGGGACGTACGCCACAATCCCTGGCGGAAGCGCCGGCGGCAGGGGCGGACGGGCCGTGGCCAGAGCGAGGGCCATCAATCCGGGACCGATCGCCAGCAGAGGGACCAGGCGGAACGTACCCCACCACTTTCCCACTACGATCGTCCGGGTCGAAAGCGGGGTGGCGGCGAGGACGTCCAGGCTGCCGCGCTGACGCTCCTCCGACATCGACATCGGCGCCACGGCGGACAACATCAACAAACCGAAGATCACCTGAATCACGTAGCCGAATATCCCCGCAATCAGAGCAGCCCCTGGGAACATGGGCGGTCGTGGGAGTCCGTGCCTCCATACCGCGAAAGCACCGACGACGCAGGCGATGCCGGTCGTCCCGCCCACGAGCACGATAAGACCGATCATCCAGAGGGACGGTCGGGAGCGGTGCCATTCGCGCCAGAGCACGGGATTACCGTCGAGGGAAGGACCGGGCAGCCGTCGGATCAGCCGGCCGAGCCGGCCGAGCACCGCCTTCCGGTTTTCGCCGGCGCCGCGGCAGGCGACGGGCCGCATCCGCCAGACCGCGAGCACCGTGAACACGCCCGAAGCCCCCAGCGCCACGGCGAAGAAGACCAGATAGTCCCAGAGATCGACTCGGCCGGTCGCGTCGTAAGGGGCGAACGCCAGATAGAACGGGTTGGCCACGTCAGCCCACCGGGAAGGTGAGCGGACCAGTCCGCCCGCCGACAAGACCCACCAGATCGGCGAGGCCAGCACGAGGAAGATCCAGAACGTGTACACCACCATGACGACCTCGTGCGGCTTCCGCGCCCAGACCGAGAGCGCCAAAGCCATGCAGCAGCCGAGCAAGGCGACGGCGATGATCACGGCGAACGCCATCGTCAGGGCCAGCGGATCGATGCCGCCCAAGAGCGACGTGATCGCCAGGACCGGCCAGGTGCAAGCGACCAGGCCCAGGACCGGCAGGAGCCGCGCCGCCAGCTTTTCCAGGACGATTTCCGGGTCCGACAGGTCGGTGGCCAGCATGTGCGCCAGGGTTCCCCGCGAGCGATCCAGGCAGATTGCGCCCGCGGTCGCCGCCGGGGCCGCAAGCATCACGAGCGCCAGCTCGACGCCGATCAGCGCGGAGAAGTAAGCCTCGCCGAGTCCCGCGTAATCTCGCCGCGATCGGTCGGCCCGCATCGCGCCAGTCGACCACGCGATCGTCGCCATCGCGACCAGGAGCACCGACACGCCGAACGACCGGGCCGCATAGGTCTGCCAGCGTCGCGAGCCGGTCAAGCATTCGTAGATGAAGACCGGACCGAGCCCCCACCGCATGGCTCTCTCCTGGCCTGGCGTCCCCGGCGCTCGGGCGCTCCCCGGATATCGCTTCCAGTCCCAACGTAGGTCGTTCGCCGCCCGGACGGGCGTATTTTGACAATTGTACGAACACCCTGCTCGAAGGGTTAGCCCTTTCACGGCGACCGCGGAAAAGGCGGCCGAAGGATCTCAGCCGCCCTCGGCGACGTCGCCAGAGTATTCCGGATCAACTGAGATTCGAGGATTGAGATTTGCGATTCCTGATTCAGGCCCGGCTCTTCTCCCTCGGCTCTCCCGGGCTGTTCTTCCCGCTTGTCAAGTCCCGAATCGACGCCAGAATTCGCCGCATCTCCAACAGGATCTTTATTTTGTATCGTGATCACATTTTCATCGAATTTGGCTTCGTTCGTCTCATTTTCGCTGTTTTCCCCCCGCGGGCTCATCCCATCGCCGCAGTTCGCCACCGCGTCTGCATCGCTCACGTCGCGTGAGTTTCCCCCGGCGTCGCCGGCACCCGCGTCAAGCTCCGAGCCATCAGGAACGCGATCCGAAGCATGCATCTCCTCGTGGCGGGTGGCGGGTGGTGGGTGG
>JBIOJM010000221.1:0-17141 GCA_044450785.1 Isosphaerales bacterium
AGGTGCGGGTCACGGAGTAGGGGAGCCACTTGGCCAGGGGGATGCCGTAGAAGCCAGAGCCCTCCACGCCGTAGTGCGCCGTCAGGACGCCGAGCCCGATCTGGACGAGGATCAGGGCCGTGACGACCCAGAAGTATTTCAACGTCGCCTGCATCGAGGGCGTCGGCCGAAATGCCAGCAGCGGGTCCTCTTCCGGCAGTTCATGGTTCTCGTCTCGTTTGCCGTGCTGGATGGCAAAGTACCACGCCAAGGCACCGACGCCCGCCAGCAGGACCACGAAGCTGATCAACGACCAGACGACGATCGAGGCGGACGGTCGGTTATCGATCAGCGCCTCGGAGGGCCAATTGTTGGTGTAGGTGATCTCGCCGCCGGGCCGGTCCGTCGCGCAGGCCCACGAGGTCCAGAAGAAGAAGTCGTTGAGTTGCCGCATACGTTGTGGGTCGTGGATCGCGTTCGCCGGGATGGCATAGGCGTCGCGCAGCTTGTCGGCCGCGGGATCGTCGCCGAACAGCGCGGCGTAGTGCTCGCCGACTGATTGGATCGCCCGGGCCCGCGACGGGGAGACCACCAGGTCGCCCGTCTTGGGGTCGTAAGTGTTGCGGCGAACCTCCCTCCTCAGGCGCGCCTTCAACGCCCCCTGATCCTCGTCCGTCAGTGAGGTGAAGGACTTGCCGTGCTCGGCTTGGGCCCAATGGTCGAGCAACCAGTTCGCCTCACGATGGAGCCAGTCGGCCGACCAGTCCGGCGCAACATAAGCGCCGTGGCCCCAGACGGTGCCGACCTCCTGGCCGCCCATCGACTGCCAGACGTTCTGACCGTCCTTGATGTCCTGGCCCGTGAAGAGCACCGAACCGTCGCTCGTGACGACGCGCTCCGGGACCGGCGGGGCCTGGCGGTAGACTTCCCGCGCGAAGGAGACGAGCACGGCGAACGATGCGGCGATCACCGCTCCCAGGCCGACCCAGAGCCTCGTATACCGGATGGGCGATCGGGCCTCGCGGGAGGGAAGGTCATCCGCAGTCGTTCGCAATCCGTCGTTCACGCCATCCATCTTTTCAACCTGGCCCTTGCACCCTGACCGCGGGATCACGGGATCTTTCGCCGAGGGGGATTTTAATCTGCATCTAGAATCCATATTATAGACCGAGGGCCCGTTGTCAACCCGGCCCCGACACTTTCCCGGTTGGCCCGCCCCCACGAGGCGCGACGATGCATCTGACGCAGTTCTCCGACTACGCCATGCGCGTGGTGCTGTACCTGGGCTGTCACCCGAGGAAGCTCGTCTCGGTTGACGAGATCAGCCGCGCGTACGGGATCTCCAGGCACCACCTCGTCAAGGTGGTCCAGACGCTGACCGGCCTGGGGGTGGTTGGAGCCCAGCGCGGTCGTGGCGGCGGCATGCGGCTCGCCAAGCGCCCGTCGGAGATCAACGTTGGCTGGCTGATCCGCCGGACCGAGCCGCACTTCGACCTGGTCGAGTGCTTCGACCCGGCGGCGAATACGTGCCCGATCGCCCCAGCCTGCGGGTTGAAGGGGGCGCTGCACCGCGCCCGGCAAGCGTTCCTCGACGTCCTCGATCAGTACAGCCTCGACCAGTTTCTGAAGAAGCGAGCCGAACTGACCCCCCTGCTGGAGGGCTCACTCCAGCAGCGAACCGAGGCTGGCGACACGGGTGAAGGATGAAGGAGCATCGGCGAGGAGAGTGATCACCCGAAGTTTTGCCACGATTACGGGTCATGACCCGATCAGGAAGCACAGCTCCTTTGCCACCACTGGTCGAAAGGGCCCGCCTGTTCGCGCTGGCAGAGCCGGCAGGCCCAGAGACGGCTCCTTGTGCACCTGCTTTATCTAGTCGCTCACCAGGCCGCGCGGTATCGTCAGGGCGTGTGCCCTTGGACCGTCTCCAGGAGAAGCTGATGAAATCGCCATTTCCCGGGATGGACCCATACATTGAGGATCGCGGTCTTTGGGCCGATTTCCACACCAAACTGATCGGCGAGATCGAGCGCGGGCTGTCGGCGTCGCTCCCGGAGCGCTACTTCATCCAAACCGGCGAGCGCGCCTACGTCGTCCTCGCCGGCACGAATGGCAAGGAAGAGAGGCCGTTTTACCCCGATGTGGGCGTCGGATCGGCTCCGCAGCAGGAGCGCGTTCCAGAAGCGGGCGGGGGAGTTGCCGTCGCCGAGCCTGCCGCCGAGATTGTTGCCGTGACGATGCGTGCCTTCATCGATGAGCACTTCCGGGAGAACTTCATCGAGATCTATGAGAACGATCCAGAAGTCCGGCTCGTGACGTGCATCGAGGTGTTGTCGCCGTCGAACAAGCGCCGCGGAACCGAGGGCTGGGAGCAGTACCTTCGCAAACGCAATGCATTGCTGCTCGGCAGTGCCAACCTCGTCGAGATCGACCTGCTGCGCGCCGGCCAGCGGATGCCGATGGTCGAGCCGTGGCCGAACAGCACGTATTACTTGCTGGTGGGCCGGCAAAGCCGCGTTCCCCACTGTCGTGTGTGGCCGGTTCACTTCCATCAGGTCCTGCCGGAGATCCCCGTACCGCTTGCCAGCCCCGACCCGGACATGCCGCTGGCGCTTCAGCCCCTGATCGAGACGATTTATGAGCGATCGCGCTACGCGCGGCGCATCGACTACACGAAACCGCTCGATCCGCCTCTGGCGCCCGAGCAAGCAGCGTGGCTGCAAGAACGGCTCCGTGCTGATGACAAACCCCGCACACCTCGGGCCAGGCGCCAACGAGGAGGCCCGCGCCGCTGAGCTTTGCTTGAATCAGGTTTCTGCCCGGGAAGCCGCACGAGCCAACCATCGACCATCCTCAATTGGCCGAGTTCTTCTCTGACGGCTCCCAAGCCGCGGGGCTCCTCCCCGTGCCGCCCTAGGTGGAGGAGGAGGTCGCCCTATACCACGGCCTTCGCCGACGCAACGTCATCACGAGCGCCAAAGCCACCGGTCCGGAGCAAAGGACGATCGACGACGGTTCGGGGACGGACGCCGCGAACTGAGGATTGTCCTGGGCAAACTCGCCAATCTTGTAGTCCGTGCCCGAGAGGTTTGCCAGGAAGACGTCGAACGTCGCATTGAAGAACCAGTTGCCAATATTCTCCGCGTCGACCAAGAAGTTTACCCGAATTCCCGCATCCTTGGTGAGGTCGTCCACGGCGTTGAACGCATTTCCACCCGAGGGATTGTAGACCGACTGAAAGGAATCGGTCAAGAACAGCGGCTGAAGGATGTTCTTTGTGTCTTTGAGCTCCAGCACCCAGTTCGCATTCTGGTTCGGGCGGAGGTTGTCCAGCGGCGTCAATGCTGGGTTGTCGGACACGGGGACGAGGACCGAGAAGACCGGACTGGCCATCTGTTCGGCGTTCGGAGGTAATCGACCAGAGGACGGCCCCCCCGGCGTGGGCGCCGCAGTGGCATGGAACGGCATGGGTGCGAAGGCCGTGAAGTTCTTCGTCAATTCGACGAAATTCGGGTTCGCGAGTTTCGAGGAGTCGGCCACTAACTTGGAAACGGTGGGCGTCGGAGCGGAAATGCCGAAGATATTCGGAACGCTGCGGTTCAAGTCCGTCGCCACGTTCCTCACGCCTCCATGATCGGAGACAGCCAGGACGAACTGCTGCTGGCTTGGATTTGCGGCGCCATTGATCGCGGACGCGGCGTCCGAAATGGCGTTCTTCAGGCCAGCAGCCGAACCTTCATATTTCCAACCGGCGGCGCCGCCGCCATTGCCGTTGGTACCCCCGATCGCCAGCACGGATGTCATGTACTGTCCCTGGAAGTTGGTCTGAATTGTCTTGAGTATGCCGGCATCGGTCGTACCACCACCACCATCGGGTGATCCCGCATAGACGAGGACCTGCCGGCCTTGGATCGCCCCCCCTAACTTGGTCAGCTCCAACGAGAAGTCCTTCGGCTGCAGATTGCCCACGATCGTCGGCGTCTCCTGCGCAGCCTTGGTCATGATTCCAGCATCCTGGACCGTTTGTCCGGTGACACCAACCCCTGGGGCCAGCGCCTTCGTGGAACCCTTGTCGTAGCCGCCGTAGTAAGCCAACTGAAGCGGGGAAGTGGCTGAGAGTACGGCCGTGTGCAGCCGGGCATTGTTCGCATTCGGAGTAAAAGCCTGCGCCGTGTTGCCGCCGAAGCATTCGGTCAAAACGAGTAGCTCGTTGGCGGCGGAAGCGGCGAGGCCGCTGTCAATCCAGGTCGACAGGTCGGCGGAGGGAATCTCGGCGCCGACGGATGTTGACAGCGTCCCCACGACGATACTGTCCGCCCATGTGGCGACAGGAAATGCCACTGAAAGCACCGCCGCGATCACCGAGAACAACCGTCTGCGGCCCCTTGCGAGAAATCGCCTACGTCTTACCGAAGACATCGCGTCGTCCTTCGCCCTAGTTGGTGGGGAAGAGATTCCCGGAACGGACGAAATTTGTATCAGTGACAATTGATCGGTCAGCTCCGGGTATTACAACACTCCGCACCGCGATTGCAAGAGAAAAAAGTCGAGCGAGAATTTGTGTTGCTTTTTTTCACCTTCGGAAATGCATCGAATCCGGCCGATCGGGCTGGACACCGGCGAACGGGTCCATTGGCCGCGTCCGGCAGACTCGAATTGCGCCGCCGAGACGAGGAGATGATCGCCGGGAACGAGTCGAACCGCGCTCATCTTGCGGTCACCGTTTCCATTTCGGCAGCTTGCGGCCCGGTGTCCAGGGTGCTCCGGCCGCTTCGAGCGTATCGTGGAGCGCGGGCAGGTCGTGCTCCAGCAGGGGACGAAGGCTCGCCAGGGCTCCCTCGAATTCGGCCGCCGCGATCTCGTAGTTCCGGCGGTGCGAGCCGGTCGCCGCCGACGTGGTCGCCCAGTGCCCGCTGATGATCGTGTCAATACGATCGATCAGTCCGGGCCCGGCCGGCTCGTTGCGGCGGGCCCTGGTCGGGTCACCGGTGAATCGCTCGCGGAGATCCACGAGCTTCAGCTCCAGGCTCCGGGCGTCTTGACGGAGCTTCAGGGTGAGCGATGGCGTCTGCTCGATCAACCGCTTGATATTCGTCACCTGGTTCAATCCGTCATTCAGTGCCTCGATTGTTCCCAGGACTGCCCTCTGGAGCTCGCCGGTCTGCCGGGCGAACGCGAGGACCGCCGCCCGGTCGGATGGGGCGAGCGTGGCGAAGTTCAGCGGCTCGACTTCGAACGGCGTCGGCGGGACCAGCTCGGCCGTTCCCTGGTCCTCGCGCTTGTCGAGGCTGACGGTATATCGGCCGGGCAAGGCGAGCGGTCCGCTCCTGCCGCCCAGGAAAAATCCCAGGTCTTCATCGCCAGGTCGAGCCGGGGCCGTGCCGGTGACCGGCCGGTAGTCGGCCCAGCGGAGGTCCCAGCTTACCCGGTGCAGCCCGGAGGAGGTCGGGCCGGTCAGGCGCCGGACCACCTGGCCGGCCGCGCTGCGGATGGTCAAGATCAAGGCCGGTGCTTCCTCCCGGTCCTCGATCTTGAGGGCGTCCCAGGCCGGGTAGAAGACGTCCTTTCCCTCCTTCTCGAGCTTCTGTTCTTGTTCCCGGCGGGCCGCCTTCCTGGTCTTGAGTGCATCCTTCAGGTAATAGGTGAACGTCGCTCCGAAGGGGGGGTTGGGCGCGGTGTAGAAGCTCGCTCCTTGAAAGGCTTTTTCCCCTCCCGAAAGCGGCGCGGCCGGGACGTACAACAGGGCCTTCTTGACCGGCAGGATCGCCGACGGTTTGGCCAGCGTTTCGGGAGTCAAGCTCCGCAGCGGGCTGTAGTCGTCGAGGATGTAGATGCCGCGGCCGAAGGTACCCACCACCAGGTCGCTTTCGCGCCGCTGGATTTCCAGGTCACGAACCGCGATCGTCGGCACGCCGCCTTTCAAGGCGTGCCAGTGCAGGCCGCCGTCACGAGTGGCGAACACCCCAAACTCGGTGCCGACAAAGAGCAGGTCGCGCGTCTCGTGATCGGCGGCGATCGTGTAGGTCGATCCACGTTCCGGCAGATCGCCGCCGATGTTGACCCAGCTCTTGCCGCGATCGGTGCTCCGCAGCACATAGGGCCTGAAATCACCGTTCTTGTGGTTGTCGAAACACGCGTAGACGGTGTTCGAATCATGTCGCGATGCTTCGATGTCCGACACATAAACCTCGGACGGCTTGTTCGTGAACGGGAAGTTCTCGACCTTGCGCCAGGTCTTGCCGCCGTCCTCCGTGACCTGGATCAGGCCGTCGTCGGTGCCGGCGTAAATCAGACCCGCGGCCAGGGGTGATTCGGCCAGGGCGACGATGGTCCCGTAGAACGACGTCGAATCGTTCTTGGCGACGGCGTCCACGCTCCAGACGCGCTCCATGACCTTGAGCTTGTTGCGATCGACGTTCCTGGTCAGGTCCGGGCTGATCGCTTTCCAGGTGTCGCCCCGGTCGTCGGAGCGGAAGAGGATCTGAGAGCCGTAGTAGAGCCTCGTCGGCGAGTGCGGGCTGAGAATGAGCGCCGAGTCCCAGTTCCAGCGCAGCGGCGGGCCGCCCTTGTCTTCCTGGGGCTTGATGTCGATCCGCTCGCCCGAGCGGCGATCGTACCGGACCAGGCCGCCGTATTGCCATTGAGAATAGATGATGTTCGGATTGGTCGGGTCGATCACCGGATCGAAGCCGTCGCCGAAGACGGTCACGAACCAGTCGCTGTTGCGAATGCCGTGAACGTAACTGGTGCGGGATGGCCCTCCCTGAGTCGCATTGTCCTGAGTACCGCCGTAGACGTTGTAGAAGGGAGCGTCGTTGTCGACGGCGATCTTGTAAAACTGGGTGATCGGCAGGTTCTCGGTGTAGCGATAGGTCTGGCCGCGATCCCAGGTCTCGTACAGCCCGCCGTCGCAGCCGATCAACAGGTGATCGGAATCCCGCGGGTCGATCCAGAGCGCGTGATTGTCGACGTGCTTCCACTTCTCCCCGAGCGGGCGGAATGTCTTGCCTCCGTCCTCGGAAACATGCACCAGGGTGTCCATCGCATAGACGCGATCGAAGGTATGGGGGTCGGCGACGATCTCCTGGTAATACTGCGGGCTGGTCGCGATGTAGCTCGACTGCTTCGCCCAGGTCTCGCCGCCGTTGTCGGAGCGGAAAAAGCCGCTTTGGCCCCGCGTGGCCTCGAGGGTAGCGTAGAGGACGTCGGGATTGACGGGAGAGATGGCCAGGCCAATCCGGCCCTTGTCGCCGTCGGGAAGTCCCTTGTTGATCTTCCTCCAGGTCTGCCCCGCATCGGTCGACCGGTACAGGCCCGACTCGGGCCCTCCGTCGATCAGCGTCCAAACATGTCGTCTCCGCTGATAGGCCGCGGCATAGAGCACGTCTGGATTGCGCGGGTCGAACACGACGTCGGTCACGCCGGTGTTCACACTGATCATCAACACGGTCTTCCAGGTCTTGCCGCCGTCGGTGGTCTTGTAAAGCCCTCGATCTCCTCCGGACTTCCAGAGCGGTCCCTGCGCTGCCACATAGACCGTGCTCGAATTCCGGGGATCGATCAGGACCTTGGCGATGTGCTCGGAGGTTTCCAGCCCGACCTTGGAAAAGCTGGCACCGCCGTCGATCGACTTGTACACTCCGTCGCCATACCCGACGCTCCGCTGGCTGTTGTTCTCGCCGGTGCCGACCCAGACCACCAGGTGATTCTGGGGATCGACGGCGACGCAGCCAATGGAGTACGAGCCGTAACCGTCGAAAATCGGGGTCCAGGTGGTGCCGGAATTGGTGGTCTTCCACACGCCGCCGGACGCGGCCACGACGTACCAGGTGCTCCGCTTGACCGGATCGACCGCAATGTCGCTCACCCGGCCCGACATCAAGGCCGGCCCGATGCCACGAAGAGTCAGACCCGTAAAGACATCCTTCTTTGCCGCGGCGTCAGCCGAGCCCCCCGTTCCCTCTTGAGCCCACCCCCGGACCACCAGGCCGAACGAGAGCGCCAGGCCCATGACGATTCCCACACCGACTCGCCGCCTGATCATCATCTTTACCCCCAGTGTCTCAGTTGCGCTGCGCAATTGTGTTTGGCCTTGCCCCGTCCCAGGTGTGGAACCCCAGGATCTCATGAGGATAGTAGTTTAGGATAAATGGGAAATAAGGGCAAGAAGAGTCGAAGTGGGGTGATTCTGACGCCAGGGTCACGCTTCGCCGATCCTTCAACACGTGTGAGTCGGGGTCGTATGAAGGAACCGCCCCGCAGGGGCCACTTTTTCCGGGCGGAGTCCCGGAAAACGCGTAGCCTCTTGCAATGCCACTCTGCGACCGGGTAAGTTGTTCTAGTGATTGTGGGCGGCACGTTCGTATCGAACCACCATTTCGGTAAAGCGTTTTCGAGACGGATCAGCGAGCGTGAGGTCTTCTGCTCACAGGCGACAAGAGTGTGATAAAGTCCAGACGATCCGGGCGACTGATGCAGTGGGGAGCCGGGGCACTGATCGTGCTCTTGGTGCACTGCCTCGTTGCGTCTCGTTCCGCCTGGGCCGGCTGCAATCACCTCATCTCCTCGCGATCCGACCGGCTCCTCGAGTTCAACCGGCTCGACGCGATCGTCGCGGGCGGCTCGTCCTCGTCGTTTTCGGACGACCTGGCTCGCGATCCACTGGAAGAGAAGGGGTCGAAGCGCCCCGCGCCCTGCTCTGGGCCGAGCTGCTCGAGCCGGGTCCCCTTGCCGCTGCCGGCCGCTTCCCAAGGCCCCGACGGCTCCGACCAGTGGGTGGTCATGAACGCCGTCGTGCCGCTGGCGGTCGTGTCTCCACGCTGCCGCACGATCGACGAACCGGCCGCCCGCCCTGCCGGACACAAGCCTTCGATTTTCCATCCCCCTCCCGCCTGATACCTCAACCGCGTTGTCAGTTCTGAGTTGTCAGTTGTCAGTGAGGTTGAAACCTCATGACACCTGCCGGTGAATCGTTCCGGTTTCCGGCGGGATGCCGCGTCCCCAGCCGGCTGCTCCGGCTCGAGCTCCGCGAGCCCGATTCGAATGTCGGCCTCCCGCCTCAGCATGGCATCACGGAGCAGCTTGCAGGCCTGCTCCGCGGTCGCTGGGATCGGGCCATCGAAGACGGACCCGCTTGCACAAGGACGCGCCGTCCATCATCCGATTCATCACTTTTTCCATCAGAGGTGACCAATGATCGGCACGACGAGATCGATGCAATTCGGATACCCTGTGCCCCGGCGAATCGACGGCGACGCGAGTTGGTACGGCACGCTCTGGATGCTGGCGGCCTGCCTGGCCGTGTTGGTGATCCTGTTCTACTCGGGCTGATCGGGCCCCAGCCAGGCGCATGCCATCAACCCATCGCTTGCCCGAGAGTCGCTCAAAACCGCCCTCGAGCAATCGAATGAGGAAGGTATGGTATCTGGTCGGCGCGAGTCCTTCCGTGACCGTGTTTCGTGACAAGCTCCGGCGTTGAACCGCGCGCTCCGCAGGGTGGGCCCTACGCCGTACCCATCGCGTGAGGTCCACCCGTCGCCTGTCTTGGAGGAGTTCTTTTCAATGATGATGATCCCGCCTTGGAAACGAGTATGCCAGGCTGGTCTGGCCTGTGCGGCGGCGCTCTTGCTCACAGCGGCCGACGACCCGGTTGCGCCGCAGCGCAAGCCGTCAGAGACGGCCAAGCCGGAAGCCGCGCGGCTGTCCGAGGCGCTGCGGGACGCGTGGCCCGACCGCCCCGAGTGGCTCGACATGTACACCGACATCATCCAGGGAAGCCAGCTCGGGCCAACCGACGGCTGGTTCCGCAGGGCCGTGGCGCAGACCCGCTTCGGTTGGGACGCGGCCCGGAAACGATTTGACCGCGACGGCGACGGACGAATCTCACGCAAGGAATTCCCCGGCCCTGACGCCGACTTCGTCCGGCTGGACCGCGACCATGACCGCGCGCTCACCGAGACCGACTTCGACTTCTCACCGCATGCGTTGACCATTTCCCCGGGCGCCATCCTTTTCTTTCGCGCCGATCGCGACAGCAACGGCAAGGTCACACGTGACGAGCTCGACGCCTACTTCAAGCATTGCGACAGCGGTGACCAGGGGTTCCTATCGCTTTCGGACCTCCAGGAAGCGTTCCGCATGCCGGCGACGAGGCCCGCACCGGCGGGCGCCCGCAGCGGGCCGTCGAAGGAAACCCTGATACGCGGCCTGTTCGGCCAGGAGCTCGGCTCGCTCCAGCCGGGGCCGGCGCTCGGCGAGTTGGTTCCCGACTTCACTCTCAAGACGAACGACGCGAAAACAGAGGTCACTCTTTCGAAGCTCGTCGGGCCCAAGCCGGTCGTCCTCGTCTTCGGCAACTTCACCTGCGGTCCGTTCCGTGCGCAGGCCGGGAACGTGGAGAAGCTCTACCGGATGTACAAGGACCGGGCGACGTTCGTCATGATTTACGTGCGGGAGGCCCACCCGACCGACGGCTGGATCGAGGAGAGCAACGACCGCGTGGGGGTCTCCCTGCGTCAGCCCCGGACCTACAACGAGCGCGTCTCGGTCGCCCAGACCTGCGGCAAGCGCCTCGGACTGGGCTTCCCGATGCTCGTCGACACGATCGACGACGCCGTGGGCGCCCGCTACAGCGGCATGCCCAGTCGCCTCTACCTGATCGACACAGACGGCAAGGTCGCCTACAAGAGCGGCCGGGGACCGTTCGGGTTCAAGCCGGCCGAGCTGGAGCATTCGCTGGTCCTGTTGCTCCAGGAGAGGACAAACGCGGCCGCCGAGCGCTCCGCCCGTGTTTCCCTGCTCGATGACGCGGACGCCTGGCGTCACAAGAAGTGACGCTCCGACGTCGGAGCTTTCAAAGACCGTCCTGTTCGTCACCCACGACATCGACGAGGGCCTCCAGTTGGCCGGTCGCGTCCTGGTCATGAGTCGCCGGCCCGCGACCGTGCAGGAGGTCGTTGAAGTCGATCTTCCGCGCCCGCGCGACCTGAACTCCCCGGCTTACCTCGAACGGCGTGAGCGGATCTTCAACGTGATGGGCATGTCTCCACACGGGGGCATCATTCCCATGTAGAGGAAACTGCCGGGGTTTTCGTGGACGTGGAGCAAGGCGACTCCGACGATGACGACGCCGGCCAAGGCCATCACCAGGCTCGACGGTTCGGGCACTGCGGCAGCACTTACAGTGAGGGAATAATTATCAATCCCTGTATCGGACTCGAAAAAAAACCCGCCCGTGACGACGACCTGATAACCGAACTCGATGGCCGACCCTGTCGACGTGAAATCCGGTGAGCCGGCGCCTCCATCGAGCCTGGTGAAGTCTCCGAGGTTCAGAGTTCGGGAAGAGCGGAGCCAGACATTGGATGTGGCATTCTCCTGCGCCGAGAAATCATGGTAAAGGACCCCAGCCTGCTGGATGAGGGGATAGTAGGACCCTCCGAAGGCGTTGGTCGTGATCAGATTATCCGCGAAGGTGAGGCCGGTGACGGCCCCTTGTGTCGAGGGATGGCAGACGAAGTTCGTGCTCAAGTTCGACGAGAAGTCGTTGTCCTCGTTAAAGAAGATTCGGGTCTGCCTGTAACTCCCCGGGTTGCCGCCGCTGCCGACCTGGCCGGCCCCCAGGAGCCCATTGGACCGTGGGATGGTCCAGTCTGAATCGTTGAACGTCCCGTCGGAGAAGGTGAGGCCGGCCGGGTCGGGACGGGGAGGTGGTCCGTCTTCGGGGCGGTCGCGGTGGGCCTCGTCCTTGCCCGGAAACCGGCCGGTCCTCAGCCCCTCGGCGAGGGTTACTGTCAGCTCCAGGTTGCGCCTTCCCGCGGGGACCGAGGACGGAGCCTCAGCGGGCTCCCCCGCATCAAGCGCCTTGGCCCGACGCCGGCATCTCAGCTCGTGCAGCACGCTGCTCAGGCTCTGTCCCCGGATGAACTGCATGGCGAAGTAATGGACGCCCTCGTGCTCGCCGACGCCGAAGACCGGCACGATGTTGCTGTGGTGCAGCCTGGCCGCCGCCTGGGCCTCCCGGCGGAACCGCTCGAATTGGTTGGCGTCGGCCAGGCTCTGAAAGGGGAGCACCTTCAACGCCACGTGCCGGCCCAGCGATTCCTGGACCGCCCCGTACACGATCCCCATGCCGCCGCGGGCCACCTCGCGGAGGATGCGGTACTCGCCCAGTTGCTGCGGAGCCGTGCCGTCCGAGGTCGCGCTCTGAGCCTGCGGGCCGGCCGGTGGGCCCCCGACCGAGCCGAACTGCTCGATCACCACCATCGCGGGGAACAGGTCGCGGATCTCGGCCGCCAGGTCCGGGTACCGCGCGGTGTACTCGGTCAAGCTGGGGCGCTCGCCGCGGCGGAATCGCTCGGCGAATTCGTAGGCCAGCTCGTTCAACAGGTCCGGTCCGGAGCGGGATTCGTTCATGGTCAGAACTCGTTCAGCCCCCCCGGCAGGCCGGTCAGGATCTCCTTGAGCCGCTTGATGGCCCGCAGGTAGCGCATGCCGGCGGCCTTCTCCTTGATGCCCAGGACCGTAGCGGTCTCGCCCGGGGATCGTTGCTCGAAGTGCCGCAGGACCAGTACTTCCCGGTCGATCGGGTCCATGGTGTTCAGGGCTTCCTGCAGGCGGATTTTCACCTCGGCCCGGATGGCCGCCTCACTGGGCCGGGTCGCGTGCCCCAGGAGCTGGGCGGCCAGCGCGGCGGAGGACGCCTCCGGCATCGCGCCGCGATAGAGCGCGACTTCGCGGCCGGCATTCCGCATCTGCGTGCCGAGATGGTGGCGGTGCAGCTCGCGCATCTTGTTGCCCACGATACCGCGCAGCCACAGGAAGAACGGCATCGCCGGCTGAAGCAGGTACTCGGCCCGGTGTTCAGCGGCTTCCAGGTACGCCTCCTGGATGACGTCCAGGGGGTCGATGCGCCGCTGCAGCCGCTGGTCCAGCCGGAAGGCGACCATGCGGCGCAACTTCTCCTCGTGCCGGGTGAGCAAGGTGCCCCAGCCCTCCGCGTCGCCGTCCGCCACGCATTGGAGCAGGCGGTTTGTCTCGCTCGAGTTTTCGGCCATCATTGTCCCCATGATAACCTAATTGCACTCAGAGCCGATCTGGCAACCGGCGGGACGAGGAATTGGGTTACCGTCGGGCCGGATCGACGCGGTTCGAGACCTCGGCCCGCCTCGCGGGCCGCGGCCACCGGGCTGGACGGTAGCGAGTCGCCTCGCGAGCCTCTCGCTCGCGATTCGAGATTTTTTTGTAACCGCCGGACCGCGAGCCCCCTCTTTTCAGTAAGGAGTGGTTCCCTCTGGAAGGATGTGATCAGGCTCCGAGACACGTCGAAACGAATCGTTCCACTTGGAACGAGCTGATGCAACTGCGGATGTCTCGGACGAGGTACGTCAACGATCGGCCCTCTCCGTCACCTCGAATACCGTCACGCTGGCGACCGTCAGTGATGATAGGCGCCAGCTCGACGAGAGAGAGAAAAATCAACCGATTTTCCGGAATTGTCGTAACTCGAGGCCAGTGCGGTGGAACATGAGATAAGCGAAGGAACACGGAGACGCAAGACATGACCGGCGCGCTTGTACAGAGACACCTTCACCCGGAAGTGATGGGGAAGGACGAGGAGCTCTCGGACGAGAGCCTGCTCGAGCGATTCCTGAGCGGAGCGGACCTTGATTCTCAGGAGGCGTTCCGAGCTCTGGTCGTGCGCCACGGGCCGATGGTTTTGGGAATCTGTCGTCATGTGCTCACCGAGCACCACGACTCGGAGGACGCGTTTCAGGCGACGTTTCTCGTGCTGGCGCGGCGAGGGGCCGCGATCCGGAATCGAAGAGTCCTGGCCGGCTGGCTTCACGGAGTCGCCCATCGCATCGCGATCAAGGCGCGTGCCAGTGCGGCCCGCCGACGTACTCTCGAAATGAAGGGCACGGCGATGTCGCCCCAGGCAATCGAGTCGAACGGTCCAGACGAGGCGGCGGCGTGGAATGAACTGCGCCCGGTTCTCCACGACGAGGTGCACCGTCTGCCCGAGAAGTACCGCCTCCCTGTGATCCTGAGCTACCTGGAAGGCAAGACCAACGAGGAGGTCGCGGAGCTTCTGCATTGGCCGGTGGGGACGGTGAAGGGCCGGCTGTCGCGAGCCCGTGATCTGCTGCGTTCGCGGTTGATGCGCCGCGGCCTCTGCCTGTCCGCGGCGTTCCTGTTGACCGCTCTTGATCAGGGACGGGTCTTTGCCGAGGTGGTCCCGCTCGATCTGGTCAGGAGGACTGTTCGTCTTGCGGGCAGGTTCGGCCCCCGTTCGGCACCGCCCGGCCCGGCCGCACCCGAGGCCGAGGCCGAACCGGCGCTCGAAAGCGATCTGCCGGCGCGGGTCGAATCGTTGACCGAGGCCAGTCGCGAGCGCCGGAGTCGCGGCCGCCGCGTCCTGCGCGGGCTGCTGCTCTCGATCTTCGTCTTTTCCCTGTCGGCGGGGATTCCCCTGGCGGCGTTCAATCCCGGGGGCATCTCGAGTTTCGTGCCTCGGAGCGTCTCGAGGTTCCAAGCCGCTCTTTCTGCTTACATTCCGTCCTTCCTCAAGGGCACGGGCGAACGCTGCCGTTGAGTTGATGAAACACGGGGCGAAAGAAGGCGGCGATCCGGCGATGCTCGATCGGGGGTTGCCACGCGATCTTTCGGGCACCCCGATCCGCGCCAGCCATGATCGAGCCGGCGGCGGAAAAGACTCGGCTTTCGCCGGGTACTGGGGATCTAGGATTCGAACCTAGATCCCAGTATTCCATATCACATTGTGAAGACACTGGGTTGACGATGAAAAACCTTGAATTTCAACTGGTTACGATTCATCCTTCTCTGATTTACATCATAGCCGCATTGGGTTGACGCGGCCAGCACTGTTGCCAATTTGTTGCCAAATCCTTCGGGTCGTAGCCTCGGCTGGCACTCCCGCTCTACAGCGGATTACTCACGGCTTGGGCAAAATCGAGCGTGCCGGAACCATCCGATGATGTCTCCGGAAGTGACCTCTTTCAGGTCCGGTCCACGTTTAGGGCCTCCGTTCGTCCGTTGCCCCTGCTCCTTGCAGGGTGTGTCCTGCCGGGGGATCACGGGGGCGAATGGCATATCCCCGTGAGACAGGAATCCGGGTTTCCGTGTCATTCCCGGCGGTGATCGAACACACCCACTGGGACTGGAGTTCAAGCAATCCAGCCTTACCCATGCGTAGCCTAACTCGCGAAAAACTCTCGGCCCTTGCCTCTAGGCCTCACGTCGCTTCTTCCGCATGCCGTTGTCCCCTCGATCCTTTCGGTCGAAGGTAAGCGGAACGTTTTACCCGCCCTCTTCCAGCGGGGTCGGGGCACTCCCGACAAGACCAGACAAACCTTTGCCACGGCGCACCCATTCGTCGATCACACCGACGCGCCGAGAATACGGACGGTCGAAGCTCCGAGTGTACGTACCTCGCTCGGAAGCGTCGCTCGTTGAGGGGAGACTCAACTACTACCGCCTAAAGCCGGTAGGTTGAGTTGCTAAAACGACAAGGCAGAGGCATTAAGTTTAGTGTGGAGTTTGTCCTGTTACTTGCTACACAAGCAAGCTTGCGGCGGCAAATAACAGGACAAACAGCCGTTGTCAAATGAAGGACTAAAGTCCACTTTTACCAGCTAAAGCTGGTGGCTATGCGCCGCAAGAAGATTGGAAAGTCGACTCACTCGACTCGAATTCGAAACCATGCCGCGTCGTCAACCTCCGTTGGTGCTGACCCCGGATGTCCGGATGCCGCGCGGCCAAAAAAACCGGACGGGGCCTTCGACCCCGGAGAGCTTTCCCGATAGGATGTGACCGTTGCATCGAGGCGTGGAACGGTGGGACCGCTCGGGAGAACGGCCGTGGAGCTGGATTCGGTGCGGGGTTTGAAGGCGGCGCTCCGGGAATCGGTTGTCGCGCCGTTGGCGATGTCGATCGGCGCGCGCTCGTTCGGGATGCAAGCCGGCCCGATGTCGGCGCTGCCGGCCGCTTCACCGGCGATCGCGCTGGGAGTCGCGCATGCGCCGGGAAAAAAAAGGAACGAGTTCCTGTTGGCCGTGCGCGTGCAGAAGCGCGAACTGGAAAACAGCCCACAAATCGATCGCATCGTAAAGCAGGCCAAAGGCGAAGTGAACGTTCAATATATCGGCGTCGTGAACAAACAATCCGGTGTCCCCTGGCACCAGAAGAAGCACCGGCCGCTGAGGATCGGGAGTTCGATCGGGCATTACAAGATCACCGCCGGAACGCTGGGCGGGTTCGTGCGTAGTCGCTATGACGGGTCTGTCCTGATTCTCTCCAATAACCATGTCCTTGCCAACGAGAACAAGGGAAAGAAAGGCGAACCGATCCTTCAACCGGGTATCCATGACGGTGGCATAGATCCCGATGACAAAGCGGGCGAGTTGCTGCGGTTCGTCCGGCTCAAGCGCGAGGGGGCGAACCTCGTCGACTGCGCGGTGGCGACGATCGAACCAGGGATCACGTTTGACCCTAGGACGATTACCGGCGTGGGGAAACTCGCGGGCTTGGGCGACGCGATCCTCACGGAAGACGACGCGGTAAGCAAGGTCGGCCGGACGACCGGCAAGACCGAAGGGCGTGTCACGGCGTTTGAACTCGACGACGTGATCGTTCGATTCGACCGCGGTTTGCTCTGTTTCAACGGTCAAATCGAGATTGAGGGAGCGGACGACGGCCCGCCGTTCAGCCTGGGCGGCGACAGCGGCGCGCTAATCGTCGGGGCCGACCTCTGCGCCGTCGCATTGTTGTTCGCGGGGAGCGATCAGGGCGGTGCGGACGGCAAGGGACTGACGTACGCCAACCCGCTGCGCACCGTCCTCGACGCCCTCAAAGTCGATCTCGTCTGCGATTGAACTTCGCGACTCGCCGTCGGCGGGCTACAATGATCGTGAGGAGGTCAAGCGATGGCGGCCGATGCGACACTCGAACAAGCACGTGCGGCGAAGGAACGGGCCAAGCTGCAGTTCGCGCACGCCGGAACAGTGGTGGGCGTCGGGATCAACCGGGTCGGCGGCGGCGTCGGCGTGTAGGTCAACCACAGCGCGCCGCCACCGCCGGATTCCGCTCTCCCCGCGATGTTCGACGGCGGTCCCGTGCGCGTCGATGTGGTCGGCACGATTAGG
>JBIOJM010000222.1:0-17095 GCA_044450785.1 Isosphaerales bacterium
CATTGACCCGGCAGCAGGCGATCGCCCTGCTGGAGGCCATCCCCACCGACACGTTGCAGGGCCTCCGCGACCTCGCCCTGATGAGCGTGTTCTTCTTGACCGGCTGCCGCGTGTCAGCAGTCACCGGGGCCTGCGTAGGGCACCTGGAGACTGACGGCGTCGACCATTACCTCAACGTCACCGAAAAGCGCAACCGGAAGCGGCGGAAAATCCTGCTCGACGCCATCCGGCCGGTCCTGGCCTATGTGGAGCAAGCCAGAATCCAGGATGACCGGGAAGGCCCGCTGTTCCGGCCCATGCATCCCAAGGGCAGCGGCTTCGAGCGGCGGCACCTCGACCGCAAGACCCCCTGGCGTCTGGTCAAGAAATACTGCGAGGCGGCCGGGATCGACCCCAAGCGACTTGGCAGCCGCGGCATCGGGATCCATAGCTTACGCAAGACGGCGATCAACGACGCCATCCGCAACGGGGCCACCATGCACGAGGTGCGGGAATTCGCCGGCCATGCCGACATCCGCACCACCGATGTCTATTTTATCCGCAAGGAGGAAGACGCCGAGGTGGCGGCAAGGAAAATCCAGATCCGCCTGACCGGACGAAAGGGCGAGTGAGCCGGTCCCGCTGGCGAATCGACCAAGAGACATGGGTCAATTATGGATCGCCCTTCTGTCGGCACTATGACCGGCAGCCAGTGCCGGAGCACCAGAAGCGTCAAGAGGTAAACCTTTTGTCCGGCTCACACATCAGTGGTTAATAAATTAACCCTGTGTGTGTTTTTTACACGAATCCTTACCGACGTCCTATGGCGCTTGGAAAATCCTGATCCGCTTGAGCTTTCGCGGATTCCCCGCTCTGCCTTACAATAGGGTTCATGCGTATAGAAACGCCGTATGCCAGGGTTTTGAGGGACACCCGACCATGAACCTGGTCAACAAACTGCAAATCATGGCTCATGGGTAAGTAGGCCGACGCGGCCTGCTCTTCCCGAACCTAACATCGACACCGCGACTTGTTTCCTAACCACGGGCGACATTACCTGACATTCATCAATCGATCGGAGCAAGAGATGGCAACCTCGAGCCAACGCTTCCAAATCAACGCCGTTGATTCAGCCGGTCGACCCTGCAAGCTCATCATCACGGAATTCTACCGCATCTTCCAAGGCGATGACCCCGTTGATAAGGTCACGGCGCTTGACCACGCGACTTGTGAAACTGAGGATGGCCAAATGCTTGTCGGTGGCGCCGGCAAGTTTCGCTCGATTACCGGGGCAGAATTCACCTCAGACGATCCTCGAGCCCAGAGATAAGCTGCTGCCGGCTCAGCCACGAGGCTGCTGTGCTGCCTGACACATCGTCTGAGTATGGGCCAGGACCAGTCCTCTGGGATAAAGGGGATTATTTCCCTTTATCCGCAGGCCCGGCAAGAACGGTGTGCTGGCATCCGTTTTCGACTTTCCTGGCACCCCGCCATCCGGGCGGCCGCGTGCTCGAGGACTCGCTAGACGCTCGGTCCCTGCGGGACTGCCCGCGGCATCCTTCCGCCCGCTGGTGCGGGACGCTCACCGGCGACCGTCACGCCCGGCCCCGGAGTACCGTGGCCGTTCATGCCAGCCGCTGATCGGCTCGCTGGTGGAAGCGTGATTGTTTCTTGCTCGGCCCGTCCCCATTAAACATGGGGGGACGGTTCCGGCAAATGGGTTTTTTAAGCGGTGTCGCCGTTGGCGAGATCGTGATGATTCCCCCTCCGCCCCCGCTCGCGGGGGAACGGGGTTGAAGGATGAGAGAAGGGCATTTCCTCGGTGAACCTCCAGGCATCCGCCCTGAAACGCCACCACGAATCGTGGATGGAACGGCTCACGCTGACGAAGCCCAACAGCGACCCGGTCCAGATCGCGAGCGAGGCTCTGGAACTCGCTCCGGTGGACATCCGGGACGATTCACCCTCCGAGTCGGAGCCGACCGCCGCTTCATCTTGGCCGGCGTGGTTGAAGGCATCGCGGGCCGAGTGCACGGCCAGTGTGGCCGCCTTGGCAGTCGACGAGGCGGTTGCGGCGGTCTGACGTGGTCGCCTCACCTGGGTTTCGCCACGATCTCCTGTTCCGGAGCGTCAGGAATGAGTCCCGAGCGGCAACGGTTCCACGGCCAGGGAAACCTGAGCTCCGATCGCATCCGCATAACGCCAGAGAGTCGCCATCGTGGGGTTCAGGATCTTGCCGTTCTCCAGGCGGGAGAGCATTCCGCGGTCCAAACCCGAGCGTTCCGACACGTCGGTGAGGCTCAAGCCCCGCTCATCCCTCCGGCGCTTCAGTTCGGCTATGGCCGACAGCAGGGCCATGATGTTGCCTTGACGGTAAGGGCCTTCATAGTCCCCCGAGTCGATCAGATCCTCGGGACCAGGACGCTCGCGAGAGAATCGCGCGCGCTCCGCCTTCAGTTCGGCCAGTTCCTCAGGCGTTTGTTCGATCTTGAGAGAGATCCGTTTGCGGTGACTCACGGCTTCCTCCGTCTCGGTTCCACTTCGTAGGCGGTGCGAACCTTGATCATCTTGGGGTTGTCACAGACGGTTTCCCAGATGACCGCAATGTGACGGCCAGTGAATGTCCAGCCTAACGTGAGCGGACGACCGCTCGTCCGACTGATCAGGACGTCGTTTTCGGGGTTGAGCAGCACGTTCTCGACTTCATCGACGGTCAAGTCGTTCTCGGCGATGTGCTGAACATTCCCATCGGGCTCATCATCAGGATCCCAAACGACTTGGGCATCATACATTTCGTTGTGCCCTGCTTGAGATCAACTCTACCTTGTTGTATCCTAGAGCAAGCATCGTGATTTGTCAATCGTTCGGTCTTGATCGCCAGCCGTTCCTCGAGGCCGGAGGGGTCCACGAGATCGGCGGCCTCGAGTTCCGATCACGAGCCCGGCCGTGCGGCGGACGCGAGGCCACCCTTGGTCGCGCCAAAGCGCTTCGGTTCGACGGCGAGTGCGTCGACCTCGGCTTTGAGGGGCTGCACCCGGGCGAGTGCGGCATCGAGCGGTGCCTTCTTTTCGGCCAGGGCCATGACGGCCCCCGCCCTGGCGGCGCTGGCCTGTGCGTGCTCCTTCTTGACGGCCGTCAAGGCCGACGGAAAGGACAGGCATTGAATCCTCGCCTCGAACGCGCCGTTGCGAGTCTATCCGAGCTCAAGGCGTTACGGGACTGAGAGTTGAGAGCGAGCGATCGTCATCGGGTGATCTCCTGAAGAATTCGCTTACTGTACGCAATCCCAGTATAACCGTCAAGATTGCATTGCTGGGGCTTCTTTGGTTATCCCGATCGAGGCCGGCCGAAATCGACTTGGCCGGGAAAAGCAGACCTTACAATGCCTGTCGTTTCTTCCCAGTATCGGACGGCGTGGTGCCCGGTCATCCCCGATATCCCCGATCCCGGCCCTGGACACGGTCTCCTTTGGGTGATAGTATAATGCTAGCACCCCGGGAGTTCGGGATGGGAGGTCGTGATGTCCGAAGTTCTGGTCCGCAACCTTGATGAGGCCGTCGTCGAGCAGCTCAAAGCCCGCGCCCGCGGCAGCGGCCGATCCTTGCAGGCCGAGCTGAAGCTCATCCTGGAACAGGCAGCCCGGCCGGCGCCAGCGCGGCCGTCGCGGGCGGAGTACCGCGCCCTCGCGGATCGGGTCCGTACCGCCCTAGGAGACTGGCCCCAGGCCGACAGCGCCGCGCTGCTGGCCGAGGACCGGGCGCGGTGAGCGCCGTCGGGGGATCGCCGGCGACTCCGCTGGCATGCCTGGTCGTCGACGCCAACGTCGTGATGAAGTGGCACGTGACCGAGGTCCACAGCGATGCAGCGCTGCGGCTGCTCCGGGATGGGGCCCCCGCGCTGCATGTGCCCGACCTCGTGTACCCGGAGGCCGGCAATATCCTTTGGAAGAAGGTCCGCCGCGGCGACCTGACCGAGGAGCAAGCGCGCGGGATCGGTCATCTCGTGGCCGTGGCGCCGCTGGCCGTGCACCCCTCGGCGCCGTTGCTGGAGGCGGCCCTCGAGATCGCCGTGCGCACCGGGCGGACGGTCTACGATAGCCTGTACGTGGCCTTGGCCGTGCAACTGAACTGCCGGCTGGTGACGGCCGATGAGAAGCTCTACAACGCGCTAAAGGACGGCCCGCTGGGCAACCGCATCCTCTGGGTCGAGGACGACCTCGGCTTTCCCGCCGTCGGAGAGGCTGACGATCTCGTGATCGACCTCGATGGCCTCTCGCCCTATAGCGCTGACGAGATCGGGCTGCTCTATAGCTACTTCACGGGCGATCGCTTCACCGATGCCGACCTGATCCAGCTTACCGGCTTGGCGCCGGACCACCGGGAGCTTTACCTCACGAGCCCCGGGGTCACCGACGCGGGCCTGGTACACCTGCGCGATCTCGTGAAGCTGACGACGCTTTACCTCGGTGGCACCTCGGTCACCGATGCTGGCCTGGTACACCTCGGGGGCCTGCTCGGCCTGCGGACGTTGAACCTCGCTCAGACGGCGATCACCGACGCCGGGCTGGCCCACCTGAGTGGGCTGACCGGCCTGCGCAAGCTGGTCCTCTGGGGAACCCGCGTGACCGACGCTGGCCTGGTGCATCTGCGTGTCTTGGCCGGCCTGCGCGAACTCGACCTCGCACAGACGCAGGTCTCCGCGGCTGGCGCCGAGGATCTTCGGCAGGCGCTGCCCGAGGTCGAGGTCGTCGGGTAGAGTCGGACGACCGGGATGCCCCCTCGATTGAAGGTCGGAGCGGGGCCAACCGGGACATCAACGGCCTTACCAGAGCCAAAACGGACCTTGTTCCGTGCGTGGTCCTTCAGGTGCCAGACGAAAGGGGCAGAGGGGCTCGCATCCGATAAGCTCAGGCGTTTGTCTGATTCTGATCACGAGCCCGGCCGTGCGGCGGATGCGAGGCCACCCTTGGTCGCACCGAAGCGATTCCGTTCGACGGCGAGTGCATCGACCTCGGCCTTGAGAGCCTGCGCCCGGGCGAGTGCGGCATCGAGCGGTGCCCTCTTTTCGGCCAGGGCCTTGGCGGCCCCCGCCTTGGCGGCGCTGGCCTGTGCGTGCTCCTTCTTGACGGCCGTCAAGGCGGCCGTCGCCGTTTGAAGGGCGGAGCGAGCGTCGGCCAGGGCCTTGTCGACCGCCGCTTTATCTTGGCCTGCGTGGTTGAAGGCGTCGCGGGCCGAGTGCACGCCCAGTGTGGCCGCCTTGGCGGTCGACGAGGCGGTTGCGGCCGTCTGAGGTGCGGCGTTCTTGGCGGCGGTGGCTTGAGCAAGGGCCTGTGCCGCGGCCGCCTGGCGTGAGCCCGCGCTGGCCAGGGCCTGCACCAGATCGACCGCCTTCTGGGCCTGCTTCGCCAGCTCGGCCGAGGCTTTTGAGGCGGCCTCGGGCGTGGCCGCGGCCTTGAAGGCCCCAGTCGCGGCGGTCAATGCCGGGTCGTGCGCGGTCTTGCCGGCCAGCGCTTTCTCGGTCGCCGTCCTGGTTGCGGCAAGGGAATCGGACGCGGTCTTCTCGGCCAGCCCGCTCTGGGCGATTGCCTTCTCGGCCGTTGCCTGCGCCGCCGCGGTCTGCGCGGCGAGCTGTTCGGCGGCTTGCAGGGTGGTCCGTGCCTCCTCCGTGGCGGCGAGCTTGACCTTCAGTGCCTGCTCGAATTGCTGCACGAGACCAGTCTGCCTGGCCGTACCCTGTTCGGCCGCCGCAAGCTTGCCGCTCGCCTGGGCGAGGGCGGCATCGGCGGGAGCGATCGCATTCTGGAAGGGAACGAGCTGCTTGGTCAGCGAGCCCGCCTCGGCCTGGGCGGCCGCAAGCGCCTGCTTCACGTGCTCGATGCGGATCGCGACCGGGGCGGGATTGACCGCCAGGTTCGCGAGCCGTCGCCCGTCCTTGATGTCCCAAACACGGATCTCGCCGGTCCAGTCGGCGGCAACGACCTTCGATTCGTCGTGGCTGAAGACCGCCTCGAGCGCCAGGTCGCCGAACGGCTCGAACTCGCGCTGTTTGCCGCCATTCTGGTCCCAGACCCTGACCATGCGATCGCGACCCGTCGTCAGCAGGCGTCCATCCTTGGCGAACCGGACGGAGGCGACTCCGCCGCCGTGCGCCCCGAACGTCTTGATGTTGCCGCCGTTTTCCATCTCCCAGAGCCGGACGGTGCCATCCTCGCTCGACGAGGCGACGACGTTCGAGTCGAGCCGCCAACTGATGTCGGTGATGGCCGCCTGGTGCCCGCGCAGGTCGAAGAATTCGCGGCCGGTTTGTGCTTCCCATACGACCAGGCCGTTGTTGCGATCGCCGGTGGCGAGCAAGACTCCGTCCGGGCTGAACTCGGCGGCCGTGATCCATTCGGTGTGCTTCCTCATTTCCTGCGCCAGCGATCCGTCGGCCGTATTGTAAACCCGGACGACCCGGCTCGGCCCGCCGAGTGCGACCTGTCCGTGGTCGGGGCTGATGTCGGCCGCCAGGACCACGTCGTACTCCTTGCCGACCTCGAAGACCCGGCTCCCCTTCTTGACGTCCCACCCCACCGCGATCCCAGACTGGCCGCCTCGGCCCCCTCCGGCCAGGAGCAGGTCGCCGTTGCGGCTGAACTTGAGGACGTAGATCGTGCCCTCGGGAAACGGCAGCACTCCAACCAGGTGATAATCCGTCGTTCGATAAAGCAGCACTTGCTTGTGACCGGCGATCGCGATCAGGGGAGCCCAGGGGCTCGCGGACATGGCCACGACGGCGCTGGCCTTCGCCTGGGGTACGAACGGCTCGGTCGAAAGTTTCTCGGGCATCGCCGGCGTGCCGGCCGGCTTGCCCAGCGCCGCGGGGTCCAGCTTGAACTCAAACTTCGGCTTCGCCTTGACCGTAAGGGCGCTGCCCGAGTTCTCCAGGGCGCCCCCTTCGATCCACTTGCGGATCAGCTCGATCTCGCCGTCCGGGATCTTGGGCGAGTTGGGAGGCATCTTGGGCTCTTCGCGGTGCGAGACCGATAGGAAGAGCTGGCTGTTCTCGGCGTTGCCCGGCTCGATCACCTTGCCCGAGCCGCCCCCTTGCATCGCCGAGCCGTAATTGTCGAGGTTCAACCCCCCTTTTTGTTTATCAGGATTGTGGCAGGTGCCGCACCGGCTGCGGAATACCTGAGAAACGTTGTCCTGATAGGTGACCTTGGACTTGGGAGGATCGGCGGCGAGACCGACCGAGACAACGCCGAGGAACGGGTATACCAAACCAGAGATAACCACAATCGCAAGCTTCGATCGCATGATCGCTGATCTCTCCAGAGTCAATTAGTGGTTGAAGAGAAACTCGCGGGAGTTGAGCAAAGCCCAGAAGATGTCTCCGAGCGCCTGGCTTTGATCCTTGCTCTGGCTCAGGATCGGCACGAGCTTCGCCAGTTCAGCCTTGTCCGGTTTTCGCGACATACAGCGGATGTAGAGGTCCGTGATCCGCTCCTCGGGAAACTTTTTGGTAGTCATGAGCTTCTTGATCAACCCTCCCTGCTGCATCTTGGCGTTGACCGTGTCGCCATTGAGCAAGTGCAGGGCCTGCGAGAGCGTCGGCTCCATCTTGACTTCGCACGAGCAAGGGGTCTGGCGGGTTGACCGGCCGAACGTGGTGAGGAAGTAGGTCGAACGCGTACCGTCCGCGATCTGCACGGCCCGCGCGCCTAACGGCAGACCGTCGAACTTGTCCTTGGTGTCGGTGGCTGTACTGATCGTGTCGAGCAGGTTCTCGGCCTTGATCCGCCGGACCAGGGCGTGTGCGAAATTCCGCTCGTCGCCCTCATTGCTTGGG
This sequence comes from Isosphaerales bacterium, assembly GCA_044450785.1. Taxonomy (GTDB): domain Bacteria; phylum Planctomycetota; class Planctomycetia; order Isosphaerales; family Isosphaeraceae; genus JBIOJM01. The sequence continues at coordinate 7,810 of JBIOJM010000222.1, forward strand.
TTGCGGTGGGTGGAGCGCTGATAGCTCCGTGAATTGCAGATGTCCCGCACCAGTGCCTTGAGGTTGTACTTGGTGTCGGTAAAGTGCTTGCCCAGGGCGTCCAGGAGCTCGGCGTTCGACGCCGGGTTGCTGACGCGGAAGTCGTCGATCGGCTCGACGATCCCCGCCCCCATGAAGTGGGCCCACACCCGGTTGGCGAACGAGGTGGCGAACCACGGATTCTGGGGCGACGCGAGCCACTTGGCAAGCACGACGCGCCGATCCTTGCCGTTCACGTCAGGCGTCGCTCCCCCCAGGAACTTGGGCGGCATCACGCGGCCGCCAACCGGGTGGTTGACCTCGCCTCCGCCCGAATTGAAGACGATCGTCTCGCGGTAGTCTTCACCCTGCTTGCGTCCGATCTGGACGAAGAACGCGGCGAAGCTGTAGTAGTCGTTTTGGGTCCAGCGGTCGAACGGGTGGTTGTGGCACTGGGCGCACTGGACCCGGATCCCCATGAACACCTGGGCGACGTTTTCGGTCAAGGGGAGCGTCTCGTTGGTGAGCTGGTAGAAGTTGGTGGCGGGGTTCTTGAAAGTGCCTCCGTTCGCGCCCAACAGCTCCTGGACCATCTCGTCCATCGGCATGTTCTGAGACAGCTTCTCGACGAGCCAGTTGTAGTAGAGGAACATCGCTTTCTGGCTCACGTTTTTCGTGTAGTCGGTGCGAACCTGAAGCAGCTCGGCCCACTTGGAGACCCAGATTTCGGAGAATTCCTTGCGCTCGAGCAGCTCGTCGATCCACTTCGATCGTTTGTCCGGTGCGGTCGAGGCCATGAACCGGTTGAATTCCTCGACGGTGGGGGTCAGACCGACGATGTCGATCGCGGCCCTGCGCAGGAACGTCTCGTCGTCGCACTGACCCGAGGGAGCGATCCTCAGCTTCTTGAGCTTGTCGTTGACCAGCTTGTCGATGTAGTTGACCTCGGGCTCGGCGGGGAAGGTGAAATTCAATCCTTTGGGCAGGACGATGAACTGCGAGCCGACGGTGTGGGTCTCGAACCGGGCCATCACGAACGCCTCGCCGCGGTCGCCTGCGGTGACGAGCCCGTCGGGGCTCACCGGCGCGGCGACGTCGTTGTTGGTCAGGAAGACGGCCAGGCTGGTCACGTCGCGGTCGCTCCCGTCGGAGTACCGCGCCCGCACCGTGAGCTGCTGGGTCGAGCCTTTACCATCGAGCACGGCCCGTCTGGGATAAAGATCGACGCCCGCCACCGTCGGCAGCTTGGCGGTGTCGTCGTTGGGCGCGCCGGCCTCGATCCAGCCGTGGATCGTCTGGTACCGCTCGCTGTTGGCCTCGAACCGCTTGCCGCCCGTATGGGGAACGGCGCCCGTCGCCTTATCGAGCATCGTACTGTCCGACGGGACGGCGCGGTTGATGCGGCGGCCCACCATCTCCCGGGTGAGCCGGAAGTGGTCACCCTCGGGGTCGAACCCGAAGAGCGAGATGCGGAACCCGTCCTTCCCCCTGGCTGACCCGTGGCAGCTCCCGGTGTTGCAGCCGGACCGCATGAAGACCGGCATGACGTCGAGCCGGAAGCTGATCGGGGGCTGGAAGGTCGCCTGCGAGACCTTCACCGGCACGGCGACCGATTTGCCGCCGTACGCGACCGTCAGGGTCGTCGCGCCGTCGGCCGCAGGATAGAAGACGGTACCGTGGCGGCGGAGCAATTTCGGATCGGCCGGGTGTATCGACGCCAGACTGGTCACTTCGCGGGTGATCCCGTCAACGAAAGTCGCCTGGACGACGATCGACTGCCGGTCACGAGCGGAGCTCAATTGAATCGCATCGGGAAAGACTTCGAGCCGCGCCAGCGGTGCCGTTTTCTCGAGTGCGAAGACCTGGTCGGGCAGCGTGGAGCGATTTCCATCTCGGGCGCGAGCTGGTGCGGCCAGACCGAGCAGGGCGAGGCAAACCAAGGCGGAGCGGGCGATCGGGGACGGGGCGTGGCTCATTGCAGACGAATCCTTTTCTGAGAGACTTCTCCCGGCCTCGACGGCCGTGCCATCGTGACGATTCCCCCCCTATCGAAGGGGGGATAATAGGGGGGGGGTATTCCTCGTAGTACTCACTTGCCGGCAATCTTGGCTTGCTTGCTTTCCAGCCGGAGCTTCTCCAGCCGGGTCAGGGGTTTGGCGGCGGCCGCGGCGGGCTTGGGAGCAGCGGCGACCGGTGCGGGCGCAGGCGCGTTGGCCTTGGGGGGCAGCGGCACGTCGATCCGCAACGTGCCCGTCCCGATATTATGAACGATCGGCTCGCCGTTCTGCATGATCACCACCTGGCAGAACAGGCTCGCATGATTGCCCGCCGGCGAGATCTTGTCGGTCTTGATGTGGAAGAGCAGGTCGGTCGTGTCCTTGGTGATCTTCCTGACGTCCGTGGTGACCTTGTTGGGCAGGCCATACAGGGTGACCTGTGCCTCACCCGGGAAATCGACGGCCTTGGCGACCTTGATCGCCATGTCGACTTCCTTGCCTTGATCGACGCTGGCAGCCTGATACGTCAGGCCGACAAACGGCGCGGCGATGGTCAGGTTGGCCAGTTGCGTGGAGACCAGGATCGGACCGGAGGCGACACCCGAGGCGCCGTTGACCACGATTTTCCAGGTGCGGAGCTCGGCGCCGCCATCGGCGTTGATCGGTATGACCGCCTCGTTCTGACCGGCCGGAATTGCGATTCCGCCCCCCGAGGCGACGCCGGGGGGATTCCAGGGAAGATAGACCGCGATCGCCGCCGTGAATCCCGGCTTCCGGACGGCGCGTACCTTCAATCCCATCGAGCCACTCCGGACCAGCGGCACCTTGGGCTCGACGATCTCGATCGTGTAAGGGCATTCCTCGGTGACGGCGACCGCCAGGCGATCGACGGTCCGCGACCAGACATTGACGTTGTTCTGACCCAGGACGAGCACGGACATCTGCTCGAACTGCGAGGGAACGTTGAGCTTGGCATCGACCGGCTTTCCACTGACCTGCGCCAGGGCCGCGGCCAGGGGCGCGTCGGGCTTGGCCGAGAAGAGCACCGGGACGACCGTCTGGCTGGCGACGATCGTGGGGGCAAGAACGGTCACGCCGGCCGGTAAGCCGCTGACGCCCACGTTCAAATCGCCGCCGAAGTCGGCCCGATTGCCGTAGATCAACATCGCCTGGCGGTTCCCCTTCGGCACCGCGACCGACATGACCCCCGTTCCCAGCGGGATCTGTTCGGCACTCGTGGTCATGGTGAGCCGAGGAACGACCGGCGTGACCTCGATCCGGTAGAAATAATCCGGCCCCCCCTTGCCCAGGTGATCGACGACCCAGATCACGTACTCGGCCGTTTCCGGCGCCTGGAAGCGGAAGAAGCTGTCGGGCCCGAACGAGTCGTCGGCTCCCACGAGCGCCCCGCCGCCCTTCTTGCCGAGGTACATCACCGAGTCGAGCGGCGAGCGGATCCGCCGGGCGTAGCACTGGATGTCGAAGACCTGGCCCTTGGTCGCCTTGAAGACGAACTGGTCGGTATCGCCTGGCTTTTCGATGATGCCGTTGAGCGCCATCGGGGCCTCGAACGGAGTGGCGTGGGCCTGGTCGTCGTTCGGCTCCTTCTCGATCACGTTCCCGAGCGGCGTGAGGCGAAAGGCGTTGGGATAAGGCGAAAAGCCCTTGTCATCCTGGCGCTGGATGCCGAAATCGCGCTCGTAGGCCGGGGGGAGCTTGACGGTCGAGGTGGTCTCACCGGCAGGGTCGCCGATCCAGCGCACCGACAGGGTTTCCCCAGGCTTCGCGCCGGCGGGCATGATCGCCTTGGCACGCGGGAAGTGACCGACGTGCAGCCGGTAGATGCAGCCGCCGTTCCCAGCGTATGCACTCTCTCGCACCTGAATGATATACTTCCCGTCCTCGGGGGCGATGATCGATGTGAATCCATCCCGCCAGATCAGTGCCGCGTCATCGCTGGCCCCGAGCTCGAACCGCTTCGAATTCATGATCGCGACGTAGGGATCGAACTCGGAGAGCCCGAGCCGAAGCCCCTCGACCTCCGCCGAGATCCGTTCGCCTTTCTTGGCCTCGACGACGAAGTAATCGACGTCCTCGTTGTCGGCCACGCCCGTGACGGTCACATTCATGGCGATCGGCTGGGGTGCCTTGAAATCATTATTGGGCTCGACTTCGTTGATCTCCTTCAAGTTCCCGACGCTGAAGGTTCGAAGCTCGCTCAAGCCGGTCGCCGTTCTGACCCGCACGTCGTGCAGTCCGAGCAGGCAGTCGGGCGCGATCTTGATCCTGGCCTTGACGTTGTTGTCGTCAACCTTCTTGAGCGAGACCGTCGTGATCCCCGCCTGGTAGTAGATGATCTCCTGGGCGTCGCCCAACCGCGCGCCGGAGAGCGTGACCTCCATTTCGGTCCCGCGCTGGCCGCCCACCGGACGGATGGCGCCCAATGACGGCGTGGCCGCGCGTGCCGACGGCCCGACCAGCAACACGAGAACACAAGCTACAAGACGAATTCGCATGGGTGATTCTCAGAGTAGTTCAGTGGCGGGTGGCTACTGGGTGGTGGCTCGTGGCTCTCATCCCGATATCGTTGCGCGGTTCCTTTCCCCCCGTTGCGAAGGGGGGGCCAGGGGGGTGGTCCCGGCGCGATCAGTCACAATGTCGTCCCATCGAGAAGAAATCGATCACTGCAAAGTCGTTTGACCCTCACACCATGAACGGCTACACGAGCCATTTCGACTCGGAATCCGACCGGCCTACCTCGATCCGAGGTCGAGGAACATCGGGAACAAGCCGGAACGTGAGTCCCAGCACCTGACTCGAGAGGAGACACCCGGATCCCTCGAGATCGGCTCGCCCCACAAGGGTCCACCGATCAAGCGAGTAAGTCCTTGACGACATTTCCGTCCTTGACGATCTCGATCGGCCGGCCGCCGGGCGCCATCAGCTCCTTGTCGGCGACGATGCCGAGCAGGTGATAGATGGTGGTGGCCAGGTCTTCCGGCCCGATCGGGTTGTTCTCGGGCTCGCTCGCGGTCGCGTTGGACGACCCGTAGATCGCGCCCTTCTTGATGCCCCCGCCGGCCAGGACGACGCTGAAGACCTTGGGCCAGTGGTCGCGGCCGCCGTCCTTGTTGATCTTGGGCGTGCGGCCGAACTCACTCGAGACCATGACGACCGTCCGGCTGAGCAGCCCGGTACGATCCAGGTCGCGAATCAGCGCGGCGAACGCCTGATCGAAGGGCGGCATCTGGCCGTTCATCCCGGCGACGATCTGGGTGTGCATGTCCCAGCCGCCGTAGTCGACCGTGACGAATCGCACACCGGCGGCAACCAGCCGGCGTGCCATCAACATTCGCTGGCCGGCGGCGTTGCGGCCGTACTCGTCGCGGATCTTGGCCGGCTCGGCGGCGATGTTGAACGCTTCGCGGGCCTTCTGCGAGCTGATCAGACTGTATGCCCGCTGATAGAAGGTATCCATCGCCGCGATGTTGTCGCTCTTTTCGCGCTCGGCGAAATGGGCGTTGACCGCGTCGAGCACCGTCCGCCGCGTTGTGAACCGCCCCTCGTTGATCCCACCGGGAAGGTTCAGGTCCTGGACCTGGAACCCCGGGTCGGCGGGATCTCGGCCCAGGGAAAACGGCGAGAACGACGAGCTGAGGTAGCCCGTGCCGGCGTAGATGTTCGGCTGGTTGGGAATGCAGACGTACGGCGGCAGGTTGTTCTTCGGTCCATACTCATGAGAGACGACGCTCCCCATGCTCGGATACTGCAGGGCCGGGCTGGGGCGGTAGCCCGTGAACATGTTGTGCGTGCCGCGCTCGTGGGCCGCTTCGCCGTGGGTCATCGAACGGATCACGGTCAACTTGTCGGCGAGCTGAGCCGTCTGCGGAAGCGTCTGGCTGAACTTCTCTCCTTCGATCTTGGTCGCGATCGAACCCATGTCGCCCCGGTACTCGATGGGAGCAAACGGCTTGGGATCAAACGTCTCCTGGTGGGCAATCCCACCCGGAAGGTAGATGTGGATCACCGAGTCGGCCTTGGCGGCGATCGCCGCGTAATTCTTCTGATCGGCTCGAGCCCGAAGCCGGAGCAGGTCGGCCAGGGTCAGTCCACCCAGTCCGATCGTGCCGACCGTCAGGAACCCCCGGCGACTCATTGGTTTGACGTAACGGCCGTTTGCCATCGAGATGACTCCTTTGAAGGCTTGCCTTGTGAAGAATCGAGGTTGCAGCGTCATCATCAGTGAAGTAGGTGACGGAATTCAGGCGGGGTTTGGGTTCCGATCCGGAAGGAAGACTCTTCACGATCAGAACCGCGAAGCAGTTGTTGAATAATACGGCTGTCCCACCAGCGGCGCTGGCGCAAATTTCCCAAAAATACGCCGGCCGCTCCAATCCAGGCTGGCAAGAATCAATCGATCGACACGAGTCGGCGCTGCCGCACGATCCCGGATCGTTGGCTCGGAGCTCAAGATGACACTCCTCGCTCGTTTGGGAGGGTCCATACATCCATCCTCCCGCGTCGCATTATACCCTGCTGGTGACAGAATTGAAAAGAGTTTCACCGCGAAGGGGAAGGATCAAGGAATTGACGACGAGTGTCCATCCTTTGGAAAACGCTCTTCCGGCGGCTCTTTCAGGGCACGGATTGGCCGCTTTGGTTAAGATGACTGAGTACCCTTCTCCCTCAGATGACTTCGATGGAGACCAAACGATGTCGCCGAAACATTCTCGTTTTGGATTCGTGGTCGCCCTGAGTCTGGCAGCCGGAGGCCTCGTGATGGCCCAGCCAGGCCCCAACGCCGGCCGGGGCCCGGTTCAAGATGATCAACCTGTCAAACTGACGGGGCCAGCGGCGAAGAAGGCCGACGACCTGATCCGGGGCTACACTGCTCGGATCGAGAAGGAGATCGAGCAGGCCCGCAAGGAGGTCGACCGACTTCGCGCGGAGCTGCACGAGCTGATCGACGTCCGGTACGAGATGGCCGCGGCAATCGCCGATCTGCGCGGGGAGTTGGCCGCGAAAGGGACGTACAGCGCCGACCTCATCGGTCAGGGGCAGGTTGGCGCCCAGGACAGGACGGCGGCGCCCCCGCAAGCGCAACGGCAGGCGATGGCGTTCCGCCGCGACCTGCTCTACGGCCTGGGCAGTGCCCTTCCGAAAAACCCCACACCGGAGCAGCGTGACCAGATCAGGCGGCTTGCGCCGCGGGCGGACCTGAAGCGGTTGATCGAGCGGCTCCGCTCGGACGTCGAACAAACACGCATCGAGGTCGACCAGATGGCCTACCATCTGCTGGAGCTGCGCGCGGGTATCTCGGCCTCATACCAGGGATTTGGTGGAATGGGCGGCGGCATGGGCGGCGGCATCCGCGTCCCGTGGTTCGGCTCGATGGGGGTGCAGGGTGGCATGATGTGAATGGACCGAGCGCCAGGCGCCGTACCACCGGTCGACACACGAAGGATCATTCAGGCTTGGCGCAAGCGATCGAGTCGAGCGGAAGCGTCAAAGTCTCCGCTTTCTCCGAGGCTTCGCCCGGAACAGGCGGCCCCCTACTGGGCAGGTCGAGCATCATCAAAGTTATCAGGCAAACCTACTGAGGACGGGATCATGCGACTGCGCCGGGTGCGGTTTACGGTGCGGGCAATGATGATCGCCGTAGCCATCACGGCGATCTGCACGTTCATCATAGCCGAGGCGATCAGGTATCAGGCTCGCCACACCGGCCACGTCCGTGCTTGGGACGGTCCTTGATCAGGGGTGTTTATGAGGTGCAAAAACCTGTTCGCACTCGGAGTCCGTCTGATCGGGGTCTGGCTCATGACGCGCGGTATCACCTACGTCGCATCGTTCGCCGAGCTAAAGTTATACCCCCCTTCCGATAAAGCCCGGGACGCTGCCGCGGCCAACTTGATCTATGCGACATTCGATTTCGCCCTGGCGGCGTTCTTCCTCATCTGGACCCGAGTGATCGTCGCGTGGAGCTACGGTGAGAAGTCAGGGGTCGCAGAGGAGGATGAGGCCGGAGTCGAGAATGGAACCGGCGGACAACTCGACGAGCCAGGGGGCTCGCAAACGCCTGACGTCTGAACGATCCTCGGCCGTGTCCAGTCGTCCTTTGACGCCGCGGAACAACTTTAAAAGGCTTGGAAAGTCTTCCGGGGCCACGACCATAGCGGCCGCCCGCTTGGTGGCGAGGCCTTCTTACCGGCCGACAGGATTGCCTTGAACGCCGAGATCACCTCCCCGGGGTTTGGCCTCGGAATCCTCGACGATCCGGTAGAGCCGCTCGATCAACAGCTCGCGCTCGGCCTCGGGGACACGTCAGTGCTCGCGTAGGGCTCGCTCCGTTAGCCGGCGTGGTCGCCTTCTCCGGGCGCTCCTTCCCTCAGAGACCCCCTGAGTTTCGCTCATGGTTGGACTCCCAGTGCTGCCTACAACACTCCGACCCACAAACCCTGCCGATCTATCGGCGACATTCTCGCATACGTAAACACGATCATGCATAAAGAAGCAGAATAACCTCCGCACCACCGAATGAGGCGACGATCGACGTTCGCCCGGCAAACGAAGGCCCCGTCGACCGGCTCGTGCGCCTGACGGCGACCGCGGGCTTCTGACGATCCACCGACGACCGCTTTCACACCCAGGTCAAGGTCGGCCGCCGCCGCGAAATCTATTCGCTCAAGTCCGCGGCGTTCCGTGACTTGTTGATCGATGGCCAACGATTGGACCGGATCCGCAGCCGATCTGCTCGCTAAACTCACCGCGTTTGCGGGTAAAAGGGTTGCCGCCTCTGCCCGCTGGCCAAAATCGCCCCAGTGGCTCTCCATCGAGTTACGCCGCATTGCGCCGCAGCTCCGCATCCATGGCATCTGCGTTGTCTTCGAGAGAACCCGCGACCAACTTCTGATTACCCTCGCGATGCCGAATCGTCCCCCAGAAATGGCGTCGGACGTAAGTGTAAGTGAAATAGAACCTTGCTTCGCAAGTGAGTTAGACCGAGAAAGAATGGCGCAGCACGTTTAACTCCAATCCCTGAAAGGCAGTGACCCCGCGACGCCATTTTCGATCCCAAGGTTTTTTCGCTCTCTTCGTCCGCGCTTTGATGATGTCCGTCACGGTTCCGGATGATCGTCGCGGTTCATGAGCAGTGGTCTGTCAATCTGCGATTGACGGGCTACTGGGCGACGGTCTCCTGTTCCTGGCCCCGCTGCTGGGCGCGGGTCTCCTGACCCCGCCCCCGCTGCTGGGCGCGGGTCTCCTGACCC
>JBIOJM010000223.1:0-17092 GCA_044450785.1 Isosphaerales bacterium
CCCCAGCCCTCTCCCCCTGGAGAGGGAGCCAGAAACAGTTCATCGGCCGCTGCTGTGCTCTGGCGGGGACCAGGGCCCCTCTGCCCCTTGTTGGAAAACCCCCTCCCTTTGAGGGGCCGGGGGGAACTCAAGCCGCGAAGCCGCGGGCTCGCTGGTCGACCCCGAAGCTCGAGCCTGGTTCGCATTCATCGCCTGTCACCCTCAATCCGGCTCGGCGGCTGACTTGAAAGCTGCACCAAGGCCTCGAGCACGCGCGGCTTTTGCTCGGGTCGGAGGATCAGGTGGCGGCGGGTTCCCTCGGCCGTCTGCGCGAACCGCGTGAAGCCGTCGCGCTCCACAGTCACCCTTCCCGGGCGCGAATAGTCGAAGTAGCCACGGTCGCCGAGGACTGCGACCAGCACACTGGTCAGGTCCCAGGTGGGCCGGTTGTGCGGCGGTGGGTTGCGACGGATATAGGCCTCGGCGAGTGGATGATGAGGCACGTACCCATAGTCGCGCTCGATGCTCACTGCCGGGTACGGCAGGGCGATCCCGATCTCAAAGCCGCTGTAAACCATTGGCGACGGCCACCGCTCGGCCAAGGTCTTGGCACTCGCGACATCCTTGATGACGTTATACTCCAAAAAGCGGGTGTCGCCCTCGATCGGTTGAAACGCGCCAGCCATCAGCGAGAGCAGTTTTACTTTTTTCTCCACGAGCTCGCGGCCGGTGAGCGGCGAATGGTCGTCCGGCGCGGAATCCAGCAGTCGGGCCAGGTTGGTCGAGAACCCGACCTGCACGATCATGACCGAGCGATCGGGCTGTGCCGCCAGCGTCGCGCGCAGGACCGCGGTCGCGCTCTTGCGGCCCGAACCCGGTTCATGGGGATAGCGCCAGCGCCCTGTACCCTTTTCTTTCTCCTCGACCAATCTAAGGAACGCACTCTTTTCGACGACGCCACCCTCGCCCACCGCGCCGATCGGGATCCCGCCGCGACCGTAGAACGTGTTGACGGCATCGACAAAGGGCGCGGCCAGGTCGTGATCGACACTGACCGTCACCGCCAGGAGTCTGCAAAGCCCGCGCGACTCGAGCGCGTGGATCATCCCCAGGGCCAGCACGTCGTCGCAATCGCCACAGATGTCGGTGTCGAAGATCAGCCGCACCGGTTCGGCACCCGCAGCCTGAACGGGAGACATGTGCGGATCCATCGTCAGGGTCAACGTCGCGGCGAACGCGACGACCAGCGGAAGGATGTCCCAATGCATGGCGGATGATGCCCTCAGGTGTCGCCTGGCCCAAGCCCCCACAACGCTCGCGACTGGCGCACCGCGCCCGGTGCATGACGGTCGACGCCGGGACGAGATGCGCGGGGCACTCGATCGAAATTCTCGCCTTGAGAGGATACTATAAGGCACTCGAATGCGGGTTGTCGACGATCGATCGATTACTGGGCCCAACAGATGCTCCCCACCGACGACCAGATCCGGCAGGCGGCCTACGATCTCTGGGAGAGACGCGGGCGGGTCAACGGACGCGACCGCCTGGACTGGTACGCGGCCGAACGCGAGCTGGAGTTCTCGATGAACTACCAGACGATTGTGGAGTATTCGCTCGACGTCCCGGGGATGTTGGTCCTCGGGGATCGGCCGACCCGCTATTGCCGATTCTGCGAGCGGACTTCCGTTCAGGTGGGTTTCGGCGCTCAGCGCCCCGTCGTTCCGGGCGTCGGCCCTACCTCCTTGTACACGGAGGCGGTTTGCGACGATTGCCAGGCGAATTGCCTTGACCCGCTGGCTGTTGAATTCGAGCGGTTCTGGAGTACACTGCGGGACGATCGTGCCGGCCACGACGCCGGCCAGGAGCTTGCCGCGCGGAACCTGTACTCGCTCGCCGTCCTGAAGTCGCTGATCGCCAGTGCGCTCTTGATCATGCCGCAGAGCGAGCTGGCGTACTTCGTCGACACACTGGAATGGGTGAACAACCCGAATCACCGCCACGACGCCCGGCTGTTTGCCGAGACGGTGTGCCACGTTTACGCGGCTTCCTTCCTTCGGGACCGGTCCCGGACCCGCCTGGCCAGGCGGATCGATGCCGATTTACCGTTGCCTTACATGATTTACTTTCTTTCGCGCGGGGGAATCATGCTCCAGGTTCACCTGCCGCTGTGTCTTCGCGACCAGGACCTCGACGGCCGAGTCGTGAGGATGCCCGAGCGTTCGCTCACCCAGGGAGAGGGTCCCCAATTCCAGGAAAGCCGCTCCACGGTGTTGCAACTCGTCACCTCCGAGAAACGGGTACGCAGCTAGTATTGAACGGGAAGCGGGGGCATCGCGTCGGTCTCGGTGTTTTGAAACTAGCTGCGTCCCGTTTACGAACGGGGACGCAGCTAGTTTTGAGGATGATCTCGGAGTACCGAGAAAACTAGCTGCGTCCCCGTTACTGGTCGTCGTCCAGCTCGACTCCGTGGCTCTGGAATGCCTGGAACAGCGGCTGAAGGCCCTGCTCGTATCGCCGCCAGCGTCCGACGGAATTCGAATGGATCGGCTGACGAACCTGCACCAGGCTGGCTGTTCGGACGACGCGGCGCGTCGAGTGGAATTCGAGGCAGGCCGGGTCCCAGGGCAGTCCGACGAATTCGACCATGCGGCGGGCGTTTGCCTCCGGTTCATGGACGAGCTCTTCATAGGAGACGTCGAGCCATTCGAGAGGTCGGGTGCGTCTCCAGTGGTTGAGGATTCGCTGGTGATCGGCGAATCGCTGGGCGAGGTGGTCCCAGTCGTTGTTCCAAGGGTTCGACGTGAAGCCGGTCTGCCAGCAGGAGAGTGCGACGTCGCGAAGGTCGCGGCAGCAGACGATGACCCGGGCGCTCGGCCAGAGGATGGCGATTAAGCCCAGGAGCCGGAGGTTGTCGGGCATCTTGTCGACGACGCGCATGGCCGCGCTCGGTGCGAGCGAGTCGAGCCGGTCGAGGTAGAGTCGAGCCGCCTTGCGCGCAGACTGCGGGCTCAGGTTATGCACGGCTTCGGAGGGGGAGACGGCGGGCTGGCCGGTTCGTTCGAGCAGGCTTTGGAAGACGCGATGCAAGTCAGGCAGCTCCCCCGCGCCATGGATCTGGGGATGGGAGGCGAGGATTTGTTCGACCAGGGTTGTTCCCGATCGCGGCAGACCGACGACGAAGACCGGCCGCGGATCGGGATCGCCCCATCCACGCGCGCGGTCGATGGCATCGGGAGTGAAAGCCTCGATCAGCCGGTCGATGAAGCGTGAGTGGCGGCCGGGGTCGTGTACCTGACCCCGCGCGGCCCGGGCGGAGGACTGCAGGGCATGGGCGGCCTCGTAGAGCGCGGCTGCCCGAACGTACAGACCACGCGCATCGAAAACCGCGGCCAGGCAGAAGTGCAGCATGGCGCGGGTGCTGACGGGCAGGTATTTCTGATCGAGCAACCGCTCGATCGCCGCGACCTCCGCATCGGCCAATCGGCCCTTGAGGTTGATGGCCAGTCTCCAGTAGGCTTCCGCCAGCGTGGGGCGGAGGGCCAGGGCCGCCCTTGCGGACTGAGACGACAGCTCGAAGTCTCCCTGTTCGGCCTGAAGCCGGGCCAGCCCGGTCCAGGCCAGCGCGAGCGCCGGGTCGATCCGAAGGGCCTCGCGGAAGCAAGGCTCGGCTTGGTCGAGCCGGCCCTGCTCCAGGAGGGCCATGCCCAGGCCGTGATGGGCCTCCGCGAACTCGGGATTACACGCGAGGGCCGATCGGTAATGCGGGACGGCTTCCTCGAATCGACCGCAAAGGCCCAGCAAGCCGCCGAAGTCAGCGTGGAAACGTGGCTCGCCGGGCTGGAGGGCTCGAGCCGCTTCGTAGAATCGGGAGGCTTCCTCATAGCGTCCGCGCTCCTGAAGCAGCACGCCGATGTTGTGGCGGGCCAATGCGTGGCGGGGATCGCGTTTCAGAGACTGCTGATAGCAGGCCATTGCCTCATCGAGCCTGCCTTGGAGCCGGAGGACGTTGCCGAGGTTTTCGAGTGCGGGGGCAAGCTCGGGTGCAAGGGCGACGGCCCGCCGGCAGAGGGCTTCCGCCTCGTCGAGGCGGTCGGTCTCGTCGGTCTCGCTCAGGAACCGTCCCAGGTTGGTGAGTGCCATGGCGTTGTCGGGCTCGATCCGCAGGGCCAGGCGGAGCGCCTCCACCGCCTCGCCAGGGCGGCGGCGCGACAGAAGGACGTTGCCCATGTTGATGTACGCGGCCACGAACCGGGGTTCGCGCGCGATGGCTTCCTGGTACGCACTCTCGGCTTCGGCGTAGCGCCCTTGATCGTAGGCCAGAAGGCCCAGGCTGTTCCAGGTTTGCGCGAGTGCCGGATCGAGGGCCTGTGCCTTCCGTAGGTGCTCGAGCGCCAGGTCGAGGCGCTTGACGGTTCGCAGGGCTTCGCCCAGGTTTGCCTGCAAGCGGGCGGAGTCCGGGCGAATCGCCACGCCCCGCCCGAACAACGTCGCCGCCTCGTCGGCCCGCCCTTGCTGACACAACAAGACGCCGAGGCCTTCGAGTGCTCGGACGGCGTTCGGATCAGACTCCAGCACCTCGCGATACAGGGTCTCGGCCTTGGGAAACTGCCCCTGGACATGGAGAGTCTGGGCCTCGTCGAGGATGCCAGGTCTGACCATTTCGCTCTCATTCCCTCTCGCCAGCGCGTCCAGACAGACGGGCCGAAGTTCGTGACGAACGGAGTGTGTCCCTTTACTTTCGGGCCAGGCAGACGAGGGTGATATCATCAAACTGCGGGCGATCCGCCGCGTGTCGTTGGATGGCCTTGACGACCTCTTCGCCAACAGCCGAGGCCCCGGGCCCCGCGCCCAGCAACGATTCACGGAAGGCGTCATCACCGAGGCGATCACCGGCTGAGTTCATGGCGTCGGTGACGCCGTCGGTATAAAGGACGACGGTCTCTCCGCGCTCGAGGGTGGTCTCGGCGGCTTCGTAACGGTAGTCGGGTTTGATCGCCAGAGGTAAGCCCGAGATCGTTCGGCCGAACTCCTCCAGCTTGCCGTCCCGGCGGCGAATCAGGGGACACGGATGACCCGCGTTGACCACGCTGAGGCGATGCTGATCGACGTCGAGCACGACAAGCAGAAACGTGATGTACAAGTCGAGGACGCCACCGTCATCGAACTGGCGGTTGAGCTGTTCCATCACGCGCCGCGGATCGGGGTTACCGCGGAGGATCATCCGGACCTCGGCCGATAGCTTGGCGGTCATCAAGGCCGCCGGCATCCCTTTACCGACAACGTCGCCGACGGCGATCGCCCACCGCGAGGCAGTGCCTCCCTCCTCCGGTTCAGGCGGGGAGATGGGGATGAAACCGTAGTAATCGCCGCCGACATGGCGCGCCGGCTCGTAGTGCGCCCAGAAATCGTACCCAGGCACGGAAGCGGGTCGCTCCGGCAAGAGAGATTGCATCACCTGCCGGGCGAACTGAAGCTCGTGCTCCATTTCCTTCTGCTTGATCAACACCTTGTGCAACTGGGCATTCTGGACTGCCACACTGATCTGGCTGGCGACGGCAGCCAGGAGATCCAGGTCATCCTCCTCGAACCGTCCCCGGCCGTCGCGCGTGTCGATCTGCATGATTCCGATGGGATGCCGGTCCTGATCGAACAGCGGCACGCACATGAGGGAGCGAATCCTGCTGTCCGAGACACTCGCGTTATCAGGATATTCCTGGGCGAGGTCCTTGCAGAGGATGGCCTGTCCGCCGTTCAAGACACGGTTAAGCACCGTCTTGCTGATCTTGAGCTCCCCGGCCTGCCCGGTCCGGGATCGAATGATCTCGGGCACCAGCGAATTCGAGACCGGGTCTTTCAACAAGACGAAGCCGCGTTCCGCTCGGGGAAAGATCTCGAAGAGCGAGTTGAAGATCCGACCCAGGACCTCGCTCAGGACCAGCGTGCCTCCGAGTTCCTGGCTGATGAGCCGAAGGGCCCGGAACTTGTCCTCAGGCTTGATGATCGGGAAGTTACGGTCGCTCTGGTTCAGGACGTCGATCGCCGCGTAGACCGTCGATTGCTCGTCTTCTCCCTCCTCGATCTGCACCACCCGGCTGGTGAAGCTGAGGAGGACTTCCCCGATCTGAAGCGTGCTGCCGTCTTCGAGCAAGACGGGATTCGCCAGCTTGCAGCCATTGACGATCGTCCCGCGCGTGCTGCCCAAGTCCTTGATCTCGAAGCGGCCGTTATTCCGCAGGATCGCCGCGTGCTTCCGAGAAACGGACTTGGGCAGCAAGACCAGATCGCAGTCCTGATTGCGTCCGATGATCGTCACATCGCGATCCAGCTTGAAAAGCTGTCCGGTAAGCGGACCGTTCAGGATCTGGAGTATCGGGACGATGCTTTGCGGAGTCGCCATGGTCTTGTACGCTTTCTCGTCGCGCCTCTGTGTAGTACATCGTTTTCGCTCGATGCCCACCGAAATGGATTCTACCAAAAAATGAATTCTCGGTGAAACGGGCGACGGGTTGACCATCATCACAACCGGCGATCGATTGGTTGTGGGTCGCGCGTCAGGCGCTGGATCAAGATGCCCGCGGCCACGGCGACGTTGAGCGAACCGGCGTTAGGGCGCATCGGAATCGTGATCTTCCGCTCGCATCTCTCCAGCCACTCCGGCTCGATCCCTTGATCCTCCTCGCCAAGGACGAGGCCCAGCCGGTAGGGACGAGGGACGTGATCGAACGGTTCCGCGGTAGGATCGGCCACGGCGCCTCGCAACTCCACCTGGTCGTCATTGGCCAGCTTGTCCACCATCTCGCCCAGCCGGTTCGACACGGTGACATGGACCCGCAGTATCGAGCCCATCGATACCCGCAGGACACGGCGCGAGAACGGATCAGGACAGGCGGGACCAGCCAGGATCGCGTCGATGCCGAAGACATCGCCGATGCGGGCGATGGCACCCAGGTTTTCCGGGTTCGAGAGCCTGGGACAGATGACCAGGGTGAGCCGTCGATCCCGGTCCCGGACAATCGTGTCCAGAGACGGCCAGGTACGGCGTTCGGCGCAGGCCAGGATTCCGCGGTGGAACGGGAAACCCACCAGCGTATGGATCAAGTCGTGCGGCAGAACATAGGTTGGCACGCCGTCCGGAATCGGGTTCTTGAGCCTCGGCCTGCGGCGATCGGTTACAAGCACCGAAACGGTGGGGAACCGGCTGTCGAGCAGCCGATCGACCAACCGCTCCCCTTCAACGACGAACTGCCCGAGCCGGCGCGTTTGGTTCGTGGCCTTGAGCGAACGGTAAATCGCGAGCCGGGGATCGTCGAGATCGTTGATCGGGATAACGGACATCGTGTTCAGAACGTGCGTCCCTCGAGGGTTTCGATTGCGCTTCGGATCGATGCGGGGATGGGACGCGACTGGTTCGCGCGATAGTCGAAGACGACGGTGGTCGAGGCTCCCTCGGCGACGACAGCGCCCTGATCGAGACTGACAACCGACTGCTCCATGCCCAGGCTGCTGCGACCGATCCGGACGACGCGGATGCCGACCTGGACCGTGTCGGGAAAGGTGACCTGGCGGCGGTAGTTGCACGAAGTCGCCGCCAAGATCGGCCCGATCCGCTCGGCCTGGAACAGGTCGAACAGTCCGATCCGCCGGCTGTACGCGATCCGGGCCGACTCGAACCAGCGGAACGGGACGGTGTTGTTGACGTGCCCGAACGCATCCTGATCGCCCCACTGGACGGGGATCGTGATCACGACGGGGAATGAGACGAGCAGTACGTGGTGAGTGGTTTCAGAATCCACGGATCTCGGCCCTGGTAACGAGGGATTGCGTCGAGATGACCGGTGGGCCACACGGCGTCACATGCCGTTCGACTCCCACCTCGGGCTTCCTCATCTTAAGATAGTGCCGCGTCCGTCGCCAAGAAAGCCCCGACGCTGTTCAAGGTCGTGGTCAAATCGAGGAGGCGTCAAAGTCCCGAGCGAGGGCGAAGAGCGCACACAGACTTGTTGGGGTCGAAAAACAGCGTCACCTGGTCACGGCCTTACAGGCGTTGGATTTACGTGTGACGAGCCGATAATCGGAAGTCTCGCTGAGAATCCAACTCGCGACAGAGCGAGGTAGTTCTCGAGCTGGGGCGGCGCGCAGCTACAGGCGAGCCTGGGGTCGGAGCGGTAGCTGCACGGGTAGGGGTTCATCGCCGTCACCAGGATGAGACCGGCCGGGAAGGTCGTGCTGCGCCGGGCCCGACTGATGGTGACTTCACCCTCTTCCAGGGGCTGCCGCAGGACTTCCAAGGTCTTGCGGTTGAACTCGGGCATTTCGACCAGGAACAACACGCCCTTTGACGTCGACAAAGTCGTCCTCCAAGTGCGAGCTCTGCCGGAATACCTCGTCCAGGCCGATCGATTCCGGCTCCATCTCGACCTGGCCCGAGAGAAAGCCGACCGCCTCGGCCAGGCTGCCGATCGGATAGACGTTCAGCCCCTCGACCACCGCCGCCTCCTGCGCATTTGCGGTCGGGACCAATAGCCCTGTCCGCTTCTCGGCCACGGCCTGCAAGGCCATCGCCAGCACACCCTTGATCGGGCGCGTCTCGCCCCTCAGTGCCAGCTCGCCCACGACAGCGAACGAACCGGGCCGGTCGTACGAGACCTGGCCGCTTCCCAAAAGCAGCGCCAGCGCGATCGGCAGGTCGAACCCGCCGGCGTCTTTCTTCAAGTCAGCCGGCACCAGGTTGATCACCACCCGTTCGATCGGCCGGCGATATCCCGAATTGACGATCGCCCGCTCGACCCGGTGCGTGCTCTCTTTCACGGCGGTCTCGGCCAGGCCGACCAGGACCACCTTGGGCATCGTTGCATACGAAACGTCAACTTCCACTTCAACGGGCGTGGCGTCAATGCCGACCAACGTGTACGACGCGAGCTTCGCGAGCATGGCAGACCGTGGGGGGAGGCGCTTGGCTAGAGCACGCTGGGCGACGCGCTGGCACACCGCCAGAAAACGACCCTGGCGGTCGACAACAGTTTACGATGACTTCGGCACCGGACCATGCCCCGGGCCTGAACTCAGGCCGTGCGGTCCAACCACCACGCCATGACATCGACCTCGATGACTCGACCGCGAAGGCTCCGAGCGTTATGATTATGGAAGGCCGACGCGAGGCATTTCCCGTTCTCGCCTCCGACGGCGCGAGCACGCCCGGCGAAGCCGGCGACACAAGTGACGGGACACCGGTCAGAGAGGCCCCCTGATGTCTCCCCCCGACACGTTGATCCGGTTGCTGCCCCCCTGCTTGCACTGGCACCCCGATGGATCGAAAAAGCGGGACAGGTCCGCTATTGACAATATGGGCCAGTGCGAAAGTTACTTGGCCTAGCAATATCGAACCTGTCCCGCTTCTGTCCCTCCTTAAAGAGGTTCGAAACGCCCGATGTTCCCCTCCTTGCCCGCGAGGGAAGATCGCGGAGGCACTCAGATGTAGGTCACGGTGCCATAGATGTCGTTGCTGGCGGAGGCGAAGTTGCCGTTGACGTTGGTTTTCTTGACGGAGACGCTGGCGCCGGTGGCGACGTACAGTCCGCCGCCGATGCCCGCACCGTCGCTGCCTCCGTTTCCGGCCAGGCCGCCGAGGGCAAGGTTGGCGATGATGATGCTGGTCTGGTCGAAGGTTGCGGAGCCGCCGGCTCCGACGAAGGCGCCGCCGCCCCAGCCGTTGCCGCCATTGGCTCCCGAGCCGCCGGCGCCGCCTTGGGCGACGTTGCCGATCACGGCGCTGTGACTGAGGGCGAGTGACGACGTGTCGGGCGTATCCAGGATGCTACCGATGGCCACGGCGATGCCGCCGCCGATGCCGGTGCCGCCGTTGGCCCCGGATGCGCCGGCACCCCCTTTTGCCAGGTTGCGCGCGATCGTGGTGTTCGTCACGCTCGCCGTCCCATTGATCCCAAAGGCACTCGAATCATTGAGACCGCCGCCGAAGCCGTCGCCGGCGGCGACGCCACTGCCCCCGGCCGCACCGACAGCCCGGTTGCCGATGAGCACGCTGTTGGTGATGCTGAGGTTCGCGCCGAAGTTGTTGATGCCGCCGCCCTGGCCCTGGCCGTTGCCGCCGGAGGAGTTGGTGCCGCCTTGGGCCAGGTTGTTGATCAGCGCGCTGTTGCTGACGGTCAGCGTCGCGACGCCGAAGTCGCTGTCGTTCTCGATGCCGCCACCACGACCGAAGCCTTCGTAGGTGCCGGAGACGAATGGGTTGTCGCTACCGCCGATGGCTTGGTTGGCGCTCAGGGTGCAGTTGCTGAGCGTGAAATTCCCTGCCGTGGCAATCCCTGCCGGGGAAGTCCCTCCCGAGTTCAAGATGCCGCCACCGACTCCGGCGTTGTCGCCGGCTGAGGCGGGGACGGTAACACCGGTGCCGGTGCCACCAATGGCCCTGTTGGCGGTCAGCGTGCTGTTGCTAAGGGTCACGGTCCCCCCCTCATTCATTACGGCGCCACCAAAGCCGCCGAGGCCTGTGCCGCCTTGGGCCAGGTTGGCCGTGAAGCTGGAGTTGCTGATATTCACGGTCGCGCCGGGAAAGAATAAAACGGCGCCGCTCTCTCCTTCGCCGCCGCTGCCGCCGATGGCCTGGTTGCCCGCGAACGAGGTGTTGCTCAAGGTCAGGGTACAACCCTCGGCAAATAAGGCACCGCCTTGGGCGGTGCAGCCCGCCCCGCCGGTACCCTCGTTGCCGGTGAAGCTGGTGTTGCTGATCGTCGCAACCGCGCTGAACTCGACATCGATGGCGCCGGCATCGCCGAAGGTCCCGCCGGTCGCGCCGATGGCCTGGTTACCCGTGAAGGTGCTATTGGACACCGTCAGTGTCGAGCCATATAACTGGCTCGGCGCGAATCCGAAGCTTTCGATGGCGCCGCCATAGCTGCCATCGTAGTAGCTCGAGCTGCCGCCGCCGGTGACCTGGTTGCCCGTGAACGTGGAGTTCGCGATGGTGGCGCTGCCCAGGTTCAAGAGGGCGCCGCCGAAGGAGTCATTCCCCGGGCTGGCCGCCGCCACGTTGTTGGTCAGCAGACTTTGGGTGAGGGTCAGGCCGGCGCCGACCTCGTTGGCAATCCCGCCGCCGTTGGCGGCATCGGGGGTGGTGGAGTCGCCGCTGCCGCCGACGGCCGTATTGTCGGTCAGCGTGCACTGGCTGACCATCAACGTGCCGAAGTTGTCGATCCCGGCCCCCTGGACGGCCAGTCCGTTGGCGATCGTCAGGTTGTCGATCGTCGCGACCACGCCCGCGGAGACCACGAAAACGCCCTCGGTCCCGCCGCCGCTGACGGTCAGCTTGTTCGCGCCCAGGCCGTTGATGGTGAGGTTGACGCCGAGCGCTAGCGGGCCGGAGGTCAGGGTGATGGTCTGACCTTTGAGACTGTTGGCGAAGTTGATCGTGTCACCGCTGGCGGCGATGGTGATGGCGGCGCGGAGCGAGCCTGAGCCGCTGTTGTCGTGGTTCATGACCGTCAGGGTGCTGAGCAACGTGCGGTCTTCCATCAGATCGACGCGAGGCAGGAATTGCCTCCGACGGGGACGCGCATCCCGCGGTCTCCACGCCCAGAATCGCGCCGTGGGCCGGCTCGTCTTCGACGGATTCGCGGACTTCGACATAGCAGGAGTCTCCTGTTGCACGGGAAGAACGAAACCCTCAATCCTGTTGCTGGGAACGACTCGACCGTCTCAACAGGTCGACGAACCACCTCTCCGCTGCGCACTGGCAGGTCGTGGCGCCCGAGAGTGTCGCACGCCGCGAGCCGCCCGGCAAGCTGCCTCGCCAATCAGGACGGCCCCACACCGGGGCGCCGTCGGAAATCGCGTCCGACGGTCGACAACAATCTTCCATGCTTGGAGACAGGAAGCGTCCCGCGGTCAAAAACAGGCGCCAGTTGCCGTGGAACCGATTACGGCTTGGAGCGGAACGTGCGTCTTGGCTTCGTACGAACCGACGGTTTCCATGAGTTCTCCTTTGGACTGGTCTCGGCTAGTCTAAACGGATTCTGGCATCATGGCAGGCGCACTACAGGCCGGATCAACCTGGACGCTGGCGTGTTCAAGCCGGGTCTGATTGCCGAAACCACGCCGCCGGAGGTATCATCGTTCCAGTGTAGGATGCCAGGAAACTCGGGTCGGCTCGAACACGGATTGAAAAAGCGGGACAGGTCCGCTATTGACAATTTGGGCCAGTGCGAAAGTTACTTGGCCTAGCAATATCGAACCTGTCCCGCTTCTGTCCCCACGGCGACCGCCGGACGAGAATCTTGTCTGCCAGTGTCCGCTGGATGTACGCTTTGGCCCCGCGCGGCTCTGACAGTTGGCTGGAGGAAAGGATGCAATCGAGGCGAATCTGTTTCCTGGTAGCGGCTCTCAGCGCAGCATACGTCGCCGCCGGAGCAGTGACGAACCTAATTCCTTATGAAGCGCGTGCGCTCTTCTTGCTGTGTCTGATTACGATGCTCTCGATGATCACTTCGGCTTTCTCCAAGATGCAGCCGCGCAAGATGATTACGGCAATGATTGCGGCAACGGTGCTGTCAATGTTCGTAATCTACTTTTGGCGCCGGCTGTTCGATCCGATGGCAGCAGTCGGGCCGGTCGCCCCATCTGTAGAACCGCTCGCGTTAGTCGTACTCGGTGTCATAAACATCGTGGCGGCAACCGTTGTCGCTGTGGTTTTTTCAGCGAGACGCCGAGTGTTTCGATTTCGGTGGATTGTGTTTGGCGCGACGGGAACGGTGTTGTTCGCCCTCTGCATGATGGCGTTCAGGTGGGCTGAGGAAGTGAATTCACGTCAGGTGTTCCTGCGGCGAGTTGTCATGCTCGAACAATCTGCTCATCGAAATGACTGGGGCGAACGCCAGGAATTGAGCACGGCATTGGCGATCCTTGGCCGTCAGCGTGACGCTCGCGAGATCCCGCTTCGCCCCGACGCCGTCGGACACGAACTGTCTGACCCGCCCCACACACCCGATTCAGATCCACCGTTTGTGGTGAAGCCGTGGCGAGAAGCCATTACCAAAATCGCGGCAGAGCAGCAGTTGGTCGTGATCATGGAGGCTCATACCGTCAGCGAACATCGCGCGTTGATCGAACAGACATTTGGTTTTTTTCGTGCGGCGGGGTTCACCCACTATTTCGCCGAGACGATCGCCGAATCTGGCTCGACATTGAAATTCCGCGGATATCCGACTTTCAGAACGGGCTTCTACACGCTCGATCCACGATTCGGGAATCTGGTGCGGACGGCCATCCGCCTCGGTTTCGAAGTCGGCGGTTATGATCTTTTTGAACCTGATTTCGACAGGCGTGAAGAGTACCAGGCGTCCACGCTGGCTGAACGATTCGCCTCGCGACCGGACATCAGGATGGTGGTGCATGCCGGGAATGGGCACGTCTTCAAGCATGAAGTTCGTAACGTCGGACGATATATGGCCGCGAGACTGTGGGAGAAGACAGGCGTCGAACCGTTCACGATCTGGCAATTGTCCAACGAGTTGCCGAATGATGTCTATCGTCCTCTGATCCGCCGGATCGGTCCGATCACTGAGCCAGTGATGCTGGTCCCGCCACCTCGGCACGTGACGGAAGCGCTCTTCCCAGAGTCGTCAGTGCAACCCGCTGTCGATGCCGTCGTGATTCATCCGCCTCGACTGGGGCAGGAGCCAACCGATCGGCGTGGAGCATTCACCGATCAGATGACGAGAGTGCCTGGAGTATGGCTGGGCAACCAATGGCCCGTCGTGATCGCCGCCATTCCGGACGGGGAGCCCGACAATGCAATCGCCCTTGACCAAATCATGCTGCGCCGTGGCGAGACCGATTTCGAACTATGGCTCCCGCCCACCGACTGTACAATTCGTGTCTGGAGTCTCGATGGGCCGCTCAGTGTTAATGCGAACATCAAATCAACGCCCGTTCGAGTTGAGATCATCCATTAGAGTTAGTATCAAAACCACTCGAGGATGGTAAACAAAAAACCGAACTGCAGGAACCCTCTCGAAGAGGTGTTCGTGGTACTCGTGACGGACGCGCAGGCGTTTGAGGGTGAACAGCCGGCTGATGCTGCGTCGACCTCGAAGCGCCTGCGGTTGCGGCGGAGCGAGCCGCAGTCCTGGCCCGGGGGCCGTTTGCGGCCCGTGCGGTGCGGCGGTAACCGTGGTACGCGCGGCGACCTGCAAGGATCTTGGACCTTGAGGTTAACGCTCGTCCCCTCGCGCCTGCAGAACCGTCCAGCGGGTGTCACCGATCAAGACGCGGCCTTGCGTCCGGCTCGGGGATGGGCCGAGAGCCTGGCGTCGGGCAACAGCTCCGCGAGCTGGTCGACCGCGTGCGCGCGTCCGTGTTATCGACCGGAGTGTCAATCGGCATCTGCAACTGACACCGCATTTCGGACCGCGAAGACAGCCCCTCGGCCTTCAACAAGCGCTAGTCGATGCAAAGAAGCACCGCGTCATGCTCCGGTCTACCGTCGCGGATCAGCCAGCGGCAGAGTTCGATAAGACCTGAAGAACCGCGTCCATGGATTTCTTCAGATTCCTCAGAATTCTACCAATTCTCTGCAATTCCCCTGCAAGAGCTACAAATTGTTGACATAAATCTCAATCCACTAATTGGTTAGAAGAATTCGAACGATATTCGCACGGGCAGGGGTTCATCGCGGCCAGCAGGATGATTTCGGCGGGGAGTATGACGAAACGCGGACGCAGCAAGCCACTGCCGGGGATCAAAAATGCGATACGTCTCCAACTTTTGGCCACTGGGCCAAAGACAACGGCTCTTCAGTGGAGCGGACCTCCGTGCCAGTCGGAGCGTGATTTACGTCTCTTGATGGGATTGCCGGCCCGTTCCTTAGCTGGTCTTGAGCCGGCCATTGACGCGAACTTCCCAAAAACCCGTAGACTGGTGGGAATGATCGAGGGTCCGCCGGGCACTACGGTGCGAGTTCGCCAATCGGCGCGAGTCAGAAGCGATCCATTATCTATCCATCCATGCAGCTTTTCAGGCAGATCGAGACACTCTTCTGGACGGGGACGGTCAGCGGGCTGACGGACGGCCAGTTGCTCGAGCGGTTCGTGCAGCGGCGGGACGAAATGGCCGAGGCGGCGTTCGCGGCCCTGGTCGATCGCCACGGGGCGATGGTCCTGCGCGTCTGCCAGCAGGTCCTGGGCGACGAGCACGATGCCCAGGACGCGTCGCAGGCGACGTTCCTGGTCCTGGCTCGCAAGGCCGGCTCGATCGGTCGCTGCGAGTCGGTCGGATGCTGGCTGCACGGTGTCGCGATGCGGGTCGCGGCCAAGGCCCGGGTCGCCGCCGCCCGGCGCCGGGCGCACGAGCGCCGAGGGGGAGCGATGGCTGCCATACGCCAGATCGAAGAGGCCGCGACGACCCAGGAAGAACGCGAGCGATGGGCCGCCCTCCACGAGGAGCTCGGCCGGCTGCCCGAGACCTTCCGCGCACCGATGGTCCTCTGCTACCTGGAGGGCCTGACTCAAGAACAGGCCGCCGCCCAGCTACGCACACCGCTGGGCACGATCCAGAGCCGGCTGGCGCGCGGGCGCGCAAAACTGAAGGCCCGGCTGGAAGTGCGAGGCGTGAACGCCTCGGCCGCGATTTCCGGAGCGGCGTTCACCGCCGCGCCATCCGTCCCAGCCCTGGCCGCATGGGCTGCGACGACCGTCCGCCTAGCCGTACGCTTCCCTCACACAAGTGCGGCCAAGGGCGCCCCCGGCTCCGTGCCGGCTGCCGTGGCCGAGGAGGTCCTGCGAGCCATGCTGATCGGCAAGATCAAGATTTTGGTCGGGATGATCCTGTTGGCCACCGTCCTGGTCGCTCGGGGTGCGACGGGGCCTCGCGACGAACCACAAGCGAAGCCGGAAGCCAGCGCCGCTGAACCTCACGCCAAACGACTGACGAAGCCCGAGGCCAAGGCCGCTGAACCCCGCGACGACGACCCGGTCAAGCGCGCGCTCAAGGATGCCCTCCCCGCCGCGACGGCCGCGGCTGACCCGTACCTGTTCACCTTCGCGTTGATCGGTCTGGCCAAGGCCCAACACGCCTCCGGCGACCGCGACGTGGCCCTGGCCACGTTCCACATGGCCGATCAGGTGGCCGGAACGGTGGCGAACGCGCATCTCCGACGGCTCGCCCTGATGCGAACCGCAGTCGCCCGGGGGAGGATCGGCGACAAGGAACCCGCGTGGGCCACTCTCGACCGATTCGCCCGGGAGGCCGCCGGGCTGAGCACCGATGCACGTTACAACCTGATGTCGATGGTCATCGACTTCCAGTTCGACGCCGGCTTCAAGTCCGAGGCACGAGCGAACCTCAAGGCCGAGCTCGCGATCGTCGAGGCGATCGCCGACGATCGCGTCAAGGACGGCGGGATTTACCGGTTGTTGCACAATCAGATCAAGCTCGGAGACTACGACGGCGCTCTCCGTCAGGCCGAGCATTACCGGCACGAGAGAAGCAACTTTCGGGCCTCGCTGCTCGAGGACATCGTGAGATACAGGAGTTCGCCCGGCGATCCTCCCGCCGCGCGAATGGTCGTCGAGCGAGCACTCGATCTGTCGCGTGAGGTGACCTACCCGTACCCGCGCGCACGCGCCCAGTCGGAGATCGCCGCCGCACTCGCCCGCGCCGGCGACATCGGCGGCGCGCTCACCCTCGCCCGCGCACTCGGCAAGGAGGTCAGCGACCCCTCTTTCAACATCATCCGCGAGGAAGTCCCAGCCGCCCTCGCCGCAATCGCCCGCGCTCAGGCCAAGGCCGGCGCTCCCGGTGCCGCGAAGGAGACGCTCCACGAGGCCTTCGCGATCGCCCAGACCGTGCCCCAGCCCAATAGTGTGGTGCTTTGCGAGCGCGTCCTCCGGGTTGTCGAGGCACAAGGCGAGATTGGCGATGTCGAGGGGGCCAAGGCATCGGCCGCCCTGATCGAGAACGACAACGTCGACAAGGCCCTTGCGCTGGCCGCCGTCGCCCGTGCCCAGGCCAAGGCTGGCGACGCTCCGGGCGCCCGTGCGACCCTCCACGACGCCCTGACATTCGCCAGCGGCTCCCTCGCCCTCCCGAATGTCATCAACGA
>JBIOJM010000224.1:0-17085 GCA_044450785.1 Isosphaerales bacterium
ACGCGGCGTCGCTCGGTCAGGCTTGCGCCCATTGCCGAAGATTCTCGACTGCAGCCTCCCGTAGGAGTCTGGGCAGTGTCTCAGTCCCAGTGTGCCGGGCCACGCTCGCACGCCCGGTAGGCATCAGAGGCTTGGTGGGCCATTACCCCGCCAACGACCTAATACCACGACGGCCCGTCCCACGGCGCCGAAACTTTGGTTCGCACCGGATGCCCGACGCGAACATCGCTGGGAATTACCCGCAGTTTCCCGCGGCTATACCCAACCATGGGGTTGGTTGCCGTCGCCTTACTCACCCTTACGCCACTGACCTGATCCGAAAACCAGGCCCGTTCGACTTGCATGCCTAATCCACGCCGCCAACGTTCATTCTGAGCCAGGATCAAACCCTTCACAAATGAGTCGGTCACCTGCTAAAATCCCCCGAAAATCGAGGTATTCCAGCCGGCTTCCGATCCTCACCCCAAAGGGTTGAGGAAAAATACTGGTCGCACTTCGCTCCTCGCGACACGGGTGGCTCCCCGAAGCGCTCTCCTCTCAACAAAGGCTCTTTCGAGCACCCATTTAAAGGAAAGCGAACCAATGAGCCAAAGGTCCCACGAGCAGCGTGTGCCGGTCCTTGCGAGCCATCCCGACGCCTGGAAACCTGGGGACCACCCAGGCCGGGCGTTTCGGATTGACCACTCGCACGCCGGCTTCCCTCAAGGGTTCATGACACGACGAATCTTGTCTGGTTCTCTCTCGTTGTGTCTTGGCTGACGAATGCAATCGACCGAATTGTCAAAGAGTCGCCGCATCGAGCTGGGGTGGTGCCCGGGATGCCGGTACCGCCGTCCCGACCTGAATCGGCTTTGCTTCGTTCCCATCCACCGATACCATCGGCCGGTGCAAGGCTACCGCAAGGCAGCTCGCCCCGGCCGTCGTCTGGCTTTGGTGATTAACGTCGCAACGTCAATGGTACCTCAAAAAACGCCGAGGTCAACTCCCCTCCCCAAGATTTTTCGCGGCGAATGGCGGGTGGCCTTCAAAACGTGCCTGCCGACTGAGACGGGCACTTGGCCAAGCTGCGACGCGGCCCCCCTGCTGTTCGTGTTTCTTAAGAAATCGATCTATCTTTACTCGTCATGACCAATCCGTGGCTTTCGGGTGGAGTTAGAGACCCGTAAACGTCGATAAGCAACTCAATGGACATCCTGCTTCAACAGGGATGGACCCGCACGGAGGCGTATTGCCGCCAAGGAGCCATGCCCTAGAATGGATTGCGGCGAATGCGCAGGTGGCACCCTGAGCCGAAAAGCCCAGATCGAACGAGGCACAGGAGGCGACTGCGAGCCAGTGGAACCTCAGAAGAGAGTGACCCGATCATGTCGGTCGCGATGCCCAAACCCACTCAGAACGACTGGGTGAAGACCGTTCTCTTCGACCGCGGGTACCTTCCCCGGATCCGCGGCGAGGCCATCAAAGTGTACCTGGCGGTCATCGAAGCCTGCGGCGGTGTCCCTGACCGCAGCGTGACGATGAGCCTCAGCCTCCTCATGCGGCGAACCCAATTGTCATGCCCGACTGTGATCGACAGCCTGTCCCACCTGGAAGACCTCGGCCTGGTCGTCTCAACGACCCACCAGGGCGGCAAGGTGAAGACCTACTACGTGTCCGACCCGCCCCCCCTAATACCTGCGTCTCGCCACTAACCTGTAACAGCCGGCCATGACTCCGACTTCGTACTTCTTCCGGGTCGAGCACGATCTCCTTCGCTCCGAGGCGTTCAAGACGCTGGGGGGCTCGGCGATCAAGGTATACCTTGTGATCGGGCTGTATTCCGACTTCGGGACCGACTGGGCGTATCCCAGCATCCGCACGATTGCGAGCCAGGCCGGGTTGAGCCGGCAGACGGTGCTGGTCGCGATCGAACAGCTTACCCAGATGGGGCTTCTGGCCGCCCACAAAGCCAAGGGACGATCGACGGCGTACCGGATCATCCGTCAGGCCCCCCAGCGACCGCTCCGGTCTGCATCCCACGGCGCGAAGCGAGCGGAAAGTCCCGTGAAAACTGGTCTAATTTCTTTAGAGGATGCTCCGGAAACTGGTCTAATTTCTTTAGAAGATGCTTCCGCAGGTGGCCTAAAATCTGAGCCGGTGCCGGCCCAGCCCGTCGGCCTGACCGGCCACGAGGGTAGGCCCAAAGAAGAGCGCATACCAAAAGAAGACACAACGTCGATCCCGATTCCGGGAACGCCGTTCCGGCTAACCGCGGAAGGGCGGCTCCTTGTTGCTGTTGATTTACAGGAATTGTTGACGAATCAGGGAATTCCCGGCCAACTCGCCCAGCGACTTGTGGCGCAGAGGGATCCCGAAGCGGTTGCCAAGGTCCTGCTCAACGCTTTCTACCTCGAAAGCCAGGGGAAGCTTCAAAACGGCCCGGGTTACATCCGGGCGGGGATCGAGGACGGGTACGAACTACTGCCCCAGGTGGCCAGCCGGCTCGAAGCTCGCCGGCGCGAGCTGGAGGCTCAACTCCGAAGGATCGAGGCGCAACAGCGACAAACGCGCGAGGCTCGCGACCAAGCCGCCGAGCAAGCCGCCATCACCTACATGCTGGAGCACCTCGATCCGAAGGAGATCGACCGGCTCGTCGAGCAGGCGCTTCGTTTGCTTCCCGAGCCGATCGTCAGGCGTAACCCGACGCTGTCCAATCCCTTCGTACGCGGCAAGGTCTACGAGCTGGCCTGCGGTGAACCCAAGGACTGAATGCTGTTTACGTCGACTTAGCGCTCCTTCTTGCTGATCTCCGATCGACTGGGTCGTTCATGTACAGAACATCGTCGACAGGGTTTTCCCTGATATGAGAGGTTTTGCGCATCACCAAGAGGTCGCGGACCTGCCCGAGTAAACGGCCCTCACTTCGGGCGCGGCGGACGTGCTGGGGAAGATAGGCACCGTCCATTGGACAACTGATCCGTCGCTCCGGGAGGAAGCCGGCGCGGAGGGCGGCAATATAACCAAAGAAGGCGTGATCGAGGTAACCGAATCCGGAGGGGAGGTCCTTTTCCGTCTGGGCAGCCAGGAGGAGAGCGATGTAGCCGCCGGGCCTGAGGGTGGCGAAGGCGTGGCGGGCGAGGTCATGGAGGAAGGCGGTCCACTCGGAGAACGGGGCAGCGGCGATGCCGTCGCGGGGGTACTGCCGGGCCAGCATCGTGTGATAAGGGGGGTCGCAGAAGATCAGGTCGCAGCCGGCTGCCTCTGGGGGGAAGCCGTGGCGTACGTCGTGGGGGCGGACATCCGGCCGGGTGGGGTGAAGGTCGTAGGCAAAGCAGCGGCGGCCCATCGACTGGCAGACATCGAGCGTGGTCCCTCCGCCGGCCATGGGGTCGACGACGAGGGCGTTGGGGAGCGTGTAGTAATAAAGTGCGTGTGCGACAATCGCCGGCGGGATCGCACCCGGGTGGGGGATGCCGAAGGCCCGGTCGTGCCGGAACGACCAGACATCATAGGGTGTCGGGCGAAAATCGGCACTAAAGCGATCGCGGCGGCGCAAGTCTTTGTAGGCCGCGTGGATCGTTTTGGTCCCAGCGTCGAGCTGGGCGATGCCGCTCTGGGCGCGGACATCACCCGAACGGGCGAGCCGCCAGATGGCGCGCGCTTGGCGATACAGATCTTTGCCCCCCATTCCGAGCTGCGCTGCGATCGCCGCATCGGTTCGGCCCCGATTGCCGTGCGTCGTGCGGATATCCTCGCCGACGGTAATGTGTGAACCCTCATCGGTCCCTCGATCGTCGGAATTCCGACGATCGACGTGGTCCAACAATTCGGCTGGATCGATTCGACCGTTTCGCAAGTTAGCGCGGCGCCGAGAGTTTGCCTCGGCCTTCCAGAGATCCTCGAAAGCGTCGGCCTCGCGCATGAGTTGGCTGAAGTTCTTGCATCGTTGCCGGTTGTATTCCAAGATCGCGCGTCGACGTGCCACACCGCCCGGGACTAGACGAACCTCGCAGGGAACTTCGGTTAGGCCGAGGGCCAGAGCACAGGCGAGCCGACGGTGCCCGGAAATGACCTCCCAGGTTCCCGGTCTGTCCTCGGGCGCGACGACCAGCGCGACCAGAATCCCGTGGTCGCGGATGCTTGGCATGAGGTCATTCATTTCGGCGGCGGGATCGCCGTAGATCGACAGGCTGAAACGATTGGGCTTGAGCCGGTTGGGGGCGATGGATATCGTTCGCGGGGCGTGCAAGCCGGTGGCGGTCAGAGGCATGGCCGGGGCATCCTTGTCCTCAGCGATGGTGCGCCAGAGAGGCGAACCGAGGTCAGGGACGTTAGCAGAGATGTTCCAGGCCGTCCAGAACGGTTTTTGACGTGGCGGTCGCTCAAAAGCGGTCACAGTCAAGAGGCAAGGAGGCCTTATGACGACCCTGTGCTATGACCCGTCTCAGCGTTCGGGCCCGATCGCTCTTTCGAACCGGCCGATGCATGAAGCAGGAATGCGGCCGGCCGGAATGAACTTGGCGAAGGAGTGGGAGTGTGCCCAAGTCGAGGGGTCGTTCCTGTCGGTTGTGGTGGCGGCGAAAAACGAGGCGGCCAGCCTGCCGCGATTGCTCGACGAGCTCACCCTGGCTTTGTGGCCCTTGTGCGGCGGCCCGCACGGATTGGCTGGGTATGAGGTCATCGTCATCGATGATGGGTCGACCGACACGACCCGATCGGTCTTGAGGGATTTGGCCGTCGTGTATCCGGAGTTGCGAGGAGTGGTGCTGGCAGCGGGCGCCGGCCAGTCGTCGGCAACGGTAGCTGGAATTCGCGCCGCAAGAGGAAACTGGATCGCGACGCTGGACGCCGACCTGCAGAACGACCCAGCCGACCTTGTACGGCTCTGGAACGCCCTGCCTGGTTACGATGCGGCATTGGGCTGGCGGCTGAACCGCCAGGACGTCTGGTCGAGGCGAGTGATCAGCCGGTGGGCGAACCGGGTGCGCAACATGCTGTTGGGGCAGTCAATCCGCGATGGAGGCTGCTCGGTTCGGGTCTTCCCCCGCGCGGTTGCGTTACGCTTGCCGGTGTTCCACGGGGTCCATCGATTCCTCGGGCCGCTCTTATTGCGCGAGGGGTGCCGGCTGGTGCAGGTGCCGGTTCATGACCGACCGCGGCCCCATGGCCGGTCGCACTATGGCCTTTGGGACCGCTCGCTCCAGGTGATCATCGACCTGTTCGGCGTCGCCTGGTTGATGCGTCGGCCGGTGCAGTGCCAGGTGGACCAGACACGGGATTCAGAGTGGGCGACCAGCGGGTCGGCGTCGATCGCCGCGGTACCAGACTGCGCGCGACAGCGCCAGGAGGACTGAGCCGTGTCGAACCTGGTCTTCTGGCTGACGGTCGGCTTCCTGGGTCAAGCGCTTTTCACGGCGCGGTTCTTGGTACAGTGGGTAGCCTCGGAAAGGAAACGCGAATCGGTGGTACCCGTGGCGTTCTGGTGGCTCAGCTTGTTGGGGGGCACGGCGCTTTTCTCGTACGCGGTCTTCCGCCGTGATCCGGTGATCCTCACCGGCCAAGGGATGGGGCTTTTCGTCTACACACGGAACCTGATCTTGGTGGGCAAGGCCAGGCGGCTGCTGCAAGCAGGAGACGGTGGCCAGGAGGGTCTTCAGGGCAAGGAAGGCGGACCAGCCAGCAATCCCCTCCACAGGCTGATCAGTGCGGAATCAGCGTAGATTGGAGAGAATGGATTGTTTGCGGTCAACTCAGCAAACGGCGGCCACAGTGCAAAGCGCGGATCAAGTCTACGGGCCGGGAACCTCTTCAGGCGCCAGGCCCAGGAGCCGCTCGACGGCCAGCCCGATGTCGGGAGCGCGCATCAGCGATTCGCCGACCAAGATGGCGGAGATCCCAGCGGCTTCGAGCCGTTCAACGTCGCGGCGGCTACGGATACCGCTCTCGCTCACGAGCACAACATCGGGAGGGATCTGGTCGCGAAGCCGCAGGGTATGCTCAAGGTTGGTGCTAAAATCCCTGAGGTCGCGGTTGTTGATCCCGATCAAGCTGGCACCCGAGCCCAGGACGCGGGGCAGGTTGGCCGCGTCGTGGAACTCGACCAATGCGGCCATTCCCAAGCACCGTGCTCGTTCGAGCAACCGGTGGAGCAATGCGTCATCGAGGATTTCGGCGATCAAGAGAATCGCGTCGGCGCCGACCGAGCGAGCCTCGACCACCTGGTATTCGTCGATAAAAAAGTCCTTGCGCAACAAGGGGATTGCTACCGAGGCCCTGACCTGCGCCAGATGCGCGAGATTGCCCTGGAAGTAGGGGGTGTCGGTCAGCACGCTGAGGCAACTGGCGCCGTGCTGCTCGTAAGTCCGCGCGATGGCGACCGGGTTGAAATCGGCCCGGATAACCTGGGCCGAGGGGCTGGCTTTTTTGATCTCGGCGATGAGCCGGATGGGGCCGGGGCCGGCCAGAGCCGCGCGAAAGTCGCTGATGAGAGGAGCAGCGGCTGCCCGGGCCTCGAGCTCTTCGAGCGATAGCCGCCGCCGCGCGGCATCCAACTCATTCCGTTTTGAAGCCACGATCTCATCGAGGATAGTCATCGTCATACCATGTCTCGATCTGTCCAACCATCCGGTCGTGACCATTTCCATGAGCAAATGGTCCCGCTGGGGCAAAGGTGCTTCCAGCTCACTCGTTGCGCCGTCTGAGGCCAAGCGGCGGATGCGTGTCCCCAATGATCTTACCCGAGGTTATCGTGCTGGACGAGAGAGTGGGCTCGCGGATCGACTCGTGGGTGTGAGACGGTGGGAATCTTTGCGGGAGATGCCGCGCGCGCCGGTTTTCGGATTGGACGGCCACAATCTTTGGAAAATCGATGTTTGCGAAACTCCCTCAACGAGTTATAGGAGTAGGAGCGCGTACCACGGTGATGGTGCATCGCTATCGACATGCCGCTTTTGAGCATCAGGCTTGCGCAGCTTGGGTTCGGCGAAATCGGTGGCAAGGAGGCAAGAGGAGACATCATGAAGACGGCAATCGTGCAATGTCCGAACACCGGGTGTGGCCGAGTTTCGCATTTGGGTGATGATCCACTGGGCCGGATTTTCCGGTGCCCGCATTGTTTGACGAAGCTGCCTGCTGCGCCGGCGGCTGCAGCGGACTCGGGGTGGACCGCTGTTTTGGGGCCCCCGCGACTTGGTTCGGGGCAATTGGGTATCAGGCTGATCCAGCCTTGGAGTTGGGCTCAGCCAACCCCAGTGGTGGTCGGCGCCAGAGCGCGGAGTTCGTCGGGATTTGAGAGTGGGGAGGTCCTGGTCGGCGCGGTCGATCTCAACTGCGAGGGCGAGCCCGATCATTGGTCCCATCCGAGACTGGGGCCAGACGACAGTAGCGAGGTGTTGATCGAGCCGTTTTCCGGTGATGGTCGATCGGCTTCAGGTTGGGGCGCGGCGACGATGTCGTCGATCTCGGTGACGGCCTTGGACCGTGGTGCCGCCAGGACGAGCAGCGTCGATTTGGTCCCGGCGAGCGGGACCGGGCTAGGCCGGTTTCGGATCGTGAGCATCTTGGGGGAAGGGCAGCACGCCACGGTCTATCGTGCCTACGACCCTGTCTTGGAGCGTGACGTCGCGCTGAAGGTGCCCCGCCCAGGCGTGCTCAAGACGGCCAAGGCGCTTGAGCGATTTCTGGGCGAGGCCAAGGCGCTAGCCCGGCTGCGGCATCCCCGAATCGTGCCGGTTTACGAGGCCGGCTGCGCCGGCGAGCGGCACTACATCGCAATGGCACTCATCAACGGCTGTAACCTGGCCGAGCAGTCGGTCGAACACCCACTCGCGATGGACCGTGCTGCGGAGATCGTCGCCGAGCTGGCCGAAGCGCTGGCTTACGCTCACGGCCAAGGGGTTGTCCACCGCGATGTCAAGCCGGCCAACGTTCGCCTCGACGATGAAGGCGCCGTCTACCTCATGGATTTCGGCATCGCCTATCGCCCCGACTCGGGTGAGGTCCCGCTCCCCGCTGGCATGATTCTTGGCACACCGGCTTACGTCGCTCCCGAGCAAGCGCAAGGGGGGCAGACAGACGTGCTGCCGGCCAGTGACCAGTACAGCCTGGGCGTGGTCTTCTACGAACTGCTCTGCGGTCAACCCCCGTTTTGCGGGCCCCCCTCGTACGTGATTTTCCACACAATCCACCACGACCCCCCGTCGCCTCACACCGTTGCCTCCGGGGTCCCGCGTTCTCTGGCCGCCATCTGCCTCAAGGCCCTGGCGAAGCGCCCCGACCGGCGGTACGCGGGCTGCCAGGACTTTGCCGAGGACCTGCGGCGCTGGCTCCGTGGCGAGACTCCCCTGGCCTACCGTCGCGCCTGGGCACGAATGGGGAGATGAGTCAATTCCTGGGGATTCTAGCTCCGCGCCGACCTTGGCCTACCGGGAATCCGTTGACGCGCCCACTGGCTCGGGCTCGGCTACCTCGACTTTTTCAACATCGTGTACGGGCCGGACTTCCGCCGGTTCGTCGATCGCTTCGGCGAGCTTGGGAGACGTCGGGTCACCCATCGCCGACGGCCAGATGTGGAACCCTCCTCGCCAGGACGGGGGAATCTCCCAGAGACCCCAGATTCCCTTCCCCTCGTTATAGCCCTGATAGGCGACATCGTGCTTGCCGATGTATCGCTTGGTCCACCGGCACTTGCCATCGTCGAGATTGTACTTGCCGCGGATCAGGAAGAGGCCGATCATATCGCGGCCCTCGCCGGTCATGACTCCCTGGCAAAAGCTCAGGTGGAGTTCCATCCTGTGCCGACCAGGCAAGTGGGCCATCAAGAAGAACCCCTGCCACGGCCCGGAGGGGAAACGGGGGTCGGTCTCCGAGGGAGGCTGGGGTGTAGACTGGGGCGGCTGCGGTGTCGTTGCCATCACGGGCCTCGCAGGTCCGGCCGTTGGCCTCGACCGGCGGGGCGTCGAGACCGCAATCGATCCTTCCCCTTGAGTTTGGTCCGGCCTCTAGCAGGGTGTCAAGCGGCTGTCGCATCCCGAACCGGAGAGAGCTTTTTCTGACAGGCCCATGTATCGAGGTGTTCAGTAAACCGCAGGATAGGCCCACGGTCATGGAAGCTGGTGTCTAACTGCATGATCTGTTGACGATCTGGCGGTATCTGTATGCGCTGACCTTGCCGCCGATTGGATCATGAGCTTTGTCGATGCCTTTCTGAAGGGGGAGCACCTTCGTATCCTTTCTTGACCTTCTTCAGCATGTTTCGCAGATGTACTCTATTTGCTTGCTCCTTCCGCAATCGGATATTCTGTTCGATGCGATCCTTCGGACTCAACTCGCCGCAACCACCGAGAATCAGCGATACACTGGGAATCGTCATCGACAACAGTTTGCGCCTGCTCAACCGTCGGTTCAGTTCGCTCATATGCTAAAACCAGCCCTCGGCACCTTCCAGACGGGTCGACCGCGGTGCTCGGCTCTGAGCCGGGTGCTCGATCGATCCATTGTTGCTTCCGAACCAATGTTGGCGCGCGCTGCCGCTCGCAGGTCAAGCATTGAGGAGTTCGGAACATAAACCGGGTCTATTGCTATGTTAGTGCGTGCTGGCATGCTGAGCAAGCGTAAAGCGAATTGAAATGCAATTCGGCAATGAGAGATTCAAGAAACTGGGTAAAGGGAGCGACGAAGGTGTGCCCTTTCTTTCGCTCAGGTGCACCAGGAGGATCCTCCGAACTTCGGCGATAACCTCGGGGTCAGCTTCGCAGGTGTGGGTGGCCGTGACGATGTGCTCGGAGGCAGCGCCGTCGAGGTGGGCGCTGCGGTAGCTGACCAAGCCGTCGCTCACCTTGTCCAGGGGTGCTTCGCGACGGAGGTTAGCGATGATCGAGTGGTAAACGACTTCCGGCGCGATCGGCTGTGAGTCGAGGGCTATGAGGACGGGATTTTCGGCTTCCATCCCGTCGGCGCTGCTGAGCACCCGGTCCTGGAAGGAAGGCTGGAACACACTGCGGCCGTTGGCGGCCTCCAGCTCTGCCCAGGCCGGGCGAAGCGGGTTGTTGCGACGGATCAGCTCAATGCCGAGCCGAACCCCCGGCTGCCTGGCCGGCCTACTCCCTCGATGGGCCGTGGTCAAGAAGATGACTCGTCGCACATAGGGCTCGGGCTGGAAGAAGAACATTTCAGCCAGATCGGCCTGAAGTTTGGGCGCGGCGCGAATCTGGTCGATGGGCTGCGTGAAAACCGCGTTCCACAACGTCTCACCGCTCGGCTGGACCAGCATCCGCGTTACCTGGCCGCCGGTGCTCTTGCCCAGGATCACCATGTTGTCGAGCGCGGGATCGGCCCCTTGGGGGTCGAACCTCCGGCGGATCTCACGGAGCGATCGGCGCAATGAAAGAGCCGCCAGCGGGAGCGGATAGCCCGACGGATTGAGCACGACCCAGAACTGGTACGATGCGCGCAGCGCTGGATCGCCGCGCAGTGCGTCGAGCATCGGTATCCAGACCGTGGGGTTGGACCAGAGCCCCTGCACCAGCAGGACCGGCACCTTACCGGGCTGGTAAGCATCAAGCGCGTACACGCCTGCCTGTGCGGAATAGAAATCGGGATCGACGACGCCCAGATACTCATAATTGCGCATCGGACTTTGAGTGAGCCGGCGGACCAGCGGGGGCGTCAGGTTACCGGCTAGCGGGATCAGCCGCCCGCCCAGGTTCAACACCTCCTCGCGGAGCGGGTCATGTAGTACCAGCTCGACGGGTTGTTCGCGCCAATTCATGATTGGTCCGCGCGGCTGGATCACCGCACTCGTGGCAAAGACTACCTTTCGAGGACCGTAGGGTTTCCATGCGGTCAACTCATCTTCATCGAGTCCACGATGCGCGATCAGCGGGACACCCAGCCCGGCCCGGCGCACGAACGGTCCCGGCCCGACGACGGCGAATTCATCGGCGAGTTGGAGGGTGTCAAACCCCAGGACCGTCCAGTCGGGAACGGCTGAGGCCGGAACAATCCCGGCCTCGCCAAGCCGTACGGGCCAGGAGGTTTGCGCAGGCATCGTGTCCGTTCGCGCCAGCCGAAGGCACCGAGCCAACGCATCGTTGTGCAGGTCTCTCGCGGTGCACCACATCAGGGAGCCGGCCGGGCCTTCTCGTAGCTCTGCCAGGCAGAATATGGCGTAAACCGCCGCATCGCGCGACCACAAAAGTGCCTCCCCCGGCGCCGGCAGCAGGGTCGTCCGGCCGATCTGGTCAGCCAGCTCCGCCAAGGCGAGCAGCCGCCCTGGATCAGAGTGTTCGGCGCCATTTCCCTGCTCGAGGAGGCAGAAGGCGTCGCGTGGATGATGTTGGGCCAGGCCTTCCAGTCCCCGTTCGCTCAGCAAGGCTGAGGTCGAGACAGACCAGCGCGCTCCCCAGAGACATTCGGTGACCGGCGCAAGGTGACGTCCAGGCCTTGGGACAACGAAGACTTGGTTGCAGCCGGGAGCGACCGTCGCTGCTGTGAGCGACAGGAGTGCCAGCCAGACCACCCTCCTGATCCAGTCCATGATCCACGCGACCTTTGCTGCAATCTCAGCTCGGGGGTGGTTCGTGCCGCACTTGGCAATCCTCATGATTCGATCGGACGAAAACGGGGCGACCTTGATTGTTTTTCGGGCGGGAGCCTGGACTGGTTGCAAGGCGGGGACCTCTGATCGGTGCTACTTCCGGGCTGTTGCTGAATTCTCCTCCACGTCCTTGATGAGGGCTTGAAAGTCAGCACGGTCGCGGATCGAGTCGATGTCCGTGTCAGACTGGAGGGTCTCGGCCGTGGGGAAGCCGCCGCCAACAGCGCGGCGCAATACCTCGACAGCCCGGTCGCCGTACACTTGGCGGCGGCGCTGGTCGCCCTTGCTCAATTTCAAGGTGTCAAGGGTGCCTTGCGATCCGTTTTTCGTGCCGATCAAGGGGATACACAGAGCCAAGTTGCACGCCAGGCTGTAGCTGTTGCGTGGATCGAGGTTGGGGATGCTCTCGTAGAGATCAACAGCGTGCTGGAACGAGCGCAATGCCTCAACGGGCTCGCCCGTTTGTTGGAGTATCCGGCCGATCGAGTTATGGCTCTTGGCCAGGTCGATGCGCGAGTAGAGGTCGTTCGGGTGCTCGGATACGAGCTGTTCGAGCAGTGTTCGGGCCTTCTGGACAAAGGCGAGCGCCTCGGCCGGCTCACGTCGTTGGCGAAAAAGATCGCTCATCATGTTGTAGGTGTTGCCCAGCCCCCCCCGGTAGTTCAGGAGGCCGGGATACTGCTGGTCAAGCCGTTCGAAGATTGCGAGTGCCTTGTGGGCGCTGGCGAGAGCCGAGTCGAGCTTGCCGGCCATCTGCTGGAAGGAGCACAGGTCGCCGAGGAAGATCGCCAGTTCATAAGACTGGTCCGCGAGATCCGGGTGCTCGCTGGTAACGGACTCGAGGAGCTCGACCGCTTTCTGACAGGCGGTGCTCGCCGGCTCCAATCCGTCGGGTTGGCCCATCAGGATCTGGGCCAGGACTCCAGAAGCCTTGGCCATGGCGACTTGTGGGTCGAGTGCGTGAGGATCCTCCGTAGCGAGTTGTGACTCGATCGCGATCGAGCGCTGGATACTCTCGATCGCCTTCTCGGGTTGACCTTGGTCACGTTCAATTTGGGCGATGTTCTGGAGAATGAGACCCAGCTCATGGCGTCGTGAGACCGACTGGGGATCGGCGCTGGCAAGCGACTCGATCAGGTCTTGAGCGCGGCGGAGAATGCGGAGGGCCTCGTCGGCGCGGCCATCGAGAAACATGAGCACCTGACCCAGCTCGTTGAGAGTGCGCGCCAGATTCTCCTGATAGCTTTGATTGTGGGGCTGGCTCGTGACCAGGCTCTCCCAAAGCGCAATGGCTTGTTGGTACTGGAGATATGCCTCGGACGTCGAGCCGGTCAGACTGGTGATCTTGGCGACGCGAGCGCAGGCGTAGGCGAGCTCCGCACGGAGTGTCGAGTCACCGCCGCGCTGGCTGAGGAAGTCTTGATAAAATCGCTGCGCGTCCTGAAGCAGCGCGTTGCGGAGCGGATGAAGCCCCGGTTGGTTGAGGAGCCGCTCCTCGCTAACGTGGGTAAAGAACTGATTGACTGCCTGGCGAGCCTGGCGGAAGGAGACTTCAGCACGGTCACGCTCGCGACGGGCCAGGATCAATCCGGTTGTTGTACCGGCGACGCCTACCACCAGTGCCAGGACCAAAGCCAGTGCAGTAACCACCACTGCCGGGTGGCGCCGCCCAAACTTGGCCGCGCGATAAGCCGGCGAGTCGCGGTGCGCTCGCACTGGCAGACCCTCCAAGTAGCGGTGCAGATCGTCGGCGAAGTGCTCGGCCGAGGCATACCGCCGCTCCGGTTCTTTGCGCAATGCCATCAACACGATCGCGTCGAGGTCACCCGCCAGAATCCGCTTG
This sequence comes from Isosphaerales bacterium, assembly GCA_044450785.1. Taxonomy (GTDB): domain Bacteria; phylum Planctomycetota; class Planctomycetia; order Isosphaerales; family Isosphaeraceae; genus JBIOJM01. The sequence continues at coordinate 13,419 of JBIOJM010000224.1, forward strand.
AGTCGCTCTGGCACAGTGGCGCGAGCCGCGGCGATGTCCTCGGGTGTCTGGGTCTGTGACGGCGACAACGAGAGTGGCTCGGGCTCGGCAGATGGCTGGGGCGGCGACGTCGGGGTCACCACCGCTGGCGGATTGCTGGACGAACCTGCCCGCGTGGCGAGGCACCCGACAACCGATGTGCTGGGTTTCTCGGGCACCTGTTCGCAGATAGCCTGGAGGATTTCGGGCGTGCTCCCGGACTTGAGCTGGTACGGCCACCGGCCCGTCAGCAGCAGGTAGAGCACAACACCCAGCGCGTAGACATCGCTGGCCGTCGTGATCGGCTCCCCCGTAACCTGCTCGGGACTGGCATACTCCGGCGTCAGCACCAACTCATCAGTTCGGCGCAAGGTCGTCGATGCATCGGTTCCGAGATCGGCATCGCCGTTGTACTCGGGTTGAACCAGCTTGGAAATGCCGAAGTCGATGAGCTTCGGGATTCCGTCGGCTGTGACCAGGATGTTACTCGGCTTCAAGTCGCGGTGGATGACCGTGTGTTGATGGGCGAAGTGTACAGCTTCGCAGACTTGTCCGAACAGCCTCAGCCGGGCGGAAATGTCCAGCCGCCGGCTGTCGCAATATTGGTCGATCGACTGGCCGTGGACGTACTCCATCATGACGTCAGGCCGGCCCTCCGGTTTGGGGATCGGCCTGGCCGCGATGGCCTCCAGAGCGATCGACTCGATCAGGTCGAAAGCCGGTGTGGTGCCGGCATTCTGCTGACTCTCGGTGTGCGGCACCGTTAATTCGGTTATGGTCTCGATTCGCTCGCGGGGCGCGGCATCCATTTGTCAGGGGCTCCGATCTTCTGGTCGGTCACGCTCGCGGCGCGGTGGTACGCACGAGCGATCTTCCTTCCACGATTCCTGTCCCTCCTTCGTAGTCGTCGAGATCGAGTTTGACTTCGTCGAGATGGATTGTTTTCATGGCTGCACCTTTTCACCTCGGATCAGGAGCACTTCGTGATCTTTGCTTATCGCTCGATGTCCTGGGCTCCGCAGTGACTTTCAGTCATGCTAGCACGAACGTCTCGGTTCGAGAAAGCCTGATCGAAGGGTGGCATGATGGACGAACCGTTGTGGTCGGTTGATGGTTGTGCAGTTCAAGGTGAGCAAAGGAGCAATCATGACGCGGCAGTTGATGGCGGTGGTGGTGCTGTGTCTCGTGACCCTGGTGGGACCGGCTTGGGCTCAGCGGCCGGTTGGGTCGGGCGGAGCGCGGTCCCGACCAGACACGTCGCGCCCGGTCGTGCTCAAGCCGGCTCGCGTCTGGGACGGCCTTGCGCTTGAGGCTCACGAGGGCTGGATCGTTGTCGCCCGGGGGGAAACGATCGAGGCGACCGGGCCGGCCGGCGAAGTGAAGGTCCCCGAGGGCAGCCGCGCCATCGAGCTGCCCGGGACGACCCTGTTACCGGGGTTGATCGACGCCCACACGCACGTCTTGCTGCACCCGTACAACGAGGCGCTGTGGGATGATCAGGTGCTCAAGGAAGCACTTGCGCTGCGGGTCTGCCGCGCGACCAACCATTTGCGGAGCACGCTCCTTTCCGGTTTCACGACGATCCGCGATTTGGGGACTGAGGGGGCCGGGTATGCTGACGTTGGGCTGAAGCAGGCCGTTGCGCAGGGGATCGTTTCCGGCCCGCGGATGCTGGTGGTGACGCGGGCCATTGTGGCGACAGGCAGTTACGCACCCAAGGGTTTCGCCCCCGAGTTTCACATCCCCCAAGGGGCTGAGGAAGCCGATGGAGTGGATTCGTTGATCCGGGTCGTCCGGGACCAGATCGGCCGGGGGGCCGACTGGATCAAGGTCTATGCCGACACTGCGATGGGAGGCGCGGCGATTCGCCCGTCGTTCTCGCTGGAGGAGCTCACGCGGATCGTCGAGACGGCGCGCTCGGTGGGTATCCTGGTGTCGGCCCACGCCACGTCGAAGGAAGGGATGCGGCGCGCGGCGCTGGCGGGCGTCGCGACCATCGAGCACGGCGATGGCGGCGACCTTGAAGTCTTCAAGCTGATGGTCGAGCGCGGCGTCGTCCTCTGCCCGACCTTGGCCGCGTTGGAGGCGTCTGCCCGGCATCGCGGTTATCGCCCGGGGACCGACCCGGAGCCAGCCCGCCTCAGGCGCGCGCGGGCGACCTTCAAGCAAGCGCTCGAGGCGGGTGTCATGATCGCCAACGGCAGCGACATGGGGGTCTTTGCCCACGGCGAAGGCGCACGCGAGCTCGAGCTGCTGGTCGACTACGGTATGAAGCCGGCCGAGGCACTCCGTGCCGCGACCTCGGTCGTTGCCAAAACCCTCCGCCTGGACGATCGCCTGGGCGCCATCAAGCCAGGACTTCTGGCCGATCTGGTCGCCGTCGAGGGAGATCCGACCCACGACATCAAGACCCTGCGCCAGGTCAAACTGGTGATGAAGGGGGGCGCACTCTACCGCGAGCCGTAGGAGCCGTCAGAAAATAACTTGGCCATTCGAACAGGCTTTTACGAGCCGGACGGCGCGTCGACGACCAAGCGGCCCAGCGGCTGGATGGGGACGATGGACAGTCCCGGCCGGGTGGCCAGCGCGCGCGAGAAGGCCGTCACGAGGGTGCGATACTGTCCATCAGGCAGTGGGCGATGAGTGGTGAGCGACCACTGTCCGCTGGCATTCGCGGTGGTCCAACCGGCCAGTGTGGTGGGCCCTGACTTTCCCACGGGGCCGACCGAGAGCTGTACAACCGAGCCGGGCGCGGCCGTGCCTGAAAACTCCGGCTGATTGGTCTGCACCACCTGCGCCGGTCCGTAAATGCGGTTGGCGCGGACTTCGGCGGCTGGGCTCGCCAGGGCCTGGCCGGCCGAAGCGGTCGTGATTGTCGTCGCGGTCGACTGAGCGTTATCGATCTGGCCGTCGAGCTGGAGCTCATGGACCAAGGGGGCCTGGTTGCCCAAGGTGGGAGCGATGAAGTTCCGGTACCAATAATTCACGCCTGTCTTGCCCGAGTGTGTCACTCCCATGTTCGTCAGGTTGTAGTAGTGCACCACCGGCCCATCACTCCTGACGGGGACCTGGCCCCAGAGGTTGTACATCCCGCTGGCGGTGGCCGTGGAGTGCTCGAAGAAGACCTGGGCCTCATCGACCACCGATGGGACGAACGCGGGAGGGTCGTTGGCTCTGCCTTGGTAGTTGGTGACAATCATCCTGGCCAGCCCGCCAAGCGGCCCGGCAAAGCTGATTTGCTTCCCTGGAAGATTGTTGTTGGCGGCGTGAGGATCCAGCAGGGTATCCACGATGTAGCCGGCTTTGAGCTGCGGGGTCATCATGCTTTCGAGCTTGACGATGGCATAGGTGTTGACCACAGTCCCCTCGCTGTGGCCGATGAAATCAAGGTTAACGGGGCTGGAGGCTGGGAACCGGCTGGCCGCATCGAGGATGAGCTGCGTCAATTTCGGTGATTGCTTGATTGCCTCACCAGGCGTGCCGCTTTGGGCCACCCAGTTATAAGGGATCACCGCGTCGTAGCCCTGTTGTTTCATCAGGTAGGCAGTCTCGAGCTCCCAGGGCGGCCCATTTTTCCAGCTCGTGTCCTGAATTCCTCCGTGTGTAACGATACCGATCGTGTAGGTGCGGAACGACGCAGTTTGCTGGG
>JBIOJM010000225.1:0-17083 GCA_044450785.1 Isosphaerales bacterium
AGAGGAAATGCCTCATTCACCTCCGTGCGGAGTATAACCGCCCGTGCAGGTTCAAGTCCTGTCTTCGGCACTAATCACTTTGAGGTTCCAACATGGCTTCGACGACCTCTCAGGAACTCACGGTCGACGCGTCCATCAGTGATTTCTTAGTTCGACACGGCGCCGAGCGGGAGTTTCGGAAGGTCTGTGAGCTTGCGCGTGCCTCGTTTCCCGCATTGATTGGCCTCGAAGTGATGCTGCAAGAGGATTCCGATGAAGATGACCGGGCCCAGGCCGTCGTGTGCGCCAAGCTGCCCGAGTTATATCCCGATGACCAGCTTCAAGCCGCCATGCGACGCTACCACGAGCGTCTGATCGCGGGGCTTCCGCTTTCCTATTGTCCCCTCTTCGCACTGGTCATCGCGTTCGTTTCGGAGTGAACATGATGACCGTACGCGATTCGGCTGGATTCCCTATGCGTGTGGGGCCAGCTTCGAACGGATCTGGCTGACAATCGCCGGCTCGGTGATCTTCGTATCCTCGGCCAACAAAAGCGCCTTGCTGAGGACCTGCGACAACATGCCATCGCCTTCGAAAGGCAAGAACAGCGTGCGGTCCCCCGCCGCAGCGCTGGGTTTCGCCACGATGCATAGGTACTGGTCGTTGGGCGTCATGAGGATGTTGCCGCTGCCCAGGTGGATCTTGTAGGTGCGTAGGTCGCCGCGCACTCGCAAGAACTTCGTCGAGAGCGAGCAACGATCGGCGATCTTGAGCCGCGGGATCAGACCTTCGAGCACAGCCTTGCGGGTCTGGGCCGTAGCGGACAGATCGCCGAAAGCATACGTGTCCGTGCCGTGGTCGTCGCCGGCGCCTTCGATCCAGAACTCCGCCTGCAAATCCCAGGTCGGCAAGTCCAGGCTGGCCGGTGGAAACTCTTGATCGACCAGCAGGCGCCTTTTCGACCTGCGCCGGGCCAGCGATCACCGAGCTTGCGCTGGATGGTAATCTCGAACGTGTTCACGGTGGTCGCGCTCCTCTTCCAGCAGGCTTTCCTTCTGGCCGTTGACGGCGGCGCGTCGGGCGCCCGTGAGCGAAAAATCGTAACAATTCAGGATGGCACGGTAATGAGGCGCAACTCGAACTGGCAAAGTGCTATCGTCGAAAGTCGGCCTCCTTGGGACAAGCATGGGTGTTCGCACATGTCCATCTTGACCCATGTCCTCGACCCTGATCAGCTCCGGGCTCGTGGGTAGCCTCCTCGGGCTCTTCGCGGGGGGTTGCCAGGCCCCCCTGGTTCTCTCCAAGCGGAGCCTGGGGTGGCAGCACTTCTTGAGGCTGGGATACAATCCCCCGAGTGGGATGTGCGCCAGGCCGCTTGGCCTGGCACGGAATGCCGCGGACTGGGGAAGCGCCGGCCGGTTTCAGCCGCCCGTCCGCTATTCGGCCGCAGCCAAATCGTCTGGGATGTCGAAGGCAAGATCACGGCGGAATACCGGGCTAACGATAGGCGGCGGGGGTCAGAAGTGTTTACTTTTATCAAGCGTCTCTTTTGGCACTTGACCCGGAGGGCCGGGACGCCCCCCGACGAGCGACCAGCATCGGATACGCAGGTCGACCGCGAGATTTCCTGCCACGAGGATCCTGATCCATCCCGGATCGTGGTCCACGATTCGGCGAGTGCCCCGCACCTGCCCGAGCAATTCTCTTGGAAGTTTCCCGCGGAGTGGTCTCAGATATCGCATCGAACGCGGCAACGAAGCGCGGTCGATCAGACTCGTAGCCATCTCGGGGAAACCGGCCTAGCTGTGGATGAGCACACGTGATGCGGCTAATTCGGTTGGTTTCGGGGAGTACAACCGACGCAAACAGACCCAGGCCGAACAAGATTCCCGCCCGGCGGCTGAATCTCCTTCCGGCTACGCGGCCCGAGTACATGTCTTCTTCGAGAGAACGACACATGGCGATTGATAGGCCGGAAACTCAGGATCAGATCGACTGGCGGAGGATGCACGCGCTGGGGTTGCCGGCGGGTAGCGTCCGGGCACTCCTGGCGGTTCTGGTATTCGCAACGGTCTGGGGGATGCTGCTGGTGAGACCGTCACAGGTGGTGCCGGACTACCTCAGCACCCTGATGTTCGTGATCATGGGCCATTACTTCGCGACAAGAAAACGGATCGCGGCCGTCGCGGTGCCTGGGGACGAGCCGGGTCCGCCGCCCTTGTTCTTGCCGAGAGGCACCATTCGGCTGCTCCTCGCCGGGGGCTCGGCGGCGGTCGCGGTGGTGCTCTACCAGAGAGGGGTGTTAACTCGGATCGACACGAACCCGGGAGTGACAACGCTGCTCCTGGTCGGAGGGTTCCTGATCGGCGTGATCCTCAACGCCTTGATCGGCTGGTGGCGGGCGCGCGGCAAGCGCAGGCACAGGGCCATCGAGGACATGCAGGCCTTGGCCGCCATGGGGGCTGGAGTGGTGCTGGTCGCCTTGGTTTGGAACCGGATGTTTCCCGTCGTCCCGCTCGATCAGGTCGACGCCATCTTCAACCGCTGGGGCCACCTCGGCCGACTCGCCCCGGAGCACCTACTGGCCGCCGTTATCGGGTTCTATTTCGGTTCGCGATCGTAATGCAGCACCTGAAGAACTCGAACGGTACTTTGGCACCCAGAAGCCGACCGAGGTCGCGGTACACGAGTCCCATGACTTCTGGAATGACAACATACTGTCACTACACCAACCCGAAGCGTAAGCGAGGGAAAACGCAGCACCTCGCTTACGCTTCGGGTTAGTATCCCGGACAAGAATTGTCCGGGTTATTGTTACGCGGGCCCTAACGATTCGCGCCAGCGGCCCGCCACTGCACGTTCCGGTACAATCGACGCTCATCTCGGCCGGCAGGATCGTTGTCTCCCCTTGCTTAACGTGACCTCGAGATGAACGGGTGGCTCAGGGCTCCCGCCGGCTTGTGCGCGTTTGTGTGGACGTACTTCTTGGCCTCCGCAGGGGTCCAGACCACGTTCCTCCAGGTCAAGGTTGTCGTGTAATTGCTCCCCGGTAACCCGTTTTCGGCGCCATCCAGCGGGATCCCGTTCGAGTCGGTCACACCACCGTCCCCATCGCCGATCACCGTGAAATGATAGGTGTCGTGAAGGTCGATTCTCTTCCGAGGTCTGAGGGTCACGCTGTCCGTCGCGGGGTCATACACCGCCGAGCGGATGCCGATCACGCGTCCGGCCGGACCGACGATCCGGTAATTGCTCGGGTCCGAAGCGCGGGCCGGATCGAGTCCGTCGCTGAATGTCAGCGCCAGGACCGTCGGTTGCATGTGGATCCCATAACGCTGCAAAGACTCGACGGTCGGTCCGTCGATCCCCGGGGAGCCGCCCCCCTGAGTCACGGGGTTCACCGTCTGGATCAAGTGACTCGGCACCGTGCTCGGCGCGAACGTCGTGTCGCCGTTGTACGTCGCGCTGATCGTGTGGGGGCCCGCCGACAATGTCGCGATGGAGAAAGCGCCCTGCTCGTGGCCATTTACAACCTGGACGGGGACCGGCGTCTGGGGAGTGCCGTCGATCGTGAAGACGACAGACCCCGTCGGCGTCCCGGCGAAGGCCCCTGGCGAGACGACCGCCGTGAAGGTCACCTGCCGGCCAACCGTCGACGCGTTCAACGAAGACGTCAGCGTGGTCGTCGTCGGCTGCAGGTTCGGAGCGTTCACCGTCTGCGTCGGCAGTGACCCGTTGCTCGGACTGACATTCGTGTCGCCGCTGTACGCCGCCGTAACCGAGTGCTGTCCCGCCGCGAGCGTTGACGTGACGAACTGCGCCTCGTCCACGCCCCCGACGACCGAGAGCTGCGTGGGCGTCTGCCCCTGCCCGTCGATGGTGAATGTCACCGTGCCCGTCGGCGTCCCCTGGTACGCCGGTGCCGTGACCACCGCCGTGAACGTCACCTGCTGTCCCGGCGTCGACGGATTCGCCGATGACGAGACTGCCGTCTCGGTGGCCGGCATGGCCGCCGTCCCCGCTACGCTCGAGAATTCAGATGTGTCGCCGGACGGGGCGGTGGTTGTGGCCGTATAGAAGCCGGCCGGCTCGCTGAGGGAGAACGTGCCTTGGCCCGTACCGTCAGTCGTGACGGTCACTTCCTGGACGAACGTCTGGCCCTCTGAGGACTGGGCCGTCGAGTTGGAGAAGATCTCGACGACGTACGAGGTGTTCTTCGCTTCGGTGAGCGTGCCCGAGAGTGTGCCGGTGCTTCCCGTCCCCGGCGCGAATGTCAAGGTGGGCGGACCAGCAAATTCGTTGGTCAAATAGTTCTGAAAGATGCCGCCCTTCGCGTTGCCGAAGATCGAGTTTCGGGTGAACTGGTCATGCTGGCCCGCAAGCAGGTAGATTCCATAGTAACCGCTGTTCGCGATCACATTTCCCTGCCCCGGACCCGTTCCCCCGATCGTGAGGCCGGTGCCGTTCTCGATCTCGATCCCGTGGAGCGAATTGCCGAGCGCAACCTGGCCCGTCTTGTCCGTGCCGATCAGGTTCCCCAGGATTACGTCGTGTTGCAGCTCTCCGCTGGGCGTGGACGTCTGCGTCCTGACACCGATGCTGTTGTCCGAAATGACATTGTTCTGCACCGTGGCGTTCTCGACCGAATAGAGATCGATTCCGAACGTGCCGCTCCCGAGCGCCGCGGTGCCGGTGGCGTTGGTCCCGATCAGGTTGTTCGCGATCGTGTACGCCGACTGGCTCCCAACCGTTTGACTCAGGAGAATCCCGGTCTGGTTGCCTGAGATCAGGTTGTTGGAGATGGTCATGGAGATCGACTTGGCGGAAGCCGGTTCGAAACTTATGATCCCGCTGCCGCTCTGACCGTTGCCGAGGGCGACCGTGCCAGTGACGTCCGTGCCAATGTAGTTGCCCTCGATCGTGACACTTCCGGATGTATCCAGTCCACCGTCGCCGTTCCCGGAGATCACGTTGCCGAGCCCGGACGCGGTGCCGCCGTAGATATTGCCCGATCCGGAGTCTTGCACACCCGCGTACTCATTCTCGATCGCCTTTGTGCCCGTGGCGTCGAGGCCCAGGAAGTTGTTCTCGATGACGTTCCCGCTGGGCGTGATGTTCAGTGGATTGGTCGCCTGGTCCGGCACGTACACTCCATCATGGACAAAGTACGACGTAGAGGCGTTCCCCGACCCCGAGATCACGTTTCGATCACCGGCGTTCGGCCCGCCGATCGTGTTGAACGAGTTCTCAAGCTCCACGCCGGTTCCGTTGGGCGCGGCGGTCTCGCCCGTCGGGTCGGTGCCGATGAAGCAGCCCGCGACCTGGACGTTGCCCCCGGCCGTGATCAGCACGCCGGCCTTGACGAAATTCTCGATGTCGAGCCCGAGGACCTGCGATCCTTGCTGGTCGATCGTGAGACCGTCGATCGCGCCCGCGGTCTTTCCGTTGATCGCGACGGCCAATTTCGCGTTGTCCCCTTGCGCCAGCGTGTTCTTGCTCGCCCCCGGCTGGCTGTAGCCGTTGATGATGGCCGCGTTGGTGCTGATCGTGGGCAGCGCCGACTGGACCGCGATCGTCCAGACCCCGGTTGCCGGGTTATAGCCCGGATCGGTTGTGGGGATGTTGAATCCAATCGTGTTCGTGGCCCCGACCGCCCCGCTCACCTGCGCCTGCTCCATCGCGCTCAGCGACGAGACCGCCAGCGTCCCGTCGGATACCTCAATCGCCTCGCGCAGCGACAAGGTCGCATCCGGAGTCGTATCGTCGGCCGTCGTATTCACCATGATCGACGCCAGGAGCTGGCGATCCTCGAGCAGCTCAACCTGCAACTTTTTCCGACGTCGTAACTTCGGAGTACAAAAAGACCCTCTCATGGCGGCGATCTCCCTTGTTTCTCTGATGAAGCTGTGGATGACAGGCCGTTTTTCCAGGCGCGCCACCCCGATCGAGAACATCTCGATTGAGGTGCCAGAATGCGGATGATTCTGGGAATCGGAATCGGTTCGGTCAGGCCGACACTGAGACGCAGTGAGGGCGCACCGAGGTCGGGGGCCAGTCCAAGGCGCAGGCCGGGTCTCCCCGCCGTAGAGGGGCATCCCGGGGTGAACGTCGTGCTGGAGAGTCGACTGGCCGGAGCAATCCCGTGGGTCGAGCCCGATTGCACGATCAGAGCGACCACCCTCCCTATATGGGTATCTGCGCTCGTGCCGTGATTGGTAACCGGCTCATCGCATTTTCTTTCGAAGCGGACAGGTTGGGGGTTCCGGAACCTCGGTTGGGACACCGGATCAAGAGGGATTTCGCCTCATTGCAGAGATGGATGGAGGGGGAAGTGACCTCTCACTCAAGGGTGGCCGGGCGGCGAAGGCAGCAAGCCGGCTGGGATTTAGCGGTCGAAGACGCTGGGCGGAAAGTCCGGGAGAGAGCGATTCAATTCTTCACGTGCTTCCTGCAGGAGTGCTCGGAGGTCGCGGATGAAAGTAGGGGTGCTCAAGCTGGCAGGCGGACGCCACTCCTGGGCTTTCGTCAGGGCGATGCGAGCCGACGCTGTCTGGCCAAGGCGCGCCCGGCACATCGACATCAACACCCAGTCGTAACCGATTTCATAGGAATTCTGTGCGATGTCTCTTTCCAGTTCGGCCACAGCTTCCTTGAAGCGGCCCCCACGATAGAGAGCCGCGGCCAGTGTATTGCGAAAGCTCGGCTCGCCTGGTTGACGCTCAACGGCCTTGCGCGCCCAGCGGATCGCCTCTTCCGGATCGCCTCGGCCGGGCGCGGCTGCCAGGCACCAGGCCAGTTCGTTGGCGGCCGCTGCTGAGTTCGGATTCCTCGCAAGGGATCGCCGAAAATCGTTCGCGGCTTGCTGCCAACGCTCCAACCGGTTCCAAAGATAGCCACGCTCCGCCAGCTCATCAGCATCGAAGAGATCTTCGTCGAACAACCTTCGGATGGCATACCCGGCCTCGTTCAGTGTTTGCCTGGCCGCCAGCAGCCTGAGACCTACCGGGTCGGCCCCTCGGACCTCGATCCGCTCAATCGAAGGAAGGGGGACTGCCTGGGAAGGGCCGCCGAAGCTTTCCGGAAACCCTGCAACCAGGCCCATCTCCTGGAGACGGAGGCGGATCAGCGACAGGTCCCAGAGATCGACCTTCTGGCTGTTGCGCGTGACGGCCAGGAAGCGTCCGTCCGGGCTGAAGACCAGCCGATGAACCTGCGATTCACTCGGTCCGTCGATCGCAGTCAGCTCATGCCCGCTTTGCACGTCGACGAGCAACACGGTCGTTCGGTCCGCGGCCAGCACCGCGGCGATGTTGCCGCCTGGGTGAAATGCGATGCGCATCGTTCCTTGACTCGGTGTCTTATCAACCTCGTAATCCACCTTCGATACAGGAGCCCAGGTCCCGATTCTGAAGAATCGATAGGATGTCCGATCGTCGATGCCCAGCCACTGGCCGTCTGCACTGAAGGCCACGCAAGAAAGGCCCGGGATGACCTTCGCGATGAGCCCCGTGGCGGTGTCCCAGACCTTCACCTGCTCATGACCAGGGCCACCTTCCCACCCAGCCGTGGCGGCCCACTTCCCGTCCGGACTTATCGCCAGGTCATACACTCCCGCATGTGGCTTGAGCCAGATTCGCCGCCAGGGTTGTTCCAGATCCAATAGTAGCGACCCCTCCCGCGTATCAGCGCTCACGCCGACCAGTCGACCGCTGGCACTCCGCGCCAATCCGTTAATCGGGAAGCGACAGTAGTCCGGCGCCAGGGGTTCCGCTGGTCCGATTCGCTGGACGCCGTCAACGGGCAGCCGGACTGGCCAGCGGCACAATCCCTGACCGTTGTACGTCAAGAGCGAGCCGTCGGGCAGGAATTGCACGGCGTTGCAGCGGCCGATCGGCAAATGAGCGAGGCCTACCCCGTCGGACGACCGGACAATGTAGACCCCGTCGGGACGCAGGGCCAGCGCGATCATCGAACCATCCGGACTGAACGCCAACCCGTCCGGACCCCAGACCGCGGAGTCGGCCCGTTCGCGGAGCATCCGGCAATCGATGGTCCTTCGCTCCTTGCCGGGGTCAAGCTCGTAGAGGGTCAGGTCATCCCTCCGGCCGACCACGATCTCGGACCGGGTGGAGAGCAGTCCTCGAAAATGGCCGGGGAGGGCCGCCAGCAACTGTCCCCGAATCGGGTCCCACACGCGGATGATGCGGTCCCGGCATTCGGAGATGAGCAGATCTCCTTCCGGTTCGAAGTACGCGTGGATCCACCCCTCTTGATGACCCAGGAGCATGGCCAGCCGCTCCCTGTCCTCAAGGTCGTACACCGAGATCGTGCGATCGTTCGCGACCGCCAGGAGGGTCGCCTTTCGGTTGAGAGCGAGCCCGCCGGTCCGAAAAACCGGGGGAATCTTGAGGTGGATCTTGACGCGTCCGTTTGTGATGTCATAGACCCATGCATCCTGCGTCTCGCCGCGCATCACAGCCAGAAAACGCCCATCCCGGCTCAGTGCCAGTCTCGAGTACTCGAGACGAGCCGGGACTCTCGACCCAAGCTGAAATCGCCGGGCCTCGGTCATGGCTGGCAGGTCGTAAACACGAACCTCGCCATCGGGCCGCAGGGCGGCGATCTGCCCACCATCAGGCCGATATGCCACATCGCAGACGTCAGACGGCCAGAGTCCGGGCACCTCACCGCGATCCAGGTCCCAGAGCTCGATCTTTGATGGATCGGATCGGACGTACACAAAATGACCGCTCGCGTCGAGCTCGGGGTCGATCAGGTATCCAGCCCTATTGGTCTTCACGACCCGGAGCTGGGACCGATCAGAGATCCGGTGGAGATGGAACGTGTGTCCCCCTTCCACGACCACGTACCGATCGGCATCAAACGAAAAGGACGAGACAGCCGGGTCGAGGTTGAGCCCCGGCCAGGTCTTCGACGGCCGCACGTCGCCATCACCCGAGGTGGCGATTGCCTCTCCCCGCAGGTTGGTCAGCAGGTTGGGCCCGGCCATCCCCGCGCGGGCGAGCTGGGCGGCCTGCGCCAGTCTCCCGAGTCGTTGTGCACGCGGGCCAGGCTGTCTGGAGTAACGCTCTGCCCGTACCTGCTGCAAGAGCGACCGGGCGAGCTCCAACTGTGTATTCCTCTGCTCCTTCTGCAACGCGTCTCGCTGCTCGAGAACCTGATCACGCTGTTCGTGGAATTTCCATGCCGTAGCCGTCGAACCGATCGCCAGGACGGTAGTCAACGTCGCCGCGAGCAGGCCCAGCATCGCCACAGCAGGGTTCCGACGCGACCACCGCCAGAGCCGCTCGCTGGCCGAGACCCGCCGCGACCGGATCGGCCGCCCGTCGATGAATCGCCCCAGCTCCCGCGACAGCTCCGTGGCGCTCGAGAACCGATGGGAGGGGTTCTTGGCGATCGCTTTCAGCACGATCGTTTCCAGGTCACGCGGAATCTGCGGGTCTAGCTTCCGCGGCCGCGCTGGTTCCGTCTCCATGATCGCGCTGACGAGCTGAAGCCGATGCAACGATGGAAACGCCGGTCGGAGCGTGAGTAACTCGTACAGCGACAGCCCCAGGCTGTAGAGATCACAGCGGTGGTCCGTGATTCCCTGGAATCGCTCCGGCGCCATGTAACGCAACGTTCCCACGACGTCTCCGGGGCTGGTCAGCTCCTCCGCACCCTCCCCCTTCGCCAGACCGAAATCGGTCACCCAGATCGTCCCCTCGAGGTCAAGCAACAAATTAGCCGGCTTGATGTCGCGGTGCACCACCCCATGCGCGTGCGCATGGGCAAGCGCGTCCGCCGCTTGAATTCCCAGCCGAGCGATGTTCCGGTAATAGTGCCGATCCTGGCGCCCATAGCCCGATGAGGTTGAGGACGATGGGTCCATCAACGAGCTCTGGACGTCAGCCAACGGCCAGGCGGGAGCCGAGTTGCTGACCGGCGGAGACGCTGGAGGCCGATCCACGAAGTTTGTCTCGTTCCCCGCGGGCGGTGGGAACCGATCGCTCAACAGCCCCTGGGCCAGGCTCAGGGTGGTGGAGTCAGGCTCGCCCTGCGGCACCGTCCGAGACGCCACGCCATCGACACGCAGCCAGATCACCTCGCGAAGCACCGCGTCCAGACTACGGCCATGGATGAATTGCATGGCGTAGTAGTGCACACCTTCATGCATCCCAACCCCGAAGACCGGCACAATATTGGTGTGGTGCAACAGCGCCGCGGCCCTCGCCTCACGCTGAAACCGGAGCAACTGGACGGGCCCCATGTGCCGATGGTGCGTCAGGACCTTCAACGCCACATGCCGGCCAAGGCTCTCTTGCTCGGCCTCGTACACCACACCCATGCCGCCCCGGCCGATCTCGCGGAGGATCCGGAAGTCCCCCAGCCGCTCAGGGACCTTCGGGACGGCATCCAGCCGGTCCCTCGCGCGCGTCGTAGTATTCTCATCCTCACTGCCAAATTGCTCCATCATCGCGAGCGTCGGAAACAGCTCCCGGATCTCCTCGGCAAGCTCCGGATGACGCTCCGTGTATTCCGTCAGGGAAGGCCGTTCGCCGCGGCGAAACCGCTCGGCGAATTCATACGCCAGCATGTTGAACACGTCAGATTCGGACGTCGACTCGCCCATGATCAGGGCTCCAGCCAATCGTGATTCAGGCTGCTCAAGATCTTCTTGAGCCGCCGCAGGGCCCGAACGTAACGCATTCCGGCGGCTTTCTCCTTGATCCCCAACACCTGCGCGGTCTCGATCGGGGAGAGCTGCTCGAAATGCCGCAGTGCGAGCACTTCGCGGTCGAGCGAGTCCATGGCGTTCAGGGCGTCCTGGAGTCGGAGCTTGAGCTCCACCCGGATCGCTTCCTCGCTGGGTCGCGTCAGGTTGCCTATGAGGCCGGCCGCCAGTGCAGACGTGGTTGTCTCCGACAGCGCCCCATCGCAGATCGAAACCTCGCGCCGAGGGTCTCGCATCTGGGTACCCAGGTGATGGCGATGGACCTCACGTACCTTGTTGCCCGCAATGCCCCTGAGCCAGAGGAAAAACGGCAACACGGGCAGCCGAAGGTAATTGTCCAGATCCTGCCAGGCTTCGAGGTACGCATCCTGAAGGACATCGGAGGGATCGATTCGCCCCTGGAGCCGTTGATCGAGCCGGAAGGCCACCATGCGGCGCAGGCGCTGGCGACTCTCCGCCACCAGGGCTTCCCAGCTCCCAGCATCCCCCTGGGCGGCTAGCCGCAATCGATCGTCCTCGTTCGTTTCCTGTGGCATCGAGGTAACCACTCTAATTTCTTGCAGCCGGGGTCGCTCGGATCCACATCGCGAGAAACCAATGTCTCCCGTAATGTGACCCTTCCGGGTTCAGGCGACTCGGGACGAGAGACGGTCTTCTGGCGAATGGCCCGTCTTTCAACTGTATCTCGGGCATTGAGCAAATCCAACTGGTCTTGCGACATAAGCGTTCGTCACGGCTGTTCCGTGCACGCATGGGCCACTCGTCAGTGTAATCATGAGATCAAAGGGCGCCCCGGCAAGCATCGCGCCGATGTGCGGGTAATGGTTGGGCACCTTGAACTTGGCCGCGGCCCTCTCCGCGCGCTCAGGAATCTTGTCTCAAACGTTGTCGCCCGGCTCACCTGCCCAGAACTCGAGATGGCCGCAGTGCCTGCAACGAAATGCCTGGATCGGGTATCGTCGGTCGCCAGTCCAGGTCCGGGTCCAGATCGACGGCTGGGGGGTTCCGGCGACCCATTCGCTGGGATTCATCACGGTGTGGCCGTGCTGAAAGTCGGCGATGAACCCAGGCTCCAGCGGACCCTGGCACCGAAAACAGGTTTGCGGGGCGGGGCCGGGTATTGGCTCCTCCAGATTGTCGTCGAGGAAGGTGATTGCTTGGGATTCGTCGTCGCCGAGAGCCGTTTCATGGGCGCTGACGAACGATGGGTCCTCGACACCCTCGATACTGGTCCCGCAAGACCAGCAGACCAGAAAACCGGCGTCGACCGTTTCCCCGCACTTGGAGCAGGTCCAGGACTGGGTGGCGGACATCTCCGAGGGCGGGGATAAGGGCGAGAGGGACCTGGATGCAGGGGCCGTTGCCGAGGCCGATTCGGTGACTTCATCGGCCGGTGCAACCTCCCGGTCGGGTTCAGGAACCGGTATTGACACCGTCTGAGACCCGGGCTCCGGCTCGGGCCTCGGTTGCTTGCACGCCCAGCATCGATCCGCGGAGGCGTCGACGGCCGCACCGCACTGAGGACAGGTCCACAACATTGGGAAACGCTGCTCCCGAATGGGACGTTGAACGCGGAAATGGAGGTTGCCGATGCGCTCCCGCGAAATCCACCCGACATGATGCGCGGTGGAGCGCAAGAAGACCAGAGGAGACCTGGGGCTGACCTTTCGCGCTGGATGCAATGGCTCATGACGACCCATGTGCGCCGCTATATCCGAGGCGATCCGCCTCTCGATCCGCCGGAACCGCCCCTATGGCACCGAAAGCTGGACCCGATCGACCGCCGCACAGTTGGGTCCCCAGTCGAGTCTGAGATCACGCGGGGCCCAAAGGTGACGGGATCCTGAAATTACCTGAGTCCCCTAACTTGCTTGCAGCAATAAGAATGTCCCCTTTGGCCGCTCATTGTGTCTTGACGGCCGGCGTTTTCGCGAGGGGTGGGGCCTTCAAGTACCGGTCAGCAAACTTGAGGAACGTCGGCCAGTTCGGGCCGGGCGTGTGCCCGCCGCCGTGCTGGCGGAAAGAGACCTCGCCATCGATCAGCGCGGTCTCGATCGGGGGGAACTCGGTGGTCCCCATGTCCTTCTTGCCCAGGAGCTTGTACACCGGTCCCGCGCCGGCGGCGGCCAGGAACATGCCTTTCGCGTCAACCCACCCGTCGCCATTGGTCGCACCACTGCCGACGAAGACGGGGCGCGGGGCACACAGGGCGACCAGCTCGTGAGAATCCACGGGCATGTCGTTCCAGTTCAGCGGACCAGCATATTTGAGGAAGTTGCCCGCCATCCAGTGGTATTCGTTCGTCCCGGCGACATTCTCCACGAGCTCGCCCCAGTTGCGGCGATGAATTTTCGCGCCACCTTCGCCCGAGGAACTGACATACGCGATGGCGAAACGTGGATCATAAGCCATCGCCACGATGGTTGCCTTGCCATAGCGTGAGTGTCCCTCGAGGCCGACTTGCCTGGCGTCCACGGATTTGTCTGTCTCAAAATAGTCAAGGGCCCGGCTGGCGCCCCAGGCCCAGGCACGCAACGCACCCCAATCATCCACCTTGCGGGGCTGGCCCTTGTTGCACAGACCGATCAAGCCGCGTGTCAGGCCCGCGCCGTTGTCGGGCTGAATGCTGTTGGGAATGATGATGGCATAGCCCCAGCCCTTGGCCAGAACTTGTTGTTGCCACGACGGCCCGCCGCCCGGACCACCGGGCCCGCCACGGCCAAACCCGCCGCCTCCGCCAGCTTTCGTCGCCGCCTTACCGGGCGAAGTCGTCGCTCCAGCGGCTTTCTTTGCCGCCCCGGCTCCAGGCGGTCGGGGCCCAAACCCACCGAAACCGAACTCCATGACCACCGGCACAGGGCCCGTCGCGCTCTCGGGCGTCGTCAACGTGAGCTGGATGTCTACGGTAATCTGCGGATATGACGAATTGTCTACGTGACCCACGAGTTTTTTTGTGATGACCGGTACAGCGCCGTTCTTCTCGTTGGTCGTGCCGGTCACTTCCCACTTCACGATCGGCGTGACCGTGGGGACTCGGCCGTAGATCTCCCTGTCGAAATCCTCCACGATTTCCGGACGCCGCTCCTTCCACCACATCTCCGCCGTCGTGACCTTCCGCCCGTTCTTCAAGACCAGCGGGGCCGGCAACTCCGGATAGGGGTTGGCCTTGGACTCATCGTAATTGGCCGCATTGGGTGCCCGGCGATTATTGCCATTGGCACCCTGCCGGAGCGAAGTGATGTGCAGAAGATCCATGATCCTCTGATGATCCTGCTGGGCGGTGAGCTGCACCGGCGGAGGCGTGCTCGAATCGGCTGGTTGTTTGCCTGGCGATTGGGCACGGCCGAAGGATGCGGCACCCAGCACGAACATCAGGACAGCGGCACTCGTCGACCTTGGCATGGGAGAGTTCCTTGGTCCCTATGGGATGATCGGTCAGCCACGTGATTGGCTTCCTCGAGGCTGGTGAGGTAGAGATGCCTCTCATTTGTAACAATCGCATCGCGCGGAGGGAAGCCGACGGTCGACATTGTGTCGGAGTCTGTTAGAATTGGGATCCCGATCCGTACAGGGCGCCGCCTTGCCCGACTTGATCCCACGAACGACTTACCAAAGAGGCCAACCGTCGATGCGCGATCGATTTTCGGTGCCAATGGGCCGCCACTTGCTCGATCGCCGGGGTTTCCTGGCGCATCTGGCCACGGGTATGGGTGGGATCGCGCTCTCCGCGCTCCTGGCCGAGGATGGGCTGCTGGCCGACGACGTGACGACCATGGCGCGGACGGGGTCTCTGCCGGCCGACTCCAACCCGCTCGCGCCCAAGCCGCCGCATTTTCCAGCGAAGGCGAAGCGGGTCTTGCATATCTTCTGCACCGGTGCGGTCAGTCACGTCGACACCTGGGACTACAAGCCCGAGCTCATCAAGCGGCACGGGCAGCCGATGCCCGGGGTCGACAAATTGATTACATTTCAAGGTGAGAACGGCAACCTGGCGCGAAGCCCGTGGAAATTCAAACAGCGGGGGCAGACCGGCAAGTGGATCTCAGACCTCTTGCCACACCTGGCCGAATGCGCCGACCTACTGTGCTTCGTGCACTCGCTGACCTCGAAGACCAATACTCACGGGCCCGGTGAAATGTTCATGAGTACGGGTTTCACTCTCGAGGGGTTTCCCAGCGCCGGTGCGTGGGTTAGTTACGCCCTGGGGACCGAGAATCAAGACCTGCCCGCATACGTGGCGATCCCGGACCCGCGGGGCGACCCGCAGCAAGGGCCGGCCAACTGGACAAACGGATTCCTGCCGGCCGTGTTTCAGGGAACCGCGTTCAGTAGCGGGCGGCCGATCAACCACCTGACGCGGCCGCGTGAGATCGCGGCCGGCGACGATCAGGCCGCGCGAGATTTCCTAGAGCTTCTCAACGATGAACACCTGAAGCATCATCCCGGCGATACCGAGCTGGCGGCCCGCATCGCCGCCTATGAGCTGGCCGCGCGGATGCAACAGAGCGCCCCCGAGGTCGGCGATCTTTCTCGGGAGAGCCCGGCGACGCAGGCGCTTTACGGCCTCAATTCCGAGAACCCGCTGACTGCCGCATTCGGCCGCAACTGCCTGCTCGCGCGCCGGCTGCTGGAACGGGGCGTACGGTTCGTCACGCTTTTCAACGGCGCGTTCGCCATGGGTGAAGGTGTCCTCAACTGGGACGGGCACCGGCGAATTCTGTCTGACTACAACCACCACGGACCGATACTCGACCAGCCCGCCGCGGCTCTGCTGCTCGACCTCAAGGCGCGCGGACTCCTCGACGACACCCTCGTCGTCTGGACCACCGAGTTCGGTCGCATGCCCACCTTCCAGAAAGGGACCAACGGCCGCGACCACAACCCCAAGGGATTCACCGCCTGGCTGGCAGGTGCCGGCGTCAAGCACGGCTTCAGCTACGGGGCCACCGACGAGTTCGGCTACCAGGCCGTCGAGAACGTCGTCGACGTCCACGACTTTCACGCGACCATCCTTCACTTGCTCGGCCTTGATCATGAACGGCTCACCTATAACCACAACGGGACGTCCCGGCGGCTGACAGACGTCCACGGCCACGTGATTCGCGCACTCGTGGCGTAGTGATCCGTCAATCTGCGATTGACGCTCCACCGGGGAAAACCCGGGGGCAGGAGTGCTTGATGGCCGCTGGCGCCCTATCGATCGAGTGGGACTTCCTCACGCTGGTCACGCTGTGGAACGTCTACGGCCTGCCCGTCTCGCTCGTCGTCGTCGCCATCGTAGTTTTGATCGGTCGCCGCTCTCGCTCCGCGACAGCCGTCTGGCTCGACGGATTGCGGACCGTGCGCTTGATCGGCTTGATCCATTATGCTCTGGCCCTGCGTGCCGTGGTCCAACTGGTTCAAGAGCTGCTGACCATGCGCGTGATGGGCGTCGCCGAGTCGTTCGCAAACCTGATCTGTTGGGCAGTCGCGGTGCTGGTCAATCCGTTTCTGGGTCTCGGCCTCTGGCGCCGGCGTCCGAGAGCCCGGCGATGGGCGATGGCCTGGTACGCATTCTTGTCGTTGATCGCCATTGCTGTCACGCTTTGGCGGTGGCGTTACCATGCGGTGTTCGATCCGGCCAGATGGCCTGACGACCTGGTCGGCAACGGATTGCCCTTGTTTCTCCTGGGAGTCATGCTCCTGCCACGGATCAAGCGCGTGTTCGCCGCAAAGGCGTCACCACCGCGAGACGTGGACGGCGAACTGAGCGGCGGAGGGCCGGCGTCAGCCCTGACACCAAGTGTCTCAACTCCCGCACCGGCCGCCTGGACGATCGTTTCGCTGCTGTGCCTTTTGCTTTTGCTCATCGTGATCTCGACCCTGGTCGTGGATCTGGCTGATTGGGCCAGGCGGCTGGTCGTCGAATCGGAATAGGGACCTCGACGATTGCAAGCCGTGTGATACCGATCGGGAAATCAGAGCCAATTTCGATCGTCAGGGGAGAGCCACCAGACCTGTCGTCGATCCTCGTGTCTCCTTCCGAAGCGCTTTTCTAAAGGCGTTTCGTCCTTTGTCTCGTCCCACTGGAGAGCCAAGCAGGCATGGATCTGGTTCCGCCGTTTCGATCGAGTGGCGGAGCTCCCCTGCCAGATTGATCACATCCATCATTGCTGGCCGACATGAGCCAGCTTGGGGACGCTGCCTGGCGGTCGCTTGCTCGTCCTGGCTTTGGCGCGCTTCGGTGTCGTCGGACGAATGGCACTAGGTTAAGGCATAATCCTTTACTATCAAACGACTTGCAACTCTTGCCCGGCGGCCAATTCAAAATCTATGTGGATATCTGCCGTAGTGTACTTGGCTATGGAACAAGTGAATTTCAGATTGTTG
>JBIOJM010000226.1:0-16917 GCA_044450785.1 Isosphaerales bacterium
GCATTTTCTTGCCCTGCTCCGCGTCGAATCGCTCCGCAACCATCTTCGAAGCATATCCCATCACGCGCCTGGCCGGCGCTACCCATCGCAGCACCGATTCATAAACAATTCCGAGAGCCAGCATGTTGAAACCCGAGTACCGAGTCAACTGCCGCCAACCCATCGGCAACTCCGGGTCCGCCAGTTGATCGTTGATCGAGTGAACGTGAACCTCACGGAGCTTACCGATGAATCCTGACGCGATCAACGAACGCATGTAAGCGTCGCCCGCCAGGCCATAGGGGCTCGGCACGATCATGGCCGTCAAACGCGGCGATTCGAGCGCGCGGTCGTGCATCCTCTGCGCTTCACGCGCGTTCATCGCCATTCGTGCCTGAGTGAGGACGTGCTTGCCCGCGTCAAAGGCCGCCAAGGTCACCGGGCAATGGAGATAGGGCCAAGCTCCAATCACGACCGCATCCACTTTTGGATCGGCGACCAAGTCTTCCCAACTGCTGTAGACCTGGGGAATGTCGAACTCGCTCGCTACCCGCCGCGCCGTCTCTCGATGACGATTGCACACCGCGACGATCCGGACGCCGGGAACGGCCTGGAATCCCGGAAAGTGCCGCGTTCGCGCGATCTGGCCGGCCCCGACAATTCCGATGCGGATCTCGCCCGAATCCATCGGTCGCCCCATTCTCAATGCGCTGACCGTCAAGAGATGTTCCGGGTCTTCCTGCTCCCTTGATTCTAATGCGTCGGACAGATCGAAGCGATGCGAGAGCGGCGCGGACCCTGAGATTGTTGACGATCGCGGGTCGTCAGGGCGACGGGAGGAATCGAACCGGCTGATCGATCAAGGTGCGAGAGGGCCAACGTGTCGAGCCGGTCATTCCGGCTCCCACGTGCCTTGCCGGACCGAGATGTTGGACTGGCCCGCGGTCGAGGATCCCGCGGGCTCGGTCCGGACAGACCGGCCTCGAAACGCCGGATCATAGTTTTCCCCGGCATACCCGCTCACGAAGAACGTCTTCTCACGAGGCATCTCATAAGTGGGACGCTGCACGACGTTCGAATCCCCAGAGAACGGGCGCAGCCACGGGTGGGGTGCCCCATTCGGCGAACTGCACGCCGGGATCAGAACCGAAAGAACAACGATCCCCAGCCATCGGACCGGCCGGCGCTCAACTCGGGTCTCAACCATGACCATCGTGTCCCCGGACTTCAAACGAGAGCCCTCGATGTCCTTACTTATCGGAAGATCGGGCGCGGTAGATTGCTCATTTCGGCTCGATTATGATGATTGAGAGGAATTGCGGGCGATCTTGTGAGAATCTCCAGAAAAACAAAGTCGGAACCCCCGGCTGGAACGGAGGAGACGAAATGCCTTGCTCGATCAGGTTCTTGACCGCGACCGTCATGGCCTCATGGATGGCCACCGCGGTGCGCGCCGAGCACGCCAAGATCAATCTTGAGGTTGCGACTGCGCGCGAGAATGTCGCGGCCTTCGTCGACCAGACTCCGCCGGAGTGGGGCAAGAACCCTCGGCCGGTCGTCAAGGCGAAGGTCAACGAAGCCATTCGAATCAAGTACCTTTTGACCAACGTCTATCCCCACAAGACTCTGGAAAATGTGGTCGTCCATTTTTACATCGCACACCAGAAGAAGGTCGGGCAGAAGGAACTCCCTGACCTGAAGGGGGACGTCGTCATCGAGACGGCGTTCGACATGGATTTCAAGCCGGGCACGAAAGCCGGCCAGCGGAGCACGGTCAAGATCGATACGCCGGGAGTCTATCTGATCCGGATCGAGACGCGGAATACGCAGAGCGACCACGAGCATTTTGCGGCGATCGACCTCGTCGTGGGCGATGAAACCAAGCCGTAGGCTCCCCGGCAATCTCCACCGCGATCGGTCACACAAAAGGAATTCCCGACACAATCGATTCAAGAGGAGGAACCTGGCGGGCCGATCGAAAGCCTGTTGTCGGCTTCCGGACTTTCTCGGGCTGGGATTGCGGGGAGATTGGTGGACTCAGCGTCGTTGCGGCACTGGATGTCCGTTTGGGGCTCACGCCGGCGGAGCGGATTGCCGGTGTGGATCGGGGCGGTCCTGCTCATGGTGATCTTGGCGGGTGGATGGATCGGCCTGGCGAGTCCCGAGAGTCACGATGCCGTCGAAGCTCCATTCTGGCGAGCCGGCGTACCCGTGGCGATCGCCGTTCGCGAAGGCAGGGCGACGATTCGGGTCACCACTCCGAAGCCGGCCTCAGAGGTGCTGGTGGTGGTGTCCGCGCTGGCAAGGTCGAAGGGCCCATTTCCGCTGGAGCTGTCGGCGCGGCCTGCGAGCCGGGCTTCCGTGCCGGCGCGCGCGGACGATGGTCTGGCAGTGGCGCCGAGACGAGAGCCGGCACCTCGGCCGCAAGACCTCGACTGCGAGCCGGCGCGAGGTCTTCCTCCACGTGAACGCGTGTTCCAGATGATGGTGAGGGACGGGGACGTCCAGAGCCCCAGCAACTACACCGCCATCCGCGGGGTGCTCAAAGGGGTCGGGCGCAGGATCCAGGTCTACGTCGCGTCGGAAGACCTCGATCAGGTCGATCCGGACCTGGTGAAGGATATCATCGTCACCTTCGACGATCGGATCCATCCCGTCACGTCCAGCCGGTTCGGAGCGGCGCGCGACGTCGATGGCGATGGTCGATTCACCATCCTCTTATCGAGCTGGCTCGATCAGCTTGGAGGCGGCCGCTACTCCGTCGATGGGTTCGTCCGGGTGGCTGACCTCGACCCGGCCTTTCGATCTCCATTCGGCAACCAGTGCGACATGATGTACCTGAGCACGGCGCTGAAACGGGGCCCATACCTCCGCACGGTCCTGGCTCATGAGTACATGCATGCGGTGATTTTCAGCCAGAAAGCGTTGAATGGCGAACGAGTCCCCAAGTCCGGAATGGAAGAGGAAGGATGGCTCGACGAGGCGATGGCGCATCTGGCCGAGGACGTTCACGGGTTTTCGACGGCGAACATCGATTATCGAGTCAGTGCGTTCCTCACGCGTCCGGAGCGATATCAGCTCATGGTGGATGACTACTACGCGGCCGACCTGTTCCGTAGCCATGGCAATCGAGGGAGCACTTACCTGTTCCTGCGATGGTGCGCTGATCGCTATGGTCCCGAGCTGCTGACGGCGCTGGTGCACTCGAATCTGAGAGGGGCGGCCAATCTCGAGGCCGCGACCGGGTCGACATTCGCCGGTCTATACCGCCGCTGGTCGTTGGCTTTGTATCAGAGTGGGCTGGAACCTGAAGCGGAGAAGCCGGACGCGGCCGGTGATGGTTTTCGTTCGGTCAACATGCGTTCGCCCCACGAGGAGTGGGAGCTGGCGGGACCACGATCCACGCGGGTCGGTCCCGATGGTCCAGGCGACCGCTGGACGGCCGTGGGGACAAGCAGTCATTTCGTGATCGTCGAGGGTTCTCCCTCCGGCGCGGTCGAGATCGAAGTCGCGGGCCCTCCGGAAGCCGAGCTTCAGGTGACGGCCATGCCGATCGATGCCGATCTGGCCCGGCTCGATCTCAGCGTGACCAAGATGCGCGGACCCGGCGGTGAGCTTTGCCTCCGAGCACTGGTCAAGGAGCGGCATGGCGTCCCGGTTCGACTCTCCGCGCTGTCCTGGGAACCACTCACGCCCGGACCGAATCCGCACTCCGGTGGTTTTCGTTGTGGACGGCTCGACATGCTGGGGATCGCCGCGTCGTTCGGGACCTCGGCGCTGCCGGCTTCCGGCGCGCTGCGCTCACGACCGATCCGCTTGACCGGTGTCTCCGCCAGCACGGGCCCGCTGGTCGTCAAGGTCATCGGGACCGATGCCAAGGGTCGCCGTGTCGCCGCATGGGCTGACCTGGATGAGGATCAACCATGAAGTCGTACACCGAATACCTGACCTTCAACGTGCCGGCGCGGATGGACTTTATCAACATCACGCACCAGGTCGAGGAAATCGTGCGCAAGAGCGGGATTCAAGAGGGGCTGGTTCTGTGCAACGCGATGCACATCACGGCCAGCGTGTTCATCAACGATGACGAGCCGGGGCTGCACGAGGATTACAAGAAGTGGCTGGAGGGTCTGGCCCCCTTCGATCCGTCGCCGACCCGCTACAAGCACAACCGGACCGGCGAGGACAACGCCGACGCCCACCACAAGCGACAGGTGATGGGTCGGGAGGTTGTGGTGGCGATCACCAAGGGCAAGCTCGACTTCGGTCCGTGGGAACAGATCTTCTACGGTGAGTTCGACGGGCGGAGGGCCAAGCGGGTTCTCGTCAAGGCGATCGGGGAGTAGGATCGCCCCAGGGCATCTGGCGTGGCTGGACGTTGGGGTTGTCCGGAGCCTCGCGGTTCGCGGCTTCTTCGACCGCTTGCCGCTGCTGGATCAGGAGCTCGAGCCGGCGACCCACAACGGCGGCCCACAGCTCACAGCCGGCCGGCGAGAAATGGCCGTCGGCGAGCCGCCCATTGAACAGCGAGCTCCCGGTTGGACTCGTACCGATGCGCTCGCTTTTCAGGGAGGCGGCAAGCTGAGCATCGGCGAAGTCGGATATCGGATCGAGATACCCGGGACCGGCTGATTCCAGGAGGTTGGAGATCATGCCAGGATAGAAACCGGCTAAGTGAGGGCCCTGGAGCTGATTGACCCACGGGGCGGGTACGACGAGGCAGATCACTCTGCGGGAGCGGCAGAACTGCTGGACGAGCGCCAGCCAGTATGCTCCTTCCGCCCAGTCGCCCCTGCCGTGGAGCACTTCTTCGAGTTCGCCGAAGTCGTTGGCGAAGATGCTGACCACGACGAAGTTGGGCGGGAACCGCCCGGCGTTTCCAGCAGCGTGAAATAATACTGCTCGGGTGAGTAGCCGAGGTGTCCCGTGTTCAGGATCTCGATCGGCGCGTGGAGTCTCGCCCTGAGATCGCGCTTCAGGCATTCGGCCGGCGTTTGGTCGTCCCCGACAAACAGACCTTGCATGTAGGAGTCGCCCAGGACGATTCCGCGCCACCTCGTCGTGAGGTCGGGTTCGGGTCCGCGCAGGCCCCAGGAGTTGGTCGTCTGAATCGAGCCGTCGACAAGCTGGGCGCCCGTCCCGGCCACGGCCTCGTTGAGTCCGGGTGCATCCCGGACCTGAAAATAGGCTTTCACCGGTCCCCGCACCGGGAAGTTGCGGACCCAGATCGAGCGCACGTTGGGCCGGAACCGGTAGGAACGGCCCGAGTCGTCAACCTCGAACACAGTGGCCGGCAGCAACACGGTCCGGTTGAAGTTCCCCCAGCGGACAAGGGCATGTTCCGGGTCGAGCCCCGCGAACCGCAACAGGCTTTGCCTGGGGGGAGAATACTCGGCGAACGTGCCCGCCAGCGTGCCCCGCGACTGTTCCATATCGTAGCGGCGCTTGCGCCGCAAATCGGCATCGATCTCGGCCCGATCCAGTGGAAGGCCGACGGCACTCTGGGTCATCCAGCGCGCGCGAGTGATCAACCAGCTTGTGACGTGCCGGCCCGAGGCGAGCGTCGTCAGCAGGATCACGATCAGGCCGATCGTAAAGAGAGCGATCGCGATCTTGAAAATACGCTCAAGCTTTTCGTCCCGTTCGAGAAACCGGAAAAAGCGTTGTCGTTCCTTGCGCCGCCGCGAAAGCAGCCGGCGGGACCAGACCGGCCCGGGACGGCGCCGCGATCCCTCACGGGAAGGCCAGGTCCCGAAGACGACATGCACATCATTCATCTTACTCTTTCACTGATGTGCGAGTCGCTCGTCAACCCGTCAATCGAGGATTGACAGGCCACCAGGCTCGCCCATACTGCTAACGCAGAATGCCCGACGCAACGCGCACCGCCGCCACGGCAAACATAAAGGCGAAGCTCAATTCCCACAACATGAGAGCTAAGAACTTGACCGGATGCTCGCGAAATACGACCCAAGGCTGATCCCCGCCTATATTCAGTCGCCCACTAACAATGCCAGCTACCGCCGGGCAAAAAGATGTGATTGCGAACGTCACCGCCGCGGCGAGCAACACGATCTGGCCAAAGTACGCCATGGCGAAGAACTCTTATTTGTTCGTGATCTTGCCGTTCTGTTCCAGAAGCAGGACGAGCCTGCGGCCAACCGCTCCGGCCCAGACCTCCGCCCCGAGTGCCGAGAAATGTCCGTCACTGATGTCGTCGTTGAACAACGGGCAGCCGTAGGGCCGCCGACCTCGTCGATCCGCTTCGTTGACCAAGTCAAGGTTTGCGTTGACGAATACATCGGTCGGGTCAAGAAACGTCATCGCGCTGTCATTGAGGATGTTTGAGATGGCTCCGGGGTAGAAGGCGGTTTTTCGTCGATTGAGCATCTGCGACTTGATCGGTACGGATACGAAGAGGCACGGCCAGTTTCGTCCGCGGCAGAAGTCAGCGATCCGGTCCAGCCAGTATTTCCCCTCGACCCAATCTCCCTTTCCGTCCAGCACCTCGAAGAGGTCGCCGAAATCGTTGGAGAAGACGCTCACGATGACGAACTGGGCGGGGAAGCGGTCGGCGAAGGCCAGCAGCGAGTAATAGTATTGTTCCGGTGAGTAACCCAGATGTCCCGTGTTGAGGATGGACGCCTTGGTTTTGAGGTGGGTTTCCAGATGCCGTCTCAGGCACTCGGGCGGCGTGTCATCGTCGCCGATGAAGAGGCCCTGCATGTACGAGTCACCTAGGACGATGCCTCGCAGTGGTGCGCCGGTGTCGGGTTCGGGGCCGCGCAAGCCCCATGAATTGGTGCTCTGCCGCGATCGTTCCACGGGGATCCCGGTCGTCCCCCGGATGGCCTCGCGGAGGTCCGGCCGATCGGGAACCAGGAAGAACATGAGGACGCCTTTGATCGTGAGCTGGCGCAGCCAGATCGACTGGGTGCACGGCCTGAGCCGGTAGGAGCGGCCGGTATCGTCGGGCTCGAACACGGTCGAGGGAAGAAGGAGTGTGCGGTTGTAGTTTCCCCAGCGGAGCAGTCCGTGGACCGGATCGAGACCGGCGTAGCGCATCAGAGCTTGATAGGGCGGCTTCTCTCCCTGGTAGACGCGGATCAAGGCTCGGTGCGAATCGGCGATTCCTTGGGCGCGGAAGCGTCTCCACTCCTGTTCGATCTCGGCGCGGGGGGTGGGGAGCCCCAAGGTGAGCCGGACGCCCTGGCGTGCAAGGGATGGCAACGATGCGATCAGGTAGCGGCCCCTCGGCATCACAACGGCGACCACGGCGATCGCGAGTAACGTCGCACCGAGGATCGTGAGCTTGAACCATCGATCATGGCGACCGGACCGCTCGATGAATTCGAATGTTTGCTGGCGGCCGGGTCTGGACCGATTGAATGCCAGGCGACGTTTCATCAAAGCCTCGGCTCGGGATCTCTCACTGGTCACACGGATCCATTCTCGTAATCGTTCACGGAGCGATCAACGGGTGAAAAGTCCGGACGACTCGTCACCTCTCGTCTCAATCGGGCGGTATGATGACCGAAAGGGAGCCAAACGGTCCATCGGCCCGAAACGGGAGGACGGGATGCCATGTTCGAAGCCCTGCTGCGCAGACTGAGGATCGGAGAATTCAACAGCGGTGTCAGTTGCGGGGAACGGCACGGAGCGACGGGTGGCGTCGAGATCCACTCGACGAACCCCGCGACGGGTGAGGCTCTACCGCCGGTCCGGACGGCCTCGGCCGCGGACTATGAGCGGGTGATGGCTCGCGCGGGTGAGGCCTTTCGACGGTGGCGGATGGTTCCCCCTCCTCGTCGCGGCGACGTCGTGCGCCAGATCGGGGAGGCGTTGCGCGCCAACAAGACCGACCTCGGGCTCCTGGTGACCCTCGAAACGGGCAAGATCCGGACGGAAGGCGAAGGCGAGGTCCAGGAAATGATCGACATGGCCGACTTCGCGGCCGGCTTGTCGCGCCAACTGTACGGTTTGACGATTGCCAGCGAACGGACGCGGCACCGCATGATCGAGCAGTGGCAGCCGCTGGGACCGATCGGCATCATCACCGCCTTCAATTTCCCGGTCGCGGTCTGGGCCTGGAACGCCATGGTCGCGGCGGTCTGCGGCGACACGATGGTCTGGAAGCCGTCGCCGCAGACGCCGCTCACCGCCGTCGCCGTGCAGCACCTGGTCGATGACGTCGCCAGAGCCAACGATTGCGAGGGGGTCTTCAATCTCTGCGCCGGCGGGGCCGACGACATCGGGGAGCGCATGCTCCAGGATCACCGTCTCCCATTGATCTCGGCGACCGGAAGCTGCCGGATGGGCCGGCGCGTGGGCGAGGTCGTCGGCCGCCGGCTCGGCCGCACCATCCTGGAGCTGGGCGGGAACAACGCGATCATCATCACTCCGGGCGCGGACTTGGAGCTGGCGATCCGTGCCACGGCCTTCGCCGCGGTGGGGACCGCCGGCCAGCGATGTACCACGGTCCGCCGCCTGATCGTGCACGAGTCGATCCATGACACGGTGATCGAACGGCTGGTCGACGTGTATCGACGAGTCACGATCGGCGACCCGTGGGACGACGGGGTCCTGATGGGACCGCTGATCAGCGAGCGCACGGTCGAGGCGATGATGGCTGCTCTCGAGTTTGCCCGGCGGCAAGGAGGCGAGATCGTCTACGGCGGCCGTCGGCTCCCCCGGCCGGGATTCTTCGTCGAGCCGGCTCTCGTCAAGGCCCGAGGCGACATGCCGATCGTCAAGGAGGAGACCTTCGCGCCGATCCTCTATGCCATGAAATACCGGACGCTCGACGAGGCGATCGACTTGCAAAACGCGGTCGAGCAGGGATTGACGTCGGCCATCTTCAGTAACGACCTGCGCGAAGCCGAGCAGTTCCTCTCGCCGGAGGGGTCGGACTGCGGGATCGCCAATGTCAACATCGGGACCTCGGGTGCCGAGATCGGAGGCGCCTTCGGCGGCGAGAAGGCGACCGGCGGCGGCCGCGAGGCCGGCTCGGATGCCTGGAAAGCCTACATGCGCCGCCAGACCTGCACCATCAATTACGGCAAGGATCTCCCCCTGGCGCAGGGAGTGCGGTTCGAAGTTGGAGGGACCTGAAGCTCGGCGAGTTCGAATCATCCTGAGCATCCAGTCTCCAGCTTCAGACGAGGAAATAGCGGCACCAGGAGACCGCGGTTACCGCGAGCCAGACCACGCCTGTGATCCGTCCCGCGACATCGATCCAGCTCGGCTCAGGCCGCCAGCGGCCACTCAGAGCGAGCGCCGACCAGCCGCCGAATACGGCGAAGCTCACCTGCTGGGCGTAGAAGGCGAAGACGGTTCCGACGTTGAAGACGCGAGAGCCAACCGCTAGCAACGAGAGGATCCATACCGCCTCAATCGCCATCGCGAGTGTCGCGACGACGCAAGCGACGGTTCCCGGCTGCCGGAATACACGTCTGAGGCGCGGC
This sequence comes from Isosphaerales bacterium, assembly GCA_044450785.1. Classification (GTDB taxonomy): domain Bacteria; phylum Planctomycetota; class Planctomycetia; order Isosphaerales; family Isosphaeraceae; genus JBIOJM01. The sequence goes on from JBIOJM010000226.1 coordinate 9,444, forward strand.
CGTGGCTGGCGAAGACGAAGGAAGAGGAGTGCAGGCGTCCAGGCAGCCAGGAATGGCACCGCGACTGAGAATGCGATCTGATGCAAGACGAAAATGCGCAGTCTCTGAGATGACGCGTTTCTGAGTTGTGTTCTGATAACTGCGGTCTCAAGCACGGTGGCCCGCATCAAGGCAGTGCCGACGGCGACTGCCGCGATGACGACCATTGCGTCGGAAAGGCCGAACCGTCGGCTTGGCTGAGTAGGGTGGGTCGAGCCGCGACACGTCGCGGTGAGGCCCACCGGGAGAACCGTCGCGATCGGTGGGCCTCACGATGCGCAGCATCGTTTCGACCCACCCTACGACCTGTTGCGGATCAGCCGCTTTGGGATCTTCGCTTCACCGAGGAATCCGCCGCCCGCACCAATCGAACGACCCGCTCCAGATCGATGACCGCGTGACGATCTCCCCCTCGACATGCCGCTCCTCTCACCGCGAAAATGTCAGGCTCCAAAGCCGCGAGCCGCACGATCGCGCCGGCGTCGAGCGAGCCGGCCAGCGCCACGAACCGGCCGGAAGCCCGGACGCGGGCTATTCGCCGTTTCCAACTGAGGTCGAGGCATTTTCGGCCGGACTTGTCCCACGTGTCGAACAAGACACCGCGGCAGTCCTCAATCTCGGCGGCAGTGCGGATGACGGCATCCGGATCGGGTGCCAGCGCGACTTGCCAGTCAATGTAGACCACGGCAACCCAGGCCGGGCCCGGACAGGTCGATTCATCCAGGCGCCGGCGAAGAGCCCGCCAGCGGTCACGCCAGTCTGGTGGGGCGTGGGAGAGGCCAAGCTTGCAGAACCCGATCCCCGGCCACGAGGCGCGGAAAGCGTCCGGAGGCTCGCCGTCGTGCCATTCGTTCAGTTCGCCCAGGGCGACGCTCACCGGGATCGGATCGGGCACGACGTCGCGCACCGCGCGCCAGACGGAACAGGGAGCTCGTCCCAGCGTGCCGCGCGACGGCTCCTTGACGTCGACGATCGCGGCGCCCCCGGCCACCGCGGCTTGCGCTTCGACCGCCGATCGGACACTGACGAGCAACTTGGCCACGTGCGGGTTCTGGAGAGACTCAGGCCGTTTGGGACGGGCCGTTCGCGCTCAGTTCGTGTTGTGACGCGGCGAGTCGGCGTTGCGCCAGCCGCTCGGCGAGGCGCTCGAACACCGGTCCCAGGCCAAAGAGCAAGCCCGTGCCCAGCAGGTCGGCGAGAATCGTTGAGCCGAAGAATGGCAGTGCGAAGACATAGCACTGAACCAGGCCCGGCATCGTCAACGGATAGTTCAGCCCCTCCGCCCAGGTCGCCAGGTTGGTCGTGAGGAAGAAGAGCGTCGAGCCACCCAAAGACAGGAACGGTAGCAACCAGCGACCGATCTTCGGCCGGTTGGAGAGCGGACCCAGGAGGCTGGTCGTGGCGATCGTGGCGTAGACGGTCCAGCGGGTCAACTCCAAGAGGGGTCTCTGCGTTCCATAGTCGAGTGCGATGTCGGACAGAATCAAGGCCGCCACGGGGACGAGCCACGCCCAGCGTCGCGGCAGGCGAGAACCGGCATAGAGCGCCACCGCCCCGATCGGAACAAAGTTCCAGGTATGAAGGATGGGGGAACACAACCGGCAGAGGATGGCGAGAACGGTCAGAGCGATTGCTGTGAGCATGAGCCAGGCCTCGCAAAGTGTGGTTTGGTCGAGCGCCTTAATCTAGCCTCGCGAGACCGGAGTATCAACAGGAGCCGCCACGGAGTTTTTTTCCAGGATCAGCTCGAGGACCCGAATTCGGTCGACGCGAAAGGACTTCTCGAAGGAGTCCAGATGACAGAAAGCGACCAGGTAAGTCAGGCCGCCGCGCTGAACGAATCGCCGCGGGGTGATCGAGCGAGGACTGGAGCCGCGGGTTCCTCCCTCATACTCGATCCGTACCGCACAGCCACGAGCCACGGCTTCCTGAAGCGGTTCCCAGCCATCGGGAACCGAGCCGGAATCCCTGGGATCGAACATCGGATACGAGACCAGTGCGTCCCGCGATTCCGCCGGCCCGCCCAAGAGCAGCCAGATCTCCTTCACGACCAAGCTGTCGGCCAGGGCGCGGTGTGCTCCCTGCGGGTCGAGTCCGAAATGGTGCGCCACCGAGTCGAGCCGGTGGCTGGGCAGGAGCGGGAGTCGTCGGCGCGCCAGCGCCAGCGTGTCGAACAGGGAATGTGCGGGAAGCGGCAAGTCCGCGCGATTCAATTCGCACCCCAGGAAGCCGGCGTCGAACGACGCGTTGTGAGCCAGCAAGGCCGAGCAATCGGCATCGCCCAGGAATTCGATGAATTCGGGCAGCACCTCGCGAGCTGTCGGCGCATCCGCGAGATCGTCATCCGACAGACCGTGGACGGCGTAAGCCCCGGCGCACATGGGGCGCTGCGGATTCACAAGGCGCTGGTACCGGCCGGTCTCCTGTCCCGTCTCCAGGAACCGGACCGCCCCGATTTCCACGATCCGGTCTGTCGCCGCCCTCAACCCGGTCGTTTCCAGGTCGAGCGCGACGAATTGCCGGCTCGAACCGACGTCGTTCGTCATCACGATCCTTTTCCGCCGTGTTCGAGGCTGCTGCCGCCGACACCGTCCTTCTCTTGGAGGGATGAGTCGACTCATCCACTCGACCCATTATAATAGAGTACGGTACGATGAAACAGTCCTTGCACTCGATTCAACCCTCAGGGTTCGAATCGTCCTCCTGGTTCGACAATCGCTTGACACCTGCGGAGAGGTGTCCACAATTCCCACCATGTCCAAGCTTGTTCGGATCCGGCGCTGGATCGGGGTCCTGGGTCTGTCGGCGACGATCCCGGGCGGTTGCGCCTGGGGTCCCACCTGGCCGGATCATCCCAACCTAACGGCGGTGCCCGCCGTCTCGCCTCCACGGAATGAGCGGAACGATTTCGACCCCAAAACTGCATGCTCGGACGTGGTGAAAGCGCACAACCGCGTCCGAGCGGATGCCAAACTGCCTGCGCTGGCGATCAGTCCCAAATTGCGTGAGGCCGCTCGGTTGCACGCCCAGGACATGGCTTCGCATGGTAAGATGACCCATAAGGGAAGCGATGGGTCGAGTTCGATCGACCGGATCACCGCGCAGGGATACTCATACCGTCGTGCCGGCGAGAACATTGCGGCGGGCCACTTCACAATCGACGGGCTGATGAAGGGATGGATGGACAGTCCGCCCCACAAGCGGAACATCCTCGGCAGTTTTTCCCAAATCGGCGTGGCTTACGCGACCGCTGAAAATGGGAAACGCTATTGGTGCGTCACCTTCGGACTTCCCGCGCGACGGTAATCGCCGTTCCGGCGCCCGTTCATCGGGTATGTTTGAATATCGAGAGTGGGCACCTTGGCGGCATTCCATCCGGACCGCGCGTGTCTTGTGTAGGAGGTCTAAAGGACGATGCGTGGATATCGTTGGTTCGCAATCACTGCGGTTCTAGCGGCTTACGGCGCAAGTTCCGGTTGCCAAAGCTCCGGTCCGCGTCGTACGGTCGTGACGCCGGAACCGAGTCTGTCGGGCGCGGTCGATCGTGATGCGGCGGTCGCCGATGGAGCCGCAACCGCGACGCCGGCCAAGACCGTCAGTTGGGTCGATCGGCACCCGATGTTCTCCAAGCCACGCGATTACTGGGAGACTTCGGGAGAAAACAAGGTCGTCAAGGCGGCCGCGGCCACCTTCGTGGGGGTTCCGGTGGGTTTGTACGGTGAAGTCAAGCAGATCATCGTCGGCACGCCGACGGAACCGCGTTATTGACTCAAGTCTTGTCCGGGATGACTTTGAGTGAGTTGAACGACTTGCCCTCGAGCGACTCGAGAAATGCACCGCCGCCGGTGGAGACGTGAGTGACCCGCTCGGCCAGGCCGAATTTCTCGATCGCCTCGGCCGATTCACCCCCGCCCACGGCGGTCACGCCCGCGCAGGCGGCCAGGGCTTCCGCGATGGCCTTCGTGCCCTCCGCGAACGCAGGCACCTCAAACTTTCCCATCGGACCGTTCCACACGACGGTCCCTGCCTGCTTGATGATCGACGTGTAGAGCGCGATCGTGGCGGGGCCGATGTCCATGCCGAACCAACCGTCGGGGATCGCCTTACCCGATACGACCTTGGTGTCGGCGCCGGCTTCGGGCCTGGTCGCGATCAGATGATCCGTGGGCAGGACCAGCTTGTCGCCCGCAAGCTGCAAAAGCCGGCTCGCCACGTCGAGCTTGTCAGCCTCGACCTTGCTCTGGCCGACGGCGTTCCCCTGGGCTTTGAGAAAGGTGTAGGTCATCGCGCCGCCGACGAGCAGGCGGTCGACTTTCTTGATGAGGTTTTCGATCACGCTGATCTTGTCGGAGACCTTGGCGCCCCCCATGACGGCGATGTAGGGGTGTTCGGGGGCTGCCAGGAGCGTCTGGAGGATCCGCAGCTCCTTTTCGACCAGGAAGCCGATCGCCCGGCGGCCGGGTGGGAACTGCTCGGGGACGGCCACCATCGACGCCTCATCGCGATGACAAGTGCCGAAGGCGTCGTTGACGTAGCATTCCGCGAGCGCGGCCAGCTTCCGGGCGAAATCGAGATCGCCTTTTTTCTCGCCTGGATTGAAGCGGACGTTCTCGAGCATCACGATTCCACCCGGTCCGAGGCTTGCGCACGCGGCCTGAGCCGCCGGGCCGACCGTGTCGTCGACCTTGATGACCGGCCGGCCGATCAGGTCTTTGAGGCGGGCGGCCACCTTGTCCATCCGGAACGGTGCATCCGCGGCCGCATCGCCCGTTGGCCGGCCCAGATGACTGACCAGGATCAGGCTGCCGCCGCCCTCGAGGATCGCGTTCAAGGTCGGCAGAGCGCTCCGGATCCGGCGGTCGTCGGCGACGCCGCCATCGGGCGCCTGTGGTACGTTGAAGTCGACGCGGACCAAAACTTTTCGGCCGGCCACGTCGATGTCGCGAACGGTTTGTTTAGGCATGGCATCACCCTGTGAAATGGACGGGCCGGCGAAGAATGAGCGCGGACAACAGACGTTGCCGGACGCGTGTCAGCACCGATCGAGGCGTCGTACGCCGCTCGTCGTTCAGACGGATCCCAGCTTGATCAAAAGCTCGGCGGTCCGGTTCGAATAACCCCACTCGTTGTCGTACCAGCCGACGACCTTGACGAGGTTGCCCTCGATGACCAGGGTTTGGTCGGGGACGAAGATGCAGGAGTGCGGATTGCCGATGATGTCGCTGGATACGATGGGATCCGTGCAGTATTCGAGGATGCCCTTGAGCGGACCGAGGGCGGCGGTCTCGAGCGCCGCATTGACCTGGTCCCTCGTCACCGGTGTTTTCAGCACCGCGGTGAGGTCGGTCACCGAGCCGACCGGAACCGGCACGCGAAGCGAGAAACCGGTCAGTTTGCCCTTCAGTTCCGGGATGACCTCACCGACGGCCTTGGCTGCCCCGGTCTTGGTCGGGATGATATTCACGGCGGCGGCTCGCGCGCGATAGGCGTCGTCGTGGATCTGGTCCGCGACGCGCTGGTCGTTGGTATACGCGTGCACGGTGGTCATCAGCCCCTTCTCGATCCCGAACGCCTCGTGCAGGACCTTGGCCATCGGCGCCAGGCAGTTGGTGGTGCACGACGCATTCGAGATGATGCGGTGATTCTTGTTGAGGATATGGTCGTTGACACCGAGCACGATGGTGGCGTCAAGGTCATCCTTGGCCGGCGCACTCAAGACGACTCGTTCCGCGCCGGCCTCGATGTGTTTCTGAAGGCTGGAGCGGTCCGTGAATCGCCCCGTCGACTCGAGCACGACCTGGCAGGCCAGCTTCTTCCAGGGTAGAGCGGCCGGGTCCTTCTCCGTGGTGATCGGGATCTCTTTGCCGTTGACCACGATGCTCTGCTCGCGCGCTTTGACGGTGCCCTTGAATCGTCCCTGCACGCTGTCGTATTTACAGAGTAAGGCCAAGTGCTTCGGGTCCGACAAGTCGTTGATCGCCACGACATCGAAATCCGAAGGCCGCTCGGCAAGCACGCGAAAGACCAGCCGGCCAATCCGTCCGAAACCATTGATGCCAACACGCAACGCCACGTCGGACCTCCTCGTTCAATACGGTAAACCATCATCGCGAGTCAAAAGGGTCGATTCACCATCGCCCCGATTAGACTAACAAATCCGTTCTCGAATTCGTAGTCGTCGCCCTTCCTGAAAGGATGAACGATGAGGAATGAATGCTAAAGGCTGAAGGCTGACGGACGAAGAAGTGCCCTGGAGACGTCATCGAGGCTATCGCACGGTGTCCTTGTGCTCCGCGACTGCCTCACGACTCGGTTCTCGCTCGGTGCGAACCCAATCCTTGGGTCGGCCGCTGAAGGAAATCAACAACTTCCAGCCCACGTAAACCGGGAAGAAGGCGATGCTCGAGCCATACCGCCACGGCAGTCGCATCGCGATGAAGGGGGAGATCGCATAGGTGAGGAGCGACGCAGTCATGAGGAGGCTGCACGAGAGTAACAAACCGCGCAGGATAGGAGACCCCGGAACTGTCGACGTGAGCAAGGCGCTTGCGTCGAGCGCGACCAGCAACAGATAAAAGATCGCGAGCCCGCCCATCGAGGGGATGATCAATTCGCAAGCAGCGATCATTTTTTCCCACCAGCCGATCTGGTCGGATCTGAGCAAGGGGCCGAGATACTTGATCCTGATCTCACCACGGCCGAACTCCCAGCGACGGCGCTGATTGGCCGCGGCCTCACCGCCTCCGCCCGGCATTGCGCCGTAAACCGACGCCTCAGGCTGGAATGCGATCCTTTCGCCCGCGATCCTGAGCGCCCAGGAGTATTCCATGTCCTCGACGAGTCCGTGCGACTTCCACGGTCTCCTTCGCAAACCGCGAGTGGAGAAGCACATCCCATTGCCTTTGAGCCCTGCGCTCGTCCCCAGCGCGTTCTGACCCAGGAGCGTCACGCCGTTGAACAAGCTGAAACCGTACGTCATCAGCCGGGTACGCCAGGTCTCATCGGGATTGGCCACGGTGTAGTAGCACTGGATCCAGTCACGACCCGAGCGGAGGCCGCGGTCGAAGCAAGGGAGCAGGTCCCGGTCAACCGTGGTGTCGGCGTCGATCAAGACCAGGGCGTCCAGCGAATCGAGCTCACCAGACCGAGTGAGGGCGTCGATCAGGAACTCGATTGCGAATCCTTTGCTCCTCTTTACGGAATCGAACCGCTCGACCACTCGAACACCCAGAGCTGTGGCCAAGTGAGCTGTTCGGTCCGAACAATTATCGGCGATGACCACGACGCTGAAGAGTGAACTCGGATAATTCGCGGCCAGACAGCTTCGGATCGTCGTCGTGATGCCGGATTCCTCGTTGTGCGCCGGAATCACGATCAAGAACCTTGAGAGCGGTTCCTCCAGGCTCGGGCGCTCTCGACGCGCCAGCATCGCCGC
>JBIOJM010000227.1:0-16789 GCA_044450785.1 Isosphaerales bacterium
ACCAGTTCCTCCAGCGCGGCGAGCGTCGGCTGGAGCAACTGGGGTGGCAACGTCTGTGCCTCATCCAGGATGATCACGCTTTTGGCAAGCCGATGGAGCTTGCGGCAACGGGACGTCCGCGCCGCGAACAGCGATTCAAAGATTTGGACATTCGTCGTGACGATGAGCGGAGCATCGAAGTTCTCCGCCGCCAGTCGCGAGCGCTCGGATTGTCGTGCAGGATCATCGGTCGGAATGTTGCTGTGATGCTCCAAAACCTCGGACCTGAGATCGCCCAGCGCAGCTCGAAAGACATCGGCGGTCTGCTCGATGATGCTGGTGAAGGGAATCGCGTACACCACGCGGCAAAGTCCGTGTTCCGCCGCGTGGGCCAGTGCGAACGCCAACGAAGAGAGGGTCTTGCCGCCTCCTGTGGGAACGTTTAAGGAGAAGAAGCCAGGAGCTAGTTTCGCCTGGCTTCGACATGCCTCCAGGACATCGCGACGGACCCGGTTGACGCGGGTGTCGGCCGCCGTCCGCTGCTTTTCGTCCAGATGGATATTCAAACTTTCGAGGAGTTCCATGCACGAGGCGTGATCACCTTCCCGCCGCAGCGCTGCGCGTCCGGGATCGACGAATGCCTCCGTGTCGAGAAAATCGGCGTCTACGAGACAAGAGAACAACATACGAGTGAAGAATGCGAGAGTGAATCCCAATCGCTCGTGACTTCGATCGGTTTGAGGTTTGAATCGAGGCGGTAAGGGGAGAGTCAGATTCAGGAGGTCATCGTGAGCAGCGCTGAACGGCTCTACTTGCTTGAGCAAGCGGGCAGACAATCCCGATTCGCCCCCCTCATTGTCGGGGAGACCGGCATGATGGCCCGCGATGCAATAGGCGAGCAGCCGCCCCAGCAGTCCCAGTCGCCAGGCATGTTGCGCTCCGGCTGTCGAGTGATCGACTCGGCCGGATATCTCGCCGGCATGAGCAGCACCGCCCGACGAAGAGCTGGCCCGAAGGTAGTCTTGGAACGCGTCGCTGAACTTGCCGAGGTCATGCCAGAGACCTACGAGACGCGCCAATTCGCCGCAACCAAAAGCCGACCCAAAACCCTGAGCGGAACGGGCCGTGTCTTCCAGATGCGTTTCCAAAGGATGCCAATCTGTCTCCGGTCGTCCTTCAAGAGTGTGGGCATAACAAATGCGCGCCATGACTGATGGGCCCTCCGACACAATCAACCGCAATCCAGAAGCGTTGAGCCGAGTGGAGGTATTGTATCCGTTTGTCCCCTATGTACAAGGGTCAAGAACATTGCTCATGTCAGCCTCCCACGAGGTGGGGGTGAAGTCCATTCGATGCGCCGGCTTGCAGCTTGACCGTCGATTGGAACGGTGTACCTGGAAAAGGCAAGGGTCGCTGAATGCTTCACGGTGGGCAATGCTCGAACTTGTCGACCATGATGTTCGTCGGCTTCAAGTCGCGGTGGATGTACCTCTCAGAGCCACCAGGCTTCGACGATGTGCTTTCCGTCTTAGATAAGCTGGAGCGTCGACTCAAGAAGTAAACACATCTTTAACATGTGCCTATGGTATGAGATCGTGGGGCGCTGCGGGCAGGCCTGGCCGCAACCGAACATAAATGCCGGATATCGGACCTTCGCGATTCAGATCAGAAGGAAGAGCCAGCGCTCCCTCTTGGCTGCGGGATGATCGACGCGATCGGACCGCGCTCGCGTGGACAGGCCGGAACCCCTCGCCAAGCTTGCTTGGAGCGTGGTCACAGGTGGGCCTGTCAAGAGCGATGGAGAAGCCGGATCTGAGCCGTGGCGAGCGAAATGATCCGGAGCACAACCGGATGACGGCCAGCGAGATCACTTCATGCGTCTGCTGCGCGGATGACTGGCGACTTGAGTACGGCCTTGAGCTGCTCCCTTTTTGGTGGACCAGAGCAACTGCTACCGCTGCTGAGTGAACGAAGTATCGTGCACCGACTTCACCGACCACGTGGCCGAGCACGGCTTCAGCGGGCTGGAAGTCCACGGGATCGCCGCTGGCTAGCGCCTTCTCAGGTCCTCTGGCGCGATCCGCCTCCGTGCGTTGAAGCCGCGAGGGGAGGTACCAGTTGGCCGCTGACGGTCGAGCCTGGCTGTGGGCCTGTACTCTCGATTGACCTTCACCCCCCCCGCCTCAACGGTTGGTTAACAAGTGACACCAGGATCGCTCGTCTGCTCAAGGAAGTCCTCGCTGATGTGTTGGGGGAGGCGCCAGAGACTCGCTCCGACACGGCGCTGAACCTGGAGCGTCATCCCGATCACTTCCTCCGCCGAAGATACCCCGCAGCGACCGTCACTACCGTCATTCCGGCGGCACAACCGTCTGTGATCAAACGAGTTACCGTAGTGAGTGTTTAGTAGTCGTCGAGTGACGATAGGTGTGGTGTCAGGAAGATCGTCAGTCGACCGTCGCAGGTACCGTCACTCGAAAACCCCTTGTTTTCAAGGCTCAATGACTGTAGTGACGGTTATGACTGTTGGTCCGAAACTGGAGGCGGGCGGACCATGGCCAGCGGGTTGTCGGCGTCAGGTCCCTGAGACGGCCAGCCTCAAGGTCGGCCAGTTCGGGCCAGGTTTCGACCTTCACATTGGCAGGATCATTCTCCACGTGATAAGGGTGAGGCCGCAGCCTTGCCTTCGTGACCGGCCCAGTCAGGGTTGCTACCTATTGCTGGCCACGGCCCAATCGGCCCAATGGGACCAATTGCTTCCGTTTCCCGGTGATTCTGGGCCGTTTGCGTGGGCCGGTTTTCTGACGCCGGGCCAGAAACGGCCCAACGCAGTGGCCCATTTTCCGAGCAATTCGCTTCATTTGGGCCATTTGGGCCGGTTGGGCCGCCCGCGTACGTAGCTAAGACCTGCGCCGCGCGGGCTTAGCCTGATTATCGAGAGTCGTGGGAGCAACCATCTGAACCTCGACCGCGGTGACGTCAAGCTCGCTCAGCCTCAGCTCGGACGTGACATCCTTGAGCCAAACGAAAAAAGCACGCCTGTCAGCTTGCTGACTGACCGCCTCGTTTGGGCAGGTTTTTCAACTTCTATAGTTCTCCGGCTGGCACTCTCGGCTTTCCATAAACCGTGACAGTGGCCTCCGCCCAGTCCCATGTCGTCTCAAGCAAACCCACGAATTGCCGTGGAGAGAGGGGTAAGGCCCCATCCCTGGGGCGCGTTCGTCCTGGGTTAGACAGCTAGATCTCACATCGTTATGCCGTGGGACGCCACGGCTCACCGGTCATGCGGTGCAGAGGTCAGCCAACTCCTCGTCGGTGATGCTGTAGAAGTCGTCGAACATGCGGGCGAGGACATCCCGGGACACGGTGGTCTCGTCGGTCTCGTCCTGGGAATCCAGGATCGTCTGGGCAATCAGGTGCGGCTCGATGGCGAGGATGTCGAGGATGTCGAGGCCGTCGATCGGCTCGTCTTCGAGCAGGGCCTGGCCGAAGGAGACTAGCGGGCTCGATGCCGGCTTCCGATTCGAGGCGACCTTGACCCAGTTTCGCTGGATGTCGGCAGAGGGAATCGCGTCGCTGATTGACCGGGCCAGTGCCATCGCGGCGGACTCGTCGTCGGCCATGCCGGCAAGGCCCTCGACGCTCAACCGGCCGTCAAGTGCCATCATTGCAGCCATCTTGCGAGCCATCAAGGCCATCGCCCGTTGTTGCATCGTCGCGGCGTAGTGCAGATAGTAGACCCGACAGTCCTTACTCTGGCCGATCCGCCAGGCACGGCGAGCTGCCTGCTGCATAGTGAAGGGGTTGTAGCCGGTCTCGTAGAACGCGATTGCGTTGAAGTTGTGGCTGCCCGGCTTCTTCCCGAAGAAGTCGAGCCCGGTCTGCACCAACTGAGGATGAGAGATCACGATGTCAGCCCGCTTGCCTTCCTTCTCGATCCAGTCAAGACGGTCCCTGGTCTTGACCGACCTCGACCTCATGATCGCGATCCGGAACCCAGCCTCGACGAGGATCTGCCTGAGCCGCGGCTGGATGTCACGCTTGCCCGTCATCTGACAGTAGACCCAGACCTGGTTACCGGCCTGGACCTCGCGGCGGCAGATATCGAGCAGCGCCTGCTCCTTGGGATAGACGAGCGTCTGGCTGAGCGACGCCGGCTGCACGACCCCCTCCCAGTCGCTCTCGGTCTTGCTGCCTGTCTTCCAGTAGCCGACCGCGAGGTGGTCCTTGTTGTCCGTGGGGGCCGTCCAGTCCCAAGGACGATCGGGATATTCCAGGAGCGTGACCAGCATTGCCCCGAGAAGCTTCATAGAGCCGCGTTGAAGCAGCTCACGGCACGTGCCGACCAGGATTTCCTCGACCCGCTTGTATTCCCGCTGCTGTTCGGGCGCCATCGAGATCCGACAGTCGATGTGAAACCTGTGGTCACCGTCGTCATAGTCGGGCTGAGGCGGCCCGCCCACGTACTCCCGGAGTTTCGGCAGGTTGTCCGCCATATCCTCCAGGGCCAGGAAGATTGCCTTGTCGATCAGGTGACGGCCAAAGAGCGCGGGCATCACACCGGGCACGGGGCGCCGGCGTTCCGATCGGCCTGATCGATCGCGCCGCATCGAACGGTTGGAGGTCGTGAGGGTCAGCTCCCCGGCCGATTCCTTGGTGGTGACGATCCGCTCGATCCGACCGTATTTCTCGGTGAAGGCTACGTCCTTTGCCCATTCGAACCCCTCCTCCCGGAGCCGCTCGGCCGACATGCGGAACAAGAGCGGGAACACGTGGTTCGCGTAGCCGCCGATCAGCGTGCCTGTCATCCCCAGACAGTATCGAGTAGATGAGATGAGCTTGCCGCAGGCCGTCGCCTGCCCGGACGAGTCACTCTTCTGCTCGTGCAGCTCATCGATGATGAGATACGTGAACGCCTTGGGCATCTTCTTCGCAATGAACACGGCCGGCGGCCAGCGCTTCGGTTTGGCGGTGAACTGCCAGAGGGGCTCCTTGCACTCACAGACACGCCAGCGCTTGCCGTGTGTTTCGACGACGCGGCCGGCCGGGATCTCAACCAGTTGCTTCCGATGTTGCGAGCGATCCAGCCCGCACTCCTTGCGGTCCAGTTCCGGGATCTCGCGGCCGAACTTGCCGTCGCAGGTCATCAGCTTCGACGAGCCAGGAACGTTGATCGGAGCGCCGTTCTTGTCCACGACCGGCTTCCCACATGACGGGCAGACCCACCGCCGGGCGACCACCCGCTTCTTGTTCCCATTCTCATCCTGGACCTCGACGAGGAACCGGCGAGACGAGCCAGCCTCGAAGACGCGGCGGCCGAAGCCGACCCGCTTGTTCCCCAGGCCGGAGCGGGCCGGCATGAACTTGGCCTGGTCGCGGCCGAGGATGTACCACTCGGCCCCCTGCGGCTTCTTCCAGCGGCCGTTGGGACCCCGCACCCGGTCGTACAGCCGGTTCATGTCGGTGATCAGGTGCTTGCACCCTTTGCCGGCGACATCGAACATCGTCACCTTGACGTTTGGGATCGTCTCCTCCAGCTCAGCCTTCCATTTCTTGACGAGGTGATCCGGGCAGAGCACGATCGCCCTGTAGTTGCCGTTGCAGCCCCCCCGCCGGACCGACCGCTGGGCATGCTGGTGGATGGTCAGCATCCCCATGACGGTCTTTCCAGTTCCGCATTCTGAGACGATCATGCCGCGGCGGGTGGCGTCGAGCATCTTGATGGCCGCCGCGATCACGTGAGCCTGGGGCTCGAACGGCTGGCGGGTCATGTCGGAGAAGTCGGGGAGCGGGTCCTGTCCCGGCACGTGCAGCGGCTGAAGCAGCTCGGTCGCTTTCTTCACGTGGAAGGTCGAGAACTCGCGGAAGTAGTCGTCGATGGTCATTTGGTCCAGGTTGTTCATCAGCTTTGCTCTCCTTCGATCTTGACGATGCTGTTCTTGAGCCCGAACTCGACGATCGAGTCCAGGTCGGCGGACGTGGCGGTCAGGATGCAGCAGGTGCATTCGAGGGTGTGACAGCGGGTGAGCAGGTTCTTGATCTCCAGCTCTTTGCGGACGTGGGGGAGCCAGCCGCGAAGGAGAGGAGTCGTGAACCGCTCTTGCTTCAGCTCCTGCCACAGCGCGTCATCGCTGTCGTTGGGCAGGAAGCCTTGCTGGCGGCAGATGAAGAGGGCGTGGATCGACCCGAACCCGAGCCGGTGAGCATCGATCCGGTAGCCACCGGGCGACGGCCAGACAGAGCCTGGCACCGTGGAATCGTCGTCCTTCGAGAGAGTGACGTTCTTGAGCCGCATGGGGCTGTCGAGCCCGGCTGCGAACGCGGCCCGGATCGCCTTGACGTCCTGGCTGAACGCCACCAGGCTGATGAACGCCAGCCTGTTCTCGTGCAGCGCCACCCTGTCGAACCGGGCCTGGATGTGGATCGACTTGGCGTCGGACCACTCGAACTGGCCTTGTAGACGGGGTCTGGTCTGGGTTTCAGTCATCGCTTTCATCCTCCAACACAACGAGATTGTCGTACTCTTCCTCCTCGTCCACCGAGGCGAGGAGTTCCCTGGTTCCGTTCACGGTCTGAGCCATGAGCCGGAGCCCCTGCTGGATCAGGAAGTCGATCCGGCTGCCGGTCCAGTGGCCGCCCAGCCGGGTGCGGAGCTTCAACTCGTAGTTCAGGGTTTGGCGTATGCGGTCGCGGGAGCAGCCGGCGGCCCGCAGCTCGACGCACTTGGCCATGATGGCGCGTTCGCCGTCATCGACGACCTTGACGTTGACGTCCTTCTTCAACGCAGAGTCGAAGCGTTTCTCCCAGCGCCAGCCGTACTCCGCCCAGCGGCAATACTTCTCGCCGCGCTGCTTGCGGGCCTGGAGCCCTTCGCGGGTACGGACGCTGATCAGCCTCCGCTCGTAGTTGGCGAAGACGATCAACATGCCGATGAGCATCTCGCTCATGGGGTTGTCGGGATCGAAGACGCCGCCCGGCATGTCGCACAGATGCATGGTGATCTTGTGCTTCAGCCAGAACTCCAGGATTCGGGCGAAGCCGATGAAGGAGCGGCTGAGGCGATCGAGACGGGCGACGATGACCCCGTCACCCTTCTTGAGGATGAGCAAGAGTTCCTTGCCGGCCTCGCGGTCGAACAGGGACTTCTTGCCCGACACAGCAGGATCGATGAAGAAGCCATCGACGCTGCGGCCGAGGCGCCTGGCGTAGTCCTCAATGATCTGCCTCTGGGTCTCTGGCGAGGCGATCTGCTTGTCCGTCGAGGCCCGGATGTAGCCGTACACGCGGGCCATTTCTGGTGCGGTCATTCTTCCTCCAGTTCTGGTTCTTCGACCTCGATCTCAACGTCCTCGTCCCCGACCTGGTCGGAGAACGTCCGGATGATCCCGTCGGACCAGACGGCCCTGACGATCGGGATCGGCGATTCCGAGAAAACCTGCTTCGTGACGGCATCGCCGCTCGGCGTTTCGTAGCACTCGGTGCGGTGGAGCTTTTCCACCTTCGAGGTCAAACCTCGCACGACATGGGGCGGCGAGCTGGGGACATACCCGTCGAGCATGCCGGTAAGGAGCAGCAGGCTGGTATGGCCCTTGTTGAGCGACAGCGGAGGCCGCTTGAGCGGCGAGAGGGTCCGCTGGCGCAACGCATCGTAGAGTGGCGAGCGAGCCAGCCCGTATTCCAGTTCCTCTTCGGTGCGGGCGGTCTTCTGGAACCGCTTGGGAGCCAAGGAGAATGGCAGCTCCCACGTGTCAAGCTCGGGTTTGCGAGACGCGCTGTCGGGTTCAGAATAGCGCCATCGGAGGAACTGCGGTTCGCCGAGGCGAGCGAGCCTGGCGATTGGTGCGGCCGAGCATCGACGGATGCCGCGGGCCGTCAGGATGCCTTCCTGGAGGATCAGCGCGTCCGTCAGAGCCGTCTTGCGACGACGGCCGAACACGACGCACTCGTTGTAGGTCCGGCAGTGATCGGGGAAGAGATAAAGTTCGATTTGCTCGAACCACGTGTCGAGCAGCTCGCACATTTGACTCTTCCCGAAAACCTGGCTGACGGGGCAGACCAGGACCAGGATGCCGCCGTGCACCAGGAGGTCGACCGCCTGACGAAGGAACGTGACTTCCTCGCGGCCTGAGCGGCCGAACTCGCCGTCAAATGGCGGATTCAAGTACACCAGCGAGAACGAGTGCCGCGTGATGCGGGTCGCCTCGAAGCTGCACGGGCCGAGCAACCGCACGTCGGGGTAAGCCTCTGCGATCCTGGCGGCCCGGCTGGCGTTCAGCTCGACCGCGAAGACGTGGCCCGGTGAAACACCAAGGCCCTCGGCAAGCTGCACGAGGGCCTTTCCTTCACCACTGCATGGGTCGAGGACGTTGACATCCTCGGCCTTGAACCTCTGATCCGGAGGCGGGTCAGGGATTCTCAGGTGCCGGAGGATACCAGCGATCGCCTCCGGGGGCGCAGGGTAGAAGCCCTGCTTGAGGATCGATGCGAGACGCGCCATCAGGGGTGCTCCTTTCAGTTGAGTGTGTCGGGCATACGTCCGAAGACGTGCTCGATCACCTCCGGGTCCAATGGGTCGTAACGTGGGTTGACGAGGATCGGGCGCAAGTTGAAGCCGACGGTGTCGTAGCTGACCCGGAACGCCCGGGTCTGGCCGTCCCAGCGGCTCAGCTCATAGAAGGTGGGAATCGTGGCCGAGTAGCCCAGGAAGGATCTGAGCACGAGGTTGGCGAGTTGGCTGCTGCACCAGTCGGGCGGCACGTCGCCCTGGACCTGTGAGAGCAGCACGATGGGTTGAGAGTCGGCGCGGCGCCAGACCCGGACGCGGAACCGGTGGCTGGCGACCGGCACGACCTCGTCGACGACAAGGTGGAATGTTGGCATCACGGGCTCCGTGAGTTACATGGGGTGAGGAACTCCTGTAACCAGCGAGCGCAGCGTCTGCGCTTGCCGGGTGGGGGAAAGGGTCGAAACCTAAATCAATGACTTGGGTGTCACCTAGGTCGAAGTGCGTCTGATCTGGCGGTTCCAGTAGCATCGGAACAGAAAACGACGCTAAGCCGTCCAGTTTGCTGAACAGCCAGCGTGTGGGCCGTTCTCACCACCTGCGCTCGAACTCGTCCTGGACATGGACGTCGGTGAATTTGAGGTAGATCGCCGTCGTCTGGAGACTGCCGTGGCCCAGGCTCTTCTGGACCGTCGCCCGCGTTGCGTGATCTCGTGCGGGAAGGGCACTATCAATCGATGGAGCTTCAACCCGTCACGTGCCTCGGATAGAATGCTCGCTGCGATACATGCCGAGGCCACCGCGCCGATCAATCATCGCTGGAGCCCGATCGATGGCTACGATCATCTTGGTCCACGGGATTGACAACGAGCAGTTGACGCCCGACGGTGTGGAGGCCGAATGGCTACCGGCGCTTGCGGGGGGCGTCCGCCTGGCGGGCCGAACAGACCTCGCTGACCGCCTCTGGCCTCCGCGCTCCCGCCCCGACGCGATCGAGAGCCGCTCGGCCTACTACGGAGACCTCTTCCGAACGCCCGACCAGCAGGGCGGGAGCCTCGACCTCGGCGAATTGGACCCAGAGCAGGAGAGCTTCGCTGAGGAATTGGCGTTGGAGTGGCTCGAGCGGATCGCCGAGCGCGCCCCAGCGTCGAGCGCCGATGGCGCTCAGGCCCGGTTCGCGCTCGACCTCGCCCGGAATCCGGAACAAGTCGAGGCTCAAGGCATTGGTAACATCAAACGCCAGATCCTGAGAACGCTAGCCCGCAACTCCTGGCTCGCCCGCGTGGGCATGTCCGTTGCCGAGCGGTTCGTCCGCACGGCGTTGATGCAGGTCACTCGCTACCTGTCCGACGAGTTGATTCGTACGCTGGCACAGCAGCGGGTGCTCGACTTGGTTCAGGATGACACCCGGGTCATCGTCGGCCACTCGCTCGGCTCTGTGGTGGCCTATGAGTGCGCGCACCGGCTGACGCAGCCGCTGCCCCTGCTTCTCACGCTCGGCTCGCCATTGGGTCTGCGGACGATCGTCACCGACCGTCTCCGGCCGCCGCCGTCGTTCCCGCCGAGGGTGGTCCGATGGACAAACGTCGCCGATCGCGACGACGTCGTCGCCGCCGAGCCCGACCTCTGCCCACTCTTCACCCATGACAGCCCCGAATCGTCGCGTTTCGACGGCGTCCTGGTGGACAACGGATCTGACCCCCACAATCCCTGCTATTACCTCGGCAAGGAAACCGTGGGAAAGGCGATCGGTGAAGCGCTGGTCTGAAGAGAGCCCGGTCACGATTCCCCGCAGGCGCGCTGTCGGATCTCGTCTCGAAACATCCGCACTGTCGGATGGTCCGGGCCGAATCGCGCCGCGGCGCGGGAGAGCCCCTCGCGTAGCCGCTGGCATCCGGCATCATGGCCGCCATTCCGGATGGTCCAAACCCCGCGGTGACCGAGTGTATTCAGCGCGTTGGGGTGGTCGCGCCCCAGCACGCGCTCCTGGTCCGGCAGCAGGGCCTGGAGCATCCGCAGCGCCTCCGCCGCGTTGCCCGTGAGTCCGGTCCAGCTCGCGAAGTTGCTGCGGGTATCGAGGTGGTCGGGGTGGTCGCGCCCCAGCACGCGCTCCTGGTCCGTCAGCAGCGCCTGGAACAACCGCACCGCCTCCGCCGCGTTACCCGTCTTCCCGGTCCAGCCTGCGATGTTGTTGCGGGTGTTAAGGGTGTGCGGGTGGTCTCGACCCAGCACCCGCTCCTGGTCCGGCAGCAGGGCCTGGAACAGCCGCAGTGCCTGCCCCGCGTCGCCCGTCTCGCCGGTCCAGCCCGCTATGTTGTTGCGGGTGATGAGGGTTTCGGGGTCTTCAGGGCTCAGCACCCGCTCCCGGTCTAGCAGCAGAGCCTTGGACAGCCGAAGCGCCTCCCGCGCGTCGCCTGCCTTGCCAGTCCATTGCGCGACATTATTGCGGGTGGTGAGGGTGTCGGGGTGGTCGTGGCCGAGCACCCGCTCCCGGTCCGGCAGTAGGGCCTGGAACAGCCGCAGTGCCTGCCCCGCGTCGCCCGTCTCGCCGGTCCAGCCCGCTATGTTGTTGCGGGTGATGAGGGTGTGTGTGTGGTCGCGACCCAGTACCCGCTCCAGGTCCGGCAGTAGGGCCTGGAACAGCCGCAGCGCCTCACGCGCGTCGCCCGCGTCGC
The DNA here is from genome assembly GCA_044450785.1 of Isosphaerales bacterium. GTDB lineage: Bacteria > Planctomycetota > Planctomycetia > Isosphaerales > Isosphaeraceae > JBIOJM01. The sequence goes on from JBIOJM010000227.1 coordinate 11,158, forward strand.
CGGTCCACCTCGCGATGTTGCTACGGACAGCGAGGGTGTTGGGGTGGTCGCAGCCCAACTGGTCCAAGATTCTGGCATGCCACTGCCGCCAGCGGTCGAGATTCTCCCTCGGGGAGTTCGATTCACGTTTGCTCAGACGCTCGACGGCCCGGTCGAACTCACCCAGAGCCCACCAGTGGTCCGCTTCGCGGAGAAAGGCGTAACGGTGAAGAGAGTCGTTCACCTCGTGGTCGGATGCGGGGGCCAGGGCGTCGATCGCCACAGCAAGGGCCCGGTGTGCGCCCTCGGCGTCGATCGCGAAGCCGGCCGACGTGGCGTCGGCGCTGAGGAGGTATTCGGCCAAGGTGGGATGAAAAAGGCCGAAGTGCGCGTCGGCTGTGCCCGGATCGCGACGCGCGACCAGGCCGCGGAGGCCGCCGAGAACGTCGAGCACTCCCCGGTCATCCGAAGGTCCCCCTAGCGCCGCGATCGCTCGGACGAGCAAGGCCAGTGGCAAGATTGGGCCGTTCCCGGCGACGGCGAGCGGCCCGAGCACCGGGCGGAACCGCGTCTGCCAGCCTTCCGCGGCGCCCGCCTGGTCCAGTCGCAGCTCGTAAGCTTCATTGACCGTCCCCGGGAGGCGGGCCAGATCGAGCCCCGGCTGGTCCAGGACGGCATCGGCCAGGAGCTGAGCGATCAGCCAGTGGTCCTGTGCCCGGTCGAGGATCGCCGCTCGGGTGTCCTCCGGTATCCCACGCTCCTCCAGGTAATGACCCAGGACCGTGCGGTCTGTCCGGCGGGCGTGAATGACCTCTCCGTCCGGGCAATCGGGGGTGTCGTCCCGCGCGGTCATGATCAGCCGCAGGTGATCCGGGCTCGCGCCGAGGACGCTATGCAACTGGCGGCGCGTGCCGTCCGGAAGCTGGTCGAGCCCATCGAGGACGACCCGGACCACGGGCCGGCTGTCGAGGTAATCCAGGGTACGCAAGACCATCTGGCTGAGGAAGTCGAGCTTCTCCCGCTCGGCGCGAGTCACGCTTCGATGGAACTCCTCGACGGCACCTGCGAACCCGGCGACGGAGTGCCGGAGCTGGTGTTCCACGTCGACCGCCAGATTGCGGAGGTTGGTCGTGCCGCCCAGCAGCGCCACGGCGTGCACAAAGCCGGGCGGGACGAGGCGTTGGGTTATCTCGGGACGGGCAAGCGCCGCGGCCAGGGATGATTTTCCCACGCCGCTCTCGCCGGTCAGGATCACGCTCCGGTGGGCCTGGCTAGCCGCGACCACTTCGGCCAGTCCGGCCGTCGGCTGGTAATACTCCGTCTGCTCGAGGATCTGAGCGCGGTCGGGACTGTCTTTCCAGAACACGTCGCCGGGGACCTTGCTGCTGTTGCGGCCGAGGTAGAAATGCTCGTCGGAGTTATGGGCGGAGCGCTGCGGAGCGAGCCGCGGCTGAGCCTGGACGACCCATTTACGGGCGTCTTCGCAACGGAGCTGATCGGGGGCCGCGGGATCGCCTCGCTCGAGCAACTGGATTAGCGACCGAGTGAACCAGGCGTTGGCCGTAGGCTGGTAGTCGGTGGCGGTGAGCACCTCGAAACGAAGCCGGCCTTCGAGCGGTCGCACCCAACTCTCCGCGGCATTGTAAGTCGCGGTCCCAGAATGGCAGGTGTCGAGCACCAGGATGAGACCGGGGAGAGCCTCGACATTGAGATGTTTTAGAAACGCGATCAACGGAACGGCCCCGAGCAAGTTTGGCGGATAAACCGCGTCGGTCGGGAGTAGGAAGAAGTCGTCCTTGACGAAATCCCCGTGACCGATATACCAGAGAATCAAGAAATCACCCGAAGTCGCTGCTGTGTCGACGGCAGCCGTGAGCGCTGCCGTGGTTTGCTGCACCGTCGGGTCGAGGAGTAAACCGGGCGGATCACCGACCTCCGCACCGATGCATTCCCCAGGACCCGGAGCTATAAGCTGTGCGTGGAGGCGTTGAGCGACGTCTGGCAGGAAGCTCAGGTGGTTGAAGTTCTTGCACTGGGACCCGATCACCAGGACGCGCCGCCCGTTCATCGCAACCGATTCCCCTTCGTCGGAGAGTCCCGTCGATCAGTCTTGAAACCTTCATTGATAGTGGCCGAACGATCGGGCTCTGTCCAGCGTCCAGCCTGACCGGACGGCGACCGTCGCGGTCCGACGGGGCAATGCGCAATCCGCCTTCGTGCAGGAGTATGCACCTCAGATTGGCGAACTTCGGAAGCAGTTGTTTCCTGTCCGACTGCTATCACAAAGCCGACTTGACTCGCGTCGACAATCTCCGCGAACGATGAGCGGCCATCGCAGCGCGACCGGGGCGAGGCGCTTGCCCGCTCAGAGTGACCGTTCGATGTCCTCCAGCTCGATCTCGTCACCCAAGATGGGTTCGTCATCTTCGGGCTGGATCACCTTGCCGGTGAGCTGCTCGAAGGTCTCGATGTCCGACTGGAGCTGATAGTCGTCGCCGATGAAGTCTCGGCAATCGTCCTCGTCATCGGGCAGGAGGGTGTTGATGATCGACTCGGCGATGTCCGCCACTTCGGCCAGCCGCTTGGCCGGCGGCGGCTCCATGCGCAGCGAGCGCCGGGCCCGCTCCTCAAAACGAACCCAAGCCTTGCGCAGCGCCTCCGAGTCGGACTCTGGGGCGGTTGGCGCACCGAAGCCCTTGGGGAAGTAATCGCCCTGGTGATACCAGGGCTCCTTGCCGGGCTCGAAGATCTGGGTATGGACGACGTGCTGGTCGCCCAGGTCACGGATCACAATTCGATAAGCCAGCATGCCCGTTTCGTGGATCACGGGCGATGCCGCGACGATCCTTGGTTCCTCAGTGTGCTGATTGCTCATGGTTTCCTCCGGGCGCGTTCTCGTGGTGGCCCCACAGGTACGAAACGGTGACGTCAGAGACGACCGTGAAGCCGGTTGCGCTCACGTAGAACTTGTCGCCGGCCGAGAACGTCAGGTAGCTGAGAGGACGATCTGGCTTGTCGTCCACGTGGACCACCAGGTGATGGTTGGTGACCTTGTGAACCGTTCGGCGCTTGTGCAGCGGATTGCCAAGCGGAGTTGTGTTCACGAGCGTCAGTTTGGTGCCAGGAACAAGCTGGCGGAGCATGGCCGCTTTGCTGATCGGCTCGCCGAGGATGGACTGAGTTTCTGTTGACAAGGGAAACTCCTGTAAGTTGGTTGTGGGCCGTCCGTGGCCCTGGTGACGGTTCAGAAATAGCCCTGAGCGAGGGCCTGCTCGGTCGTGACCACGGCGCCCTTCCAGACGTCGAGCCACATCTCGCGGACGGTCGACAGCTCCTCGACCCACACGTCCCACGCCGCGATCTCCTCGGGCGAGTCAGCTTCGAGCGTGTGCGTCTCTTTCTCCTGGGTTGGCTCGCCGGTCTCGACGCCGGCCCCGGTGATGCTCAGCTTGGACTTGGTCCAGGTCGTGGTGTACGTGTGGGGCTGACGGCGCGGCGCGTCATTCCGCCAGCATTTGGCCAGGGACAAGCCCTCGCCGTTGGCGTACTGGATCGCGACGTGAGTGCCGCCCCACTGGGCAGCCGGGTTGCCCACGGACAACCAGCAGACTTGGTGCTCCTCGTCGTAGTCGCGGACGACCACCGTGACGCTGTTGCGGTACGTGCTCTTCTTGGGAGCACACCACCGCCCAGCCCTGTTGGTGGTCGTCCTGACGGTCCTGTAGCCCTTGCCAGAGGCATGCTCGACCTGGAGCCGGCACTGGCCCCGGTCGCGACGCCCGATCGGGTAGTCGTCGATCGTGGCATCGAGGCAGAGGTCGCTGCGCTGGACCAGGCCCCGCACGCTGGCAAACGTCTCGCGGATCTGGTCGTGGGTTGGAATCTTCGTTTCCATGCATTCTTCCTTTTCTGAAGGGTCGATTGGAGAAGAGTGACGGGACAAAAAAACCCAGCGGAGTGCTGGGGTACGGGGTCGGAGCGAGTCTGTTAGTCGAACGCAAGAATCACTCGTTTTGTCTCGCGGCTAAGCAAGCTAACCTGAGTTGCGCAGCTGATGGTTGTCAGACGCGGATTTCCCCGGAAACTCCCACCTCTGGGTGCCGGGTCTTCACTACAAAAGCCGATCCTCACTCAATCGTTCAGGTAGCTTCAGCCCCAAAACTTCCAGGATTCGCGCCGGCTCGGCTTTCGGACGGGAGACGCGGCGAAGCACGAGTTCCTGCCCATCGGTCGTTTCCAGCAGAATGTCGCCGATCTCGACTTGGCGCAGCTCACGGAGGATCGTCTCGGGCGTCATCGGCCGAGGCTTGGGCGACGATCTGGGCCGCTGCAGGTCGGGCTTACGGATCTCCGTCTTCAAGCCTGCCTGCTTGGCCAGATGATCCAGTGTCTTCCAGAGAGCGTAAGCCAACACGCAAACCATCACGTGCGCCTGAGTCCGACCGCTGTAATGATGCCAGACCGGCCTCAGCAAGAGCTCGCTCTTGAGCACCCGGAAGGCGCGCTCCACCACCGTCAACTGGATGTAGGTCTCCCAGAACTCCGCGGCCGTCCAGCCCCCTTGATTGCTTCGCAACAGGTAGGCGCCGTCCGCCCTCAAGGCTGCGCGGAATTTCGCGAGGTCCCAGGTCCAACTCAACTGAGGGTGCTTGCCCTTGTCGACCGTGATCGTCACAAAGATTCGCGCTTTGGGAAAGCGACCTTTAAGCCGACCGACGCACTCGAGGATCTTGTCGCGTTTCTTCAAACGGCCACTCGCGATTCGGTGCTGGAGCTTCTGCAAGGCCTTGGCCAGGCCGCGCCGTTGGCGGCGGCGAATCGCCCGCTCCTTCTGACGCCGTGGCCGACTTCGGGCCAGAAGGTAATGCACCTTCCTCCGCTTCAGCAGCTTCACTTCGACATCGGCGTTGCCTTCCAACCGCTGCCAGCCACCGCTGCGCAGTTCCTCAGCGAATGAAGCCAACTCACCGCGCCGCGTGGCCAGCAGATAACGCCGGTCGGATTGGTTCAGGAGCTTGAGGGTCTCCTTGCTGATCATGCCTCGGTCCATCACCCAGATCCGTTGCGACCGGCCGAACCGCGCTTCGACCATCTTGACGATGGTCTCGACGGTCTGAAGATCCTGGGTGTTACCTGCGAATGTCAAATGGGCCAGGGGAAAGCCCTCCCGCGTCACGATCAACGCCAGTACGATCTGCTTGCAGTCACTGCGGTGATCGCGGGAATAACCGCGACGGGCCAGGTCGTTCTCCTCGGCCAAGCCCTCGAAGTACGTGCTGGTCAGGTCGTAGAGCAACAGGTCGTAATCGAGCTGAAACAAGGTCCCAAACTGCTCCTTGAGATTGTTCTCGATCGCCTCTTGGGCTCGCAGCAAACGGTCCAAGGTCCGGTACAAGCGATCCTTGGTCACGGCGCTGTCGGGCACGCCCAGCAGGTCTTCCAGGGCCGTGGAGGTATACCAATGCTCGGCCAAGGCAAACTCACTGCAGGGGCCGCACAAGCGATTGATGACCTCGATCGCCACAATATCAGCCGGGCGAATCGTCTCCTTCCCCTGCGGCAAATGACGGTCGACGATCTCGTCGAGGTGGAGAAACTTCCAGAGCCACAGGCCCAACCACACGTCACCGAAACGACGAGGATTGGTCCAACC